>JAKAPL010000026.1 GCA_021807105.1 Myxococcales bacterium | reverse complement strand
CGAGCACCACGGGGCACCTCAGCTTCGCCCGGATGCCCGCGAGGTAGACCGGCCACGCGAACCGCTTGGCGGAATCGATCGTGAGCTGGACTTCGAGGACGATCCCGAGCCGTCCCTCCCGCGCCGGACCTCCGAACAAAAGCACAGTGTCCGCGCGGTGTTGCGGTGCGGAGGTCTGCTCGATCTCTCCCGACAGGATCTCGACGCCGGCCTCCACGGGCAGCGGCAGGCCGAGCTGGCCGGCGACGAAATCGATCGCGAGCGAGGGGCGCTCGCGGAAGAGCTGGACGAGGATCTCGTGAAGCGCGCTCGGCATGGCTGCTGAAGCAGGGACGCAGAGCTCATGCCAGAGCTCGGCTCGCCGGCAACTCCGCCTCATCGCGGACCGTACCGCACCGCTTCGGGGAATCGCGGGGCGGCCGTGACGTCATCGATCGGCACGCCATCGACCTCGAACGGAACAGCCGCGCGGTGCGTCAGGACGATCTCCCCCTCGAACGCCTCCCCGGCGTCGACGAGGTCGTCGACGCCCCCCGTCGAGCAAGGATGCCCGTGGGCGTTCACGGCCAGGCCGCCGACGACCACGTGCGCAATCCCGGTGGAGCGCCGGCCGGCGAGGCCGCCCGGACGGTCACTCGTCTCCCCCGGACGAGCGCTGATCTGGGCCTGTCGAGCGCTGGTCTGGGCCTGCCGAGCGCTGGTCTCGCCTAGACGGCCGCTCGTCTCGCCTAGACGGCCGCTCGTCTCGCCCAGACGGCCGCTCGTCTCGCCTAGACGGCCGCTCGTCTCGCCCAGACGGCCGCTCGTCTCGCCCAGACGGCCGCTCGTCTCGCCCAGACGGCCGCTCGTCTCGCCCAGACGGCCGCTCGTCTCGCCCAGACGGCCGCTCGTCTGGCCCAGACGGCCGCTCGTCTAGCCCAGACGGCTGCTCGTCTAGCCCAGACGGCTGCTCGTCTGGCCCAGACGGCTGCTCGTCTAGCCCAGACGGCTGCTCGTCTGGCCCAGACGAGCGCTGGACTCGCCCAGACGAGCGCTGATCACGCCCAGACGAGCGCTGATCTCGGCCTGCCGGGGAGGCGGCGGCGGGGAGGCGGTGACGGACATCCGGATTCGCGAGGGAAGTCCGCGCAGTTGCCGGCGTCTTGCTCAGCCCGTCTTATTCAGGGTCCGGCTGCTGCGGCGTCCGATCCCGCGCCTGCGAAGAGGGGGGGCTTGCCACCCTCCAAACGACTTGGGGGGAGGTGCTTTACGCGACGCCTCGTCGGTCGTTGCTCTCGCTTGCCCTTCTCGGCTCGCGGTCTCGAACGCCTCGCTACGCCGTACCGTGAATAAGACGGGCTTGAGCGCAGCCCCGCGTAAACTCCGCGATCTCCCGGTGGGCGGGCGAACGGAGGCGGGAGCGCGGGAGCGGCGCTGGACGTTTTATCGCCGATCTGTCATAGGTTCGCCGGCCGGCGGGCATGGGCGCCGGAACGGAGGCCGTCATGGCGCAGGACGAAGCGAGCAACTGGTTCATCTACAAAGATCCGGCCCTCGAGAAGCGCTACCGCGGCCGGCCGATCCCCATGAACCTCTTCTTCGAGTCCTATCTCGACGGGAAGATCGACGTCGTCGGGGACATGCACGAGCTGATGCGCCGCAAGGACCAGTTCGTGAACTACCACCTGACGAGAAACCAGGTCGGCTTCATCCTCGGCAAGTTCATCCCCTCCATGCTCGTCCACAGCAAGGGCGTGGACGCGAAGTTCGTCTGCGACCACTACGACCGCGGTGACGACTTCTTCGAGTGGTTCCTCGGGGAGACGATGGTCTACACCTCGGCCTTCTTCGAGGGGCGCGACGACGCCCTCGAGGAGGCGCAGCTCCGCAAGATCCGGTACGTCGGCGAGAAGCTCCAGCTCAAGCCCGGCGAGAAGCTGCTCGACATCGGCTGCGGCTGGGGGACGCTCTGCATGGAGACCGCAGAGAAGTTCGGCGTCGACGCGACCGGCGTCACCCTCTCCGGCAACCAGTCCGCCTTCGCGACCGAGCGGATCCGCCAGCGCGGCCTGTCGGAGAAGGTCCGGGTCCTCACCCTGGACTACCGCGACATCCCGGCCCAGACGTGGAACAAGATCTCCTGCCTGGAGATGGCCGAGCACGTCGGCATCAAGAACTTCCAGAAGTTCCTGCGCCAGGTGAAGGGGCTGCTCGACGACGACGGCCTCTTCTTCCTCCAGATCGTCGGCCTGCGGCCCCAGTACGACGCCCATGACGTCACCTGGGCGCTCTTCATGTCCAAGTACATCTTCCCCGGCGCCGACGCGAGCCTGCCGCTCAACTACGTCGTCCGCCAGTTCGAGAAGGCGGGCTTCGAGATCCACTCCGTCGAAAACGTCAACGTCCACTACGGCATCACGATCTACAAGTGGTACCAGAACTGGAAGAAGAACCGGGAGAAGGTCGTCGCCAAGTACGGCGAGCGCTGGTTCCGCCTCTGGTACCTCTTCCTCGGCTGGTCGTGCCTGGTCGGCGAGGGAGGCCGCGGCGGCTGCTACCAGATCGTGGCCAACAAGCAGCGCGTCGGCTTCGACCGCTACCGCTTCGTGGGTGCGAACCTGAACCTCGGGGAGTTCGCGGAGAAGCCCGCCGCCGTCAGGCCCGTCGCCGCGGCGGGGTGAGCCCGACCCGGTCTAGGGCGCTCCCGGCGGTCCACCGCGGCGCGCCGCGCCGGCCGAGGGGAACCCCTGCGCGGGCTACGCGCTCGCCTTCGACCGGAGCGAAACGACCTCTTCGGCCGCCTTCTTCGGAACCGTCTGGATGAAGGTGCCGTACTGCAGGCACTCGTCGAGGCGGCAGGACCAGACGAGCTGGCCGTCGTGGACGGTGATGTCCGGGCAGCCGTCGCACATGTTCTGGCGGCCATCGGGGAGGAGGTCGATCGGCTGGATGACCATGATCGACTGGAAGTGGACGGCGTCGCGCGCCCGGAGGGGGTTGCGGGCGACGTGACGCGCCCAGGCGCCGGCGGCGGCGCGGATGCCGGCGTCGAACGGCGAGAGGGCGAACATGAGCTTGCCCCCGTGGATCAGCGACGGGGAGAGGTAGCCCATGTACGTGCCGAACATCGCGTGGTGGCCGGTCTGCCCCAGCTCGATGACCCGGGGACCCGCGTAACCGAAGATCTTCCCCGGCGTCCCGACGCGACCGGTGAGCAGCCACTTGAGGGAGTCCGGCTTCTCCGTGCCGCCGAGATAGGCCGCGGGGGAGAAGTCCGGGAAGCGCTCCCGGATCTTCGCCACCACCTCCCGCGAGCTGATGTCCATCCGCTGGCGCGGCTCGTCGACCGCATACTTGAGCGGCTCGGCGTCGATCTTCTTGCCCCCGTGGAAGTAGTCGAATTCGCCGTCGAGCAACGCCCCGCGCAGGGTGATGAAGACCATGATGTTGACGACGTCGATGTGGTCCTGCGCGAACTGGACGAGGTCCGGGACCTGCTCCAGCGTATCCTCGTAGACCGTCGAGTTGAACGAGCAGACGAGGCCGCCGATCCGGGCGATCCGTTCGGCGAAGGAGAGGCGCAGCTCGTTGAGCGCGACCTCGTCCTTCTTCTTCCAGCCGGGGCGGTTCTGCTTGCTGTCGATGTGGAAGGTGAAGCCGGCGAGGCCCGCGCGCTTGAGCTCCTCGATGAGCTTGTCGTCGGTGAGGGCGAGGCCGTTGGTGTTCAGGATGGGCTTGTGGCCGCGCTCGGCGACCAGCCGGACGATGTCCACGATCTGCGGATGGAGCAGCGGATCGCCGCCGGCGATCGAGACGCTGTCGAAGGTCCGCGCCTTCTCGAAGACCTCCATCTCGTGCCGGACCTCGTCGAGCGACTTGTGCTGGGCGACGTTCGCCCGGTAGCAGCCTTCACAGGACAGGTTGCACTCCCAGGTGGGCTCGAGCCAGGCGATGACGTTGTCCGACAGGGTCCACGGGAGCCGGTAGAGGGCCCGGTGGTCGAGGGAATCCTTCCAGGGTCTTGGGGTCGCTTGCATGGCCGATCTCCTTACGATGGGACGAGGGGTGGGGGCAAGTGGGGCCCGGAGCTAGCGTCCGGCGGCGATCGCGAGGATCGGCTTGCGCGCGTCCGCCCCGAGCTTCTTCTCCAGCCAGGCCTCCTCTCCGAGCCGCTCGAGCTCGGCCTGCTGCGCCGCGAGCTGCTCGTAGACGAACGGCAGCATGGCGTCGAAGTGGAGGTAGAGAACCGAGAGGGTCGCGAACGCCTCCATCCCGGCCGAGTTCTTGGTGACGACCTTCCAGAACGCCTTCCAGAACGGACCGCGAGTCCGCTTCGACCGGGTCATCCGCACCATGAGGCGGAAGAGGGTCCGCAGGTTTCGCAGGAACAGCCGGAGGCCGGGGAAGAGGACCGGGATCGTCCCGAGCTTGCTCGCGACCTCGCCGCAGCGGGCCATGTACTTCTCGGGATCGAAGGCGTGGCGCGTCAGCCGGACGAGGTCGCGCAGCACGTCGGCGGGCGGCCGCTGGGTGCGGAACTGAATCCCCGCCGAGATCTGATCGCGGGCGATCTCGAGGATCCGGTCGCCCTTGGCCATCTCGAACAGGCGCCCCTCGCGCTCGAGGCGGAGGGCGAGCTGGGTGCCGGGGAGCGGGAAGACGACCCCCCCCATGACCCACGGGATCGAGCAGGCGTCGATCGTCTCGCACATCTGGTCGGCGATGTCGCCCGCCTCGCCGTCGAGGCCGAGCAGGAAGCCGGAGTGGATGGTGCAGCCGGCCCGCCGGTAGATCGCGTCGCAGGCCTCCGGGATCGAGAAGCCTGTGTTCTGCGGCTTCTGCGCGGCGGCCAGCGCGTTCGGGTCCGGGCTCTCGATGCCGACGAGCAGGAACCGGAAGCGCGCCTCGCGCATGAGATCGAGCAGCTCGGGATCCTTCGCGATGTTCAGGGTGACCGAGGTCGAGAGCGTGAACGGGTAGTGGTGGTCCTTCATCCAGGCGGCGATGCCGCGCAGGAACGGCTTGACCGCCTTCATGTCGCCCGCGATGTTGTCGTCGAAGAAGTCGAGCTGGCCCCGGTAGCCGAGCGAATAGACGAGGTCGAACTCCGCGAGGATCTGCTCGAGGGTCTTGGTCCGGAACTTGTTGTGGAAGATGTCGATGACGTTGCAGAACTCGCAGTGGTACGGGCAACCGCGCGAGTACTGGATGCCGACGTACAGGTAGTCCCGGTGGTCGATGAGATCGAAGCGCGGCGGCGGCGTCTTCGTGATGTCGGCGAGCTCCGCGTGGGCGTTGTAGGTCGCCTGCTGGACGCCCTTCGCGAGGTCCTCGAGCAACCTCGGGACCGTCAGCTCCCCTTCCCCTCGGCACAGATAGTTGACGCCGGCGTCGACGTAGGGCTGGGGGGTCAGCGTCGGGTCGGGACCGCCGACCGCGACGGGCAGCCCGCGGGAGCGGGCCATCTTGATCACCTCGACGGCCCGCAGCCGGTGGACGATCTTGGAGCTGACGATCACCAGATCCACGCCCTTGAAGTCGTCGTCGCTGAGCATCCGCACGTTCTCGTCCACGACGCGAAGGTCCCAGTTCCTGGGCAGCAGGGCGGCCACGGTGAGCAGGCCCAGGGGGGGCGTCATGTACTTGACGCCGACGATCTCGCAAACCTTCTCGAAGTTCCAGAAGGAGAAGCTCTCGAAATGGGGCCAGACCAGCAGAACGCGCACGATACACCCTCCCAAGGATGGGCCAGGGAACGTCGCATGCTAGCCGATCCTTCCAGTCGAACACTTGACCCAGGTCATGTCGTAGGCTCGCCACCCGACGTTCCCCCCTTCGCGCCCCGGGGAGACCAGGAAGCGGCGCGCCCCCGGCGCCTCGCGAGTCTGTAGCGACGGACGACCGCTCCGTGGTCCCGATCGTCCGACAGCCCATCTCTGCCCACCGAACGTTGAGAGCTTCGCGCTTGTCAGACCTCGCTCCGTGGGATCATCACGAATCATCGCGAATCGCCCTTGACGGTCGCTCCCTCGCCTGGTAGTTCTTGGTCGTTTTCTTCTCGGCGTTTCCTCGCTTTCGGAAGGGGCCGTGCTTCGCCGTCTCGCAGCCCTGGCCGTGCTCGGGTCTTCGTCCGCCGCGCTCGCCGCGCAGGTGACGCACGTCGCCACCGCGGGCACCGACGAGTGGCCGGTGGAGATCGACTTCTTCACCAGCTTCGTCGGCACCGACGAGAGCGCGACCATCAGCCGGGAGACCATCCACCCGAGCCCGCCGGGGCAGCCCAACAAGAGCGGGGGCGGCCTCTACCTCGCGACCGAGATGTCCTATCAGCGGACGAGCATGGTCCTCCCGCTGCGGGCGGCCGTGGGCATCTGGCACAATCTGGAGCTGCACCTGAACGTGCCGATCGTCATCGACGACCGGCAGACGTGGAACTACTCGAGCGTCTCCAACGAAGCGAACATCAGCGTGGACAAGACGCCGTCCGTATGTCCCGAAGGGCCGGTCCTCGCCGGCGGCGTCTGTTCGAACGGTGTGCCGCCGGAGCCGCTCGTCACGCCGGCGGCCAACGGAGCGAACACCCTGCCGATCGTGAGCGACCGCGGCGGCTTCGTCGTCGGCAACATCGGCATCGGTGCGGCCTGGGCGGTGACCTCCGAGGACGACGACCCGACGGACCCGACCTGGGTCATCGCGTTCGATTACGCCGCCCCGAGCGCCGCGCCCATGGACCCGACCGTGGTCAGCTACGGCCCGGGGGCGCCGGGACAGATCTCCGCGATCGGCGACAAGTTCCACCACTTCCAACCCTGGACCGCCCTCTCGAAGCGGCGCGGCATCTTCGACCCGTACATCGAGCTTTACGGAGACATCCCGCGCAGCGCGGGCGGCGTGTACGACAACTGCGACAACCCCTACCCGAACAGCGGCGGCGAGGCGCGCATCAACTGCTACTCGGGCCCCTGGACCCAGGCGCAGACGCAGGCGACCCCCGTCTACCTGGGCGGTTTCTGGTTCGGCTCAGAGATCATCGCCTACGAGAACCCGAAGGAAGAACAGAAGGTCAACCTCGACTTCCGTTTCCTCACCGAGTACCACAGCCAGGCGCGCACCTATACCGAGCTGTCCGACCTGCTCCAGGCGCTCACCTACCAGCAGGACTTCGCGCGGCTCGGAGGGCAGGTCGGGCTCTACTTCCGGGCGAACCGATGGTTCGAGCTGATGCTGAACTTCATGCTCGCGCACGACACCGACCACTGGCTCACCATGGAGAACCTCGGCGGCGGCACCGGGAGCTGCTCGGGCACGGGCTGCAACGTCCAGGTGCGCTCACCCGCCCAGAACCCGAACTTCGACTTCCGCTACGACAACCCCGGCGACCGCTTCATGCTCCAGAACTCGTTGATCGGGAGCTTCACGGGGACGTTGATGTTCACTTTCTAGACGCGAGGTCGAGGGCGCGCGCGTAGACCTCGCGGGCGGGCAGCCCCCGCTCGGAGGCGAGGACGCGGGCGATCTCGCGCGTTCGCAATCCCTGGGCGGCCAGCCTGCCGATCGCGTCGTCCAGCGGCTCCGCGGCCTCGGAGCGGGCGGGAGCGGCCCCGGCCACGACGACGGCGATCTCGCCCGGGACTTCGCCGGTGAAGCGGACGAGGAGATCCCCGAGCGTCCCGCGGACGACCTCCTCGTACCGCTTCGTGAGCTCGCGGCAGACGGCCGCCCGCCGGTCGCCGAGGGCTGCCCGCAGGTCGGCGAGCGTCGCCGCGAGGCGTCTCGGCGACTCGAAGAGGACGATCGTCGCGGGGAGCGAGGCGAGGACCGCCAGCGCCTCGCGCCGCGCCCCCCCCTTGCGGGGGAGGAAGCCGGCGAAGAAGAAGCGGTCCGCCGGCAATCCGGACAGCTCCAGCGCGACGACCGCCGCGCTGGGACCCGGCGCGGCGGTGACCCGGATCCCGCGCGAGACGGCCAACTCGACGAGTGCCTGCCCGGGGTCGCTGAGCGCGGGGCTCCCCGCGTCGGTGCAGAGGGCGAGCGTCTCGCCCCGCTCGAGCCGGGCGACGAGCGGTTCGGCCCGGGCCCGCTCGTCGAACGCCGGCAGCGAGAGGAGGCGCGCCCCCACGCCGTGAGCGGAGAGGAGCACCCGCGTTCGGCGCGTGTCCTCGCAGATCACCGCATCCACGGACCGCAGGACCTCGATGGCCCGCAGCGTCAGGTCGCCGAGGTTCCCGATGGGCGTCGCGACGAGCCAGAGGATCCCCGGCACCTCACTCCCCCGCGTCGAAGGCGTTGCGCAAGAGTTCGACCGTGAGGCGCCCGCCGGGCCCGCGGACGACGCTCGCCACGTCGAAGCGGATGGGGCGGTCGGCAGGGTGCGCGAGGAGCCAGGCGCGCGCCGCCGCGACGATGCGCCGTTGCTTGCGGGAGTCGACCGTCTCCGCCGGCAGGATGCCCGGCCGCCCGCGGGTGCGCACCTCGACGAAACAGAGGCACCCCTCGCCGAGGGCGACGATGTCGATCTCGCCGTGACGGCAGGCCTCGTTCCGGGCGACGATGGTGAATCCCCGCCGCGCGAGGTCCGCCGCCGCGGCATCCTCGCCCGCCCGTCCGAGCTGACGCCGCCCGTCACGAGCCAAGCGCGACCGTACGGCTGGCGAGCGACGCCGCGGCCTCGCCGAGCCAGAAGACCTGCGCGGTCGCCGCGAGGCCATGCGCCATGCGGGCCACGAGCCGGCGGCGGGCTTCGTCCGGGAACGTCGCCCGCTCGTCGATGACCAGGAACATCCTCCGGCTGGCCAGCCACCGTTCGGCGAGCGCGAGCCGCAGGCCGAGGAGGCAAGCGGCCCGATCCGACCCTTCGAGCCGCGCGAAGGCCGCCGGCGCTCCGGCGCTGGAGAGCGCGAGGGTGCCATCCGGCAAGAGCTCCGGGGCCCCCAGGCGCCCCCCGGTGAGCGCCTCGACGTACCGGCCACCGCGATCGCGAACCGCCGCCACCAGCTCCGCCAGCACGACGCCGAACCCTTCCGCGGCGCGGCGAAACAGCTCGGCCGCCGCGTCGGTCGCGAACGGCCCCTCGGCGAAGGCGCGGCCGGCCGCGACGGCGCCCTGCCGGGCGATCTCCGCCCGCAGCTCGGAGATCTCGTGCTGGAGCTCCCCGGCCGATCGCGGAGGAGCCTCGGCGAGCTTCGCCTCCTCATCCGCCACCTGTCGCCGGAGCGCGGCTCGCTGCGAGGCCGCCGCCTGGAACGCGGCGTCCTGCTCCGCGGCCAAGAGCGCGGCCTCCGTCCCGACCCGGCGCGCGAGGAGCTCGTTGCGCGCGGTCACCCGCTCCGCGAGCTCCGCCGAGGTCGCGAGCCCGAGCGCCTTCATCAGCGCCGCCGCCTGCCCCACGTCGCCATCGAACGCCTGCCTGGCCCTCGCCTCCCCCTCCCGCAGGAGCGCCCGCTTCCGCTCCCAGGCCCGCTCGCGCCCCGCCGCGGACAACCAGACGGACGCGCGCAGGGCCGCGAGGCCGAAGCCGGGGATGTCGAGCAGCGCCGCGTATCGCCAGATCGGGAAGCGGCCCGTGAGGGCGGCGGCGAGGACAACCGCCCCAATCCCGCCGAGGAGCCCGGAGAGAAAGAGGCGGTCCTGGGTGAGCCGCCCGATGGGCCGGCGAACGCGCCGGGCATTCTCCTCGAGCTCCCGCCGCTCGTCCGCGATCCGGCGGAGGGCCTCGTCCCGCTTGTGGGCGAGCTGCGGGAGCCGCTCGATCTGCGCGGCGATCTCCGGTCCGATCTCCGGAAGCCGGGAGAGCTCCCCGTCGATCTGCGCCAGCTCGGCGCGGAGCCGCTGGATGCCCTGGAACGCCTCCTCCGCGGGGGCGAGCTTCTGCTGGAGATCGTCGAGCCGCGCCTGGCTCTCCTCCGCCGCGAGAGCCGCCGGCAGCTCGGCCTCGGCCTCCGCCAACCGCTGCCGCAAGTCGGCCGGCGATCGCTGCGCCGTCCCGGCCACGCCCCCCGCCAGCTCGTCGAGCCGACTCTCGATGCGCCCGCCGCCGGCCGCGGGCGGCGCCGGCGGATCCGAGCGGGGCACGGAGGGATCGGCGAACAGGAAGAGCGAATCGAAGACCCCGCGTTCCGGCAAGCCGGCGAGGGCCAGCGGGCGCGAGAGACCGTCGCCGGCCGCGAGCGGTTCGAAGCGCCCCGTCGCGCCGTCGAGCCGGCGCAGCTCCGGTGGAGAGCCTGCGGCGGCGATGAGGCTGTAGGTTCCTCCGTCGCGGCCGGCGAACGTCAACCCGGCGCGTCCGCCGGCCGCCCATCCGTCGCCCTGGAAGAGCAGCGACAGCAGAGCCTGCACGAATCCCCCCGTCGCAGCCGCGCTGCCCGATACGGCGTTGAGCCCCGGCGCGAACGCCCAGCGGCCGGCGGCGAGGCCCGGCATGCCCCGCACCGCCAGCTCGCGAAGGATCACTCGGGCTTCGCGGGTTCGGCCTCGCCCGGCGCCTGGCCCGTGGCCTCAGCGGCTCCCGGCTCTTCCCGCTCGATCCGGGCGGCGCGTCCCTGGAGGCGCCGGAGGTAGTACAGGCGCCCGCGGCGCACCTTCCCCTGGGCGACGACCTCGATGTGATCGATCCGCGGGCTGTGGGTCGGGAAGATCCGTTCGACGCCGACGCCGTAGCTGATCTTCCGCACCGTGAACGTCGCGCGGTTGTAGCCCTGGCGCCGCCGCAGGACGACGCCCTCGAAGATCTGCACCCGCTCCTTGTCGCCCTCGCGAATCTTCGTGTGGACCCGGACGGTGTCCCCTGCCCTGAACTGAGGAACGTCCTTCCGGAGCTGCCGCCCTTCGATGAACTCCAACGCTTCGTGCCTCATCGTTCGCCTCCTTGCGCCGCCGGGACTGCCGCGGCCGCCAAATCCACCCGTCTCTCTCCCGCCGCGAACGCTCGGTGCGCGGCGAGATCCGGCCGGCGATGGGCCGTCCGTTCGAGCGCCTGCTCGCGTCGCCACCGAGCGATGGCCGCGTGGTCGCCGGAGAGGAGCACCGCGGGCACCCGCCGGCCCCGGAACTCCGGCGGCCGCGTATACTGCGGATGCTCGAGCAGCCCCTCGGCGAAGCTCTCCTCCTGCGCCGAGGCGTCGTTGCCCAGGACGCCCGGCCACAGGCGAGCCACCGCGTCGACGACCGCGAGCGCGGCGATCTCGCCGCCCGACAGGATGAAGTCTCCCAGCGACAGCTCGCCGTCGACGAACTCCACCACCCGCTCGTCCACGCCCTCGTAACGACCGCAGACCAGGATGAACGACCCGCTCGCCGCCAGCTCGTCCGCGACGCTCTGCTGAAACCGCCGGCCCTGCGGCGAGAGCAACAGGACGAGGGCCCCCGGGAGACGGGCACGCGCCGCCTCGATCGCCGCGACGAGCGGCTCCGGCTTGAGGACCATCCCCGCGCCCCCACCGTAGGGCGCGTCGTCGGTGACCCGGTGAGGTCCGGTCGCAAACGAACGGATATCGGTGACCTCGATCTCCACGAGCCCCCGCTCGCGCGCCTTCCCCAGGATGCTCTCCCCCAGCGACGGGCGCACCATTCCAGGGAACAGCGTCAGGATCTCGATCTTCAGCGCTTCGCTCACGACCGTGGCTCAATCGATGGAGTTTTCCGAACCGGTCTCGACTTCCACGCTCAACGTCACGAGGCGCGCGCCTGCATCGGCCGACCGGAGGAGCCCGGCCTGAACCGGCAGGAGATTTCGCTCGGCCCCCTCTTCTACCACCAGGAAGTCGGTTTTCCCAGCCTCCACGAGCTCGATCACCCGGCCGAGGCTTCGGCCGCTCCGATCCTGCACCGTCCAGCCCACGAGGTCGGCGAGGTACACCTCGCCCGCCGGGGCCGCCGGAAGCCGCGCCCGATCTACACCCACCTCAGCTCCGACGAGGTCTTCCGCCTGCTCGCGGGTCCGGATCCCCGCCATCGCGAGGAACGCCTCGCCGCCGTGCCGCCGCACCTGTTCCAGTTCGAGCCAGCGCCCCGGTCCTTGTTTCGCGTCCACCCAGAAGCGCTCGCCCGATCGCCACAGCTCCGACGCCGGATTGAACAACCGGGCGACAAGCTCTCCGCGTAACCCGCGCGCTCGAAGAACGATCGCCATCGGCATCACCTGGTCCGGAGGGGGACGGTCAGGCTCCGACAATCTCGACCACCGGCGGCCGGCCGCCGCCCTTCTCCGCGGCCGCCACGACCATCCGGATTGCCTTGACGGTTCGCCCCTGGCGACCGATGAGCCGCCCGATCTCCGCGGGCGCCACCGTCACCTCCAGCACCGTCTCCTCCCCGCGCGACATCTCTCGAACCGCCGCCGCCTGCTCGTCGTCGACCAGTGCGCGAACGATGAACTCAACCAAATCCCTCACGACGAGACGACTGCCGCGGCGCGAGGCGCATCGCCCGCCGAGCGGCGCAGAAGATCGGCCACCGCCTGGCTCGGCTGCGCTCCCTTCGACAGCCAGTACTCGATCCGAGCGCGGTCGAACTCGACCGCCGGCGGCGTGACGCCGGGATCGTAGGTTCCCACCTGCTCGATGAAGCGACCGTCGCGCGGCATCCGCTCATCGGCCACCACGACGTGGTAGAAGGGACGCTTCTTCGCTCCTGCCCGGGACAACCTCAGTCTTACCGACATTGCGCTCCTTACGCGGCCCGCCCCCCTCACTCGGCCAGCCGAGGGCGCGACTTCTACGGAAATCTGCCCCCGGTGTCAAGGAGCTGAGGGACGCGGGCCGAGCCCGGCCTTCTGGAGATCACGGCCCGGCGCGGCCAGGATCGGATCGATCCGGGAAGGTCGCGCCGCGCGAAGATCAGAACGTGTACTTGATGCGCGGGTAGATCGCGACGCCCATCATGTTCATCACCGGCACGAGACGCAGCGAGGCCTCCAGGCCGATCGTGAAGTGGTCGAAGCCCGTGGCCCACTCGATCCCCGTCGCCCCTCCGAACGTAGGCTCCCAGACATCGCCCGCCGGGTTGGCGGCGGCGACGCCGGTCGGGCTCGGGCACGAGTTGGCCGCTAGGTCGCAGCGGGGTAGAGGCGTGAAGTCGGCCATGCCGCCGAAGAGCCGGGCCGGGATGTAGAGGCGATTGAGAATCTGGAACCGGAAGCTGACCACGGCGTCGACCGCGGCCATGGTGAACGTGCTGGAACCCGACGCCGGGCAGGCGTCGGCTCCACCCGGGCCGGTGATGTAACAGTCGGCCGCGCTGGGCGCGAGCTGGAACTGCAGCCCGGCCGAGAGCGTTCCCAGCGCCACCGTCAGGAGATCGTAGCCGACGCCGAGTCCGAGGAACGCCTCGGTGTTCGAGTAGCTCTCCGCTCCGCCGAGCGTCATGAAGGCGCCGAGTTCCGTCTCCATGTAGAAACCCGTGCGCACCGGCTCGGGCGATCCGGTCGAAGAGATCGATGACAGGTCGAGCTGGCTGTCGGCCAAGGCCGGCGCGGCGCAGACGAGCGACGCCACGACCGCCAGGACTCCTCCCGTCTTTCTCGAGATGCTCATCCGGTCCTTCCTTGAGGGAAAAAGCCAGCTACCCGTTCATTCGTCGTCGCCCGCGGCCTTGAAGACCCACGGGTAGGTCACGAACACCTCGCCGCCACCCTTCGGCTCCGGGAAGCGCCAGCGGCGGATGTGCATGACCATGCAGTTCTCCACGTTCTGGTTATTCATCGTGGTCTCGCTCACGTTCGCGTCGGAGACCGAACCGGCGCCGTCGATCGTAAAGGCGACGGCGACCTTGCCATACAAGTTCGGGTTCTTGTTCAGCTCCGTCTCGTAGCAGTACTTGATCTCGTTCCAGTGGCGCCGGATGATCTTACCGATGATCTCCTTGGACAGGGAGCCCTGCACGATGGTGCGGCCCGGCACGATCCGCGTCGTGCCCTTGCCGTGGCCGCCGAGGTCGAGGAGGCCGTTGCCGCCGGAGCCGTGACCCGTGCCCTTGTTGCCGAGGCCGCCGAGTCCCAGCGCGGTGCCGCCCCCGCCCGGACCAGTCCCCCGGCTGCCAAGTCCGCCCACCCCGTGGGCATCCCCCATCCCGGCGCCGCCCTTGAGTCCGCCCAGCGCGTTGTTGATGCCGGTCCCCAGGCCGCCAGGGCCGAAGATGTTCGAAGCAGCCCCCTCGGCGCCCCCGAGCGCGCCCAACAAGCCGGCCTTCATGATCTTCGTGCGGTCCTCTTCCCGCTTGTGGGCATCGACGATCGGCGAGCCCTTCTTGGAGGGGGCCGCCTGATCCTTCTTCGCCTCCTTCTTTCCGAACTTCCCCTCCTTGCCCTTCGCCTTGGCCCCTTCCTTCACGCCGGAGAGGTCCTCGAACTTGTGCTTCTTCTCCTTGGGAGGGGGCTGGATGATCAGCTTGGCGAACGCATTCGGGTTCTTGAAGAGGTCCTCCGAGAGCAGCTCGTTGTTGAGCGGCGTGATCCAGAACCCGATCAGCAGCACCAAGTGGACCATGAACGCGACGGAGAGCACCTTCGTGAAGTAGAAATCGACCGAATCGAAGAAGCTGGTCTTGAACCTCTTCACCG
Source organism: Myxococcales bacterium (assembly GCA_021807105.1). Lineage (GTDB taxonomy): Bacteria > Myxococcota > Myxococcia > Myxococcales > JAKAPL01 > JAKAPL01. The sequence continues at coordinate 34,488 of JAKAPL010000026.1, read as the reverse complement.
GCTTGACCCACCGAAAGATCAAGTGGGTCGTGTCGAGCGTCAGGAGGCAGCGGTCCGCGAGCCCCAGCCGCACGTCACCGGCCGCCGCCGTGTCCTTACCCTCGCGCCGGACGAGCGCCTTCGCTCCCGGAGGCGAATGGATCGCCGTCTCGCCGCCCGCCGACACCAACTCGAAGCTCTCCCCGATCGCCTCCCCGTAGAGCTGGAAGTCGTTCTCCTTGCCCGGCCCGATCCGCACCGCCGCGCCCGCCGCGAACGTCCGGACCTCGATGAGCGTGTCGCCCCAGAGCAACGCGATCTCGAGCTGCCGCTCGGACTCGCTGGGGGCCTCCTCCTGTGGAAATTCCTCATTGAGGAGGCGATGGCCATTCTCTCCCAGCACGAGCGCCGGTCCCTGGAAGCCCGACAGCGCGCCCTCGGCGGTCCGGCCTCCCTTCCGAACCGCGGCGCCGCGCCGCTCGGGGCCCGGCCCAACGCCGCTCTCGGTCCGCTCCTCGCCGGCCGCCTCGGTCTTCGCCGGGAGCGTGACGACCTCCGTCGCGTCAGCCTCCCCGAAGACGATCCGAACCGTCGTCGAACCGATCTCGATCCGGTCGCCGCTCGACAGGGCGATCGGCTCCTTCACGGGTTGGCCGCGCAGCCGCGTCCCGGCCTCGCTCCCCAGGTCACGCAGGGTGACGACCCCGCCTCTCTCCAGCGTCAGCCGAAAGTGGGCCGCGGACACCAGCGGATCCGGGACCTGGATCGTCGCGTCGGGTCCACTGCCGACGACCACGCTCTCCTGGGTGAGGGTCTCTTGGCGGATCAGGCCCTCGGGCCCGCTGATCTCGAGCTCAATCTTGGGGATCGTCGTCATGCCCGTTCTCCCATTTCCTGCCTACAGGTTGTCGACGGACTTCTGCAGCTCGGGGTTGAAGTTGTCCCGCAACTTGATCAGCGAGCCGAACTTCGTGGCACGCCGGTTCAGGATGTACGACCCCTCGGGCTTCGTCAGATCGCCCTCGAGCGTCACGTCGTTGAAGTCGATGACCGTCTTCTTCTTGAACACGGTCCGGTCGGCCTCGTGGACCGTCTTCTCGTCCTGCGCCACCGCCCGGGGCGCCGCGACGAGCACTCCGACTCCGAGGGCCGCGACGAGCAACCTCGCGACCGCCGAGACCCCGGCCGGCCGCCCGACCGTCGTTATCATCTGCGCCTCCATGGACCGCGCCAACCCGGCGACGAATCGTCTGATGATACTCTCGAACGGCGCCGGGCGAAAGTCGGGTTACTCGTCATCGGGTTCCTCCCCGCCCTTGTCGTCGGCGGGGGCCGACTTGGGAGCCGTCGCCGCAGCCTTCGCCTCCACCACCGGCGTCTTCTTGGCGCCGCCGGCCTTCGCGGCCGGCGCGCTGGGCGCCGGGGCCGGCGCCGCCTGCTTCGGCGCTCCGGCTCCCGCGGGCGTTCCGGACTTTCCTCCCGCCTTCGCCGGCGCCGCCTCTCGCGCCGGGGCCGACGCGGTCTTCTCGCCGCCCTTGGCGGCTCCCGTCCCGGCGGCCGCCGGCGGCGGGGCGCTGGCCTTCGAGGGCGTCACCGCGCCGGCCTTCGCATCACCCTTGGCCGCTCCCTTCACCGCCGGCCCCGGCTTCTCCGCCGCCATCCCCACGCGGCTCTCCGGCTTGGGCGGGGCCAGGCTCTTCCTCATGTGCTCGACCGAATCCAGCATCTTCCGCGCGTCGTCCCGCTGGGCCAACTCGCCCGGCAAGGCCAGATAGCGCCGCAGATACTCGGCCGCCTTGTCGAACTGCTTCTGCGCCTTGGCCGCCCCCGCGAGCCCAAAGACCGCGTCCGGCTGATCCGGGAGGATCGCCAGGACCCGGTCGAACTCGGCGACGGCCTCCCCGGGCTTCTTCAGGCCCGCGAGCGCCCACGCCGTGCCCAGGTGCCATTCCCAGCGATTGGGCACGAGCTGGCTCGCCTTCCCGAACTCCCGCAGCGCCGTCCGGTAGTCCCGGAAGGAGAGGGCCATCGCGCCGATGTTCGCGTGCCCGGGGGCGAACCCCGGGTCGAGCTCGATGGCCTTCTGGAATTCGGCGAGCGCGCCTGGCCGATCCTCGAGCTTCAGGTCGACGAGGCCCAGGTTGTTGTAGACCCCCGGATCCTTCGCGTCGAGCTTCTTCGCGTTCGCGCTGATGAACTCGGCCATCCGGTAGTTGCCCATGTCCGAGTAAACGAGCGCGAGGTTCTTGTAAGCCTCGGGGTTCGTCGGCGCGCGCGCGAGCAGCCGGTGGACCGTCTGGATGGCCTTTCCATACTCTTTGGCGAGCCGGTAGGCGACCACGAGGTTGTTCAGCACCCTGACATCGTACGGATGTTTCGCGAGCGTCTGGGTGAACAGGGTGATCGCCTTCTGGTGGCGCTCCTGCAGACGATAGACGTGGCCCAGGTTGAGGACCGCCGCGAGGTCATCGGGATCGGCCTGGAGCGCCGCCTGGTACTCGCGCTCCGCGTCGCCGAGCTTCCCCTCCTGCTCAGCGATCCATCCGAGATCGAAGTGGGCGGCGGCGAGCTTCCCTTCCTTGTCGAGCGCCTTCTGAAAGTCCGCCTTCGCCGCCGCTGTGTCCTTCGCCCGCGCCGCCTGGACGCCCCGCGCGAACCAGTCGGCCGAGCTGGGCTCCGGGGGCGCCTGGATCTCCTGCGCGACGGGCTGCGGCTTCACCGCCTGGCTCGCCCCGCCACAGGCGGCCAGCGCGGCGAGCAGCAGCGGCCCCGGTGAGGTCTTCATCCAGTTCATGGATCGCACGCTCCTCTTTCCTCTCTACCGTTCGCCGCCTGCGCCGCCGGCCGCGGTCCGCCCCGTCCCGGGCGAAGCCTCCACCGAGGTCTGGAGCGGCGCGACCGCGAAGAACTCGCTGCCCTCATACGGCAGAACATGGATCGGACCGTAGGTGTCGGGCCGGAACTTGTTCTCCTGATCCTCGGCCTTCAGCACCCAGTCGTTGTAAACCTCGAGCTCGGAGCTCTTCTTGAGGGCGGTCTCGATGGAGTCAATCCCCTTGTCCTCGGCGGGCAGCGCCCGGTTCTCCAGCTCAGAGTGGTACATGTCCAGTTGCTCGGGCGTGAGCCCCTTGGGATCCGGCGAGTCGGTCAGGTCCTTCGAGTAGTCCAGGTAGGCAAGACCGATCCGGGTCAGCGCCGCGATGCCCCAGTCGCCGTCGCCCAACGCGAGAACCGCCGTGTAGGCGCTCTTGACCTCAGGCAAGAGCTTCAGCTTCGTCTTGAGCTGCTCGGCGACCTTCTTCGCGCTCGTGCTGTCGAACCGGACCGCCACGTACTTCGCCCACATCGGGTCGAGCTGCCTGAACCGGAGCTGGGCATACGCGTGCAGCACGTCGAACTGCTTGCGCGCCTCCGCGGGGAGGCTGCCGTAGCCCTTGAGCAGCTCCTCGCCGAGCTTCTGCGCCGTCCGATCGTCGCCCGCCCGCCGCAGGGCATCCCGCTGCCGGACCCGAGCCTCGTAGACGCGCGCGGCCCCCACCACGTGGGCGTACTGCCGCACGTAGAGATCGTAATCCTTGGCCGCCGCCTTCCAGTCCTTCTGCTTCTCCGCGATCTGGCCGAGCGTGAACTGGATGTCCGGGACATCCTTGCGGGTCTTGTAGACCTTCATGTACTTGCCGTAGAGCGCGCTCGCCTTGCCAAACTGGCCGAGCCCTTCGTACCAGAGCGCCGCGTTGAAGAGGTCGTCCGCGGCCTTCGGGTCCTTCGGGTACTTTTCGGCGAACTTCTCGTAGGTCGCCGCGGCCTTCTCGAAGTCAGCGATCTTCTCGTAATCGTGGCCGAGCCCCTCCAGGGCCTTCTGGGCGAGCGGGTTCTTCGGGTAGTCGCGCAGGAGCTGCTCGCCCCGGGGGATCGCCTCATCGAGCTTGTCGGCGTCCTCGAAGCCGTACATCGCCGAGAGCAGCGCCTGGGGCGCGAACTCGCTCTTCGGGAATTCCTTGACGAAGGCGAGGAACATCCGGCCCGACGTGTCGTAGTCCTTCTTCCCGAACGCCTCGACCGCGAGCTGGTACTGCGTCCGCTGGATGATGTCCATCAGGTGGAGCGCGAACTTCGATCCCGGCTTGGCAAGCAGGTGGTTCTTGTAGAACTTCCAGGCCAGCTCGTTGAGCTCGCGGACCTCCTGCTGCCCCGCCAGCGCGTCGATGATCAGATCGGCCGCCTTCTCCGCCAGCTCGTTTTGCGGCCACTTGGTGATGACCACGCCGAGCCGCTTGCCCGCCTCCACGAAGTGGTAGTGATCGTAATAGATGAACGCGGCCTTGTAGCGGACGATGACCTCGTCCGTGGATCCCGGGAAGAGCTTCGCGTACCGGTCGCAGGCGTCCGCGAGGAGCTGCTCCCAGTGAGGGATCGGCTCCTCCTTCATCCCCTTCTCGACCTTGAGCTGCTTGACGCGGGTGATCGTCCCCTTGTTCGCCCCCTCGACGATCTTCTCGTTGTCCGCGAGCTCGTGCTGCTGGAGCGTCCCCTTCGCGATGGCGACCAGCTTCTCGTAGCAGAGCAGCTCGTCGTAGGCCGCCGACTTGCTGTAGACCCCCTTCGGATCCTTCTGGACCACGAGCCCGTACTGCTCCGCAGCCTTGTCCCACTCCTGGAGGGCGAAGAGGATCTCCGCGTAGTAGAAGCGGAGGTTGTACGCCTGCTCGGAGGTGGGGAAGTTGTCGAGGTACTCCTTGTAGATGTCGCGCGCCAGCCGGTAGGTCGCGACGCTCTTCGTCTTCTGCGCCTCCTGGTGGTAGTCGGTCACCAGCTCGCGCATCGATCCCTCGGTGAGATCGTAGGCGTCGGCGAGCGCGCTCTTGTTGCGCGAGTTCGCCTGCGCCCAGTCGCTGCCCGGCTTGTAGAGGTCGACGAGCTTCTTCAACTCGACCCGGACGTTGTCCCGCATCCGCTGCCCTTCGTACGCCTTGACGATGTTGGCCTGGTAGGCGGGGTCCTGCGGGTCGTTCGGGTCCTCCTCGATGATCAGCCGGTAGGCCTTGGTCGCGTTCTCCCACTTGCCGGCGTCGAAGTAGAGGTTCGCGAGCCGGGCCATCAGGTGGTGGGTCTTCTTGCGCGAGGCGTGCTGCGCGTAGTAGTCGCGGGCCCGGTCGACGGCGTCGAGCTGTCCCCAGGTGAGGACCATGTCTCCGAGCGCCTCGTTCTTGAGGAGGATCTTGCTGTGGCGCCCGCGGTGGGGACCGCTGCGCAGCGCGTCCTCCTGATAGGCGACGACGTGCTGAAACCTCTTCAGCGCCCCCTCGTAGTCGCCGGCGTTGAAGTCGCACCAGGCGAGCTTGTAGAGGGCGAACGCGTAGATCCCCGGGAGGTTGTAGGCGAGCGCCTTCTCGTAGGCCGTTCGCGCCCGGACGAGGTCGTTGTGGTTGAAGAAGTGCTCGCCGAGCTGGACGTAGGTGTCGGGGACGAACCGGCTGTCCGGGTACTCGCGGATGAGCTGCTTGTAGCGGTCGATGGCGTCGTTCTGCTTCCCCTCGTCGTAGAGGTTGTACGCGAGGTTGAAGAGCACCTCGTCCTTGCGGGGATAGGTCGGATAGCCGTCGAGGATCTTCTCGTACAGCTCGACCGCCTGGTCCCGGTAGATGTCCGACTCGCGCTGGTTGGCCTTCGGCTCGACGAGTCCCTTCTTCCCCTGGTTCTGCGCCTCGACGTACTCCCGCTCGGCCTTCTCCCAGGCCTCCATCTCCTTGAAGTAGACGAACTTGCTCTTCTCCCACCAGAGCTCGGCGAGCTGGAAGAGGAGGTCCGCCTTCTGCGGGCCGTCCTGGACGCGCGGGATGATCCGCTTCAGGTCGTCGATCTCCTCCGTCCGCTTCTCGTCGGCCTTCTGGTCGCGCTGCGCCGCGGTGAGCTTCGACTTGGCGTAGGCGACCGGGCCCGTCCGGATCTTCTTCTCCTTGACCGCAGACTTCATGGAGAGGATGTTGTTCTTCCTGGGGGCGGCCGGTCCCTTCCGGACGGCCTTCTTCTTCTTGACCGGACGCTTCTTCTTCTTACGGGCGAGCGCGGCCGGGAGCGCGATCGTCTCCGCCGCGAGCCCCGCCGCCGCGAAGAGTCCCAGGGAGAGCGCGACGCCGCGCCACCGGACCGTCGAGATCCTCATCCTAGCGTCCTTCCTGCCGCAGCGCGCAGCCGTTCTTCAATGTGTACTCGTAGTAGCCGATCTCGTCGATCCAGAACTCGCCCTCGAAGGCCCAGTAGTCCCAGTTCGGATCCGGCACCTTGGCCCGATAGAGCTGCTGGCCTGCGAGCTTGGCGCTCGAGTCCACCCCGCGCTCGATCAGCTCCTTCTCGGCCTTCACGGTCTCGAAGAGGATGATCTCGGCCTGGCTGTCGAAGCCGTCGATCACCTTCGAGGCGTACTTGAGCCGCCCCTCGACGAACTTGCCGGTGAGCCGGTCGAGCGTCTGGGCCTGGGTGTCGATGAGCTGCGCCACCTCGGCCTGCAGCCCGCTCTCCCGCCACGAGGAGAGCGAATCGACCATCGCCCTCTCCCGCACCAACTCCTCGATGTAGTCCTTGAAGCCGAGCACGCGCTGGTTGCCAAGCAGGTAGTTGACGACCGCCAGCGGCAGCTCCCCCTTCGGCTGGGCGATGAGCTTCGCGTAGTAGTCGTAGTCGTGCTCGCCGGTGAGCGCGGCCTGGATCTTCTGGTTCATCGGCAGGTAGATCCGCCGGAAGCCGTTCACCGCGCCCTTGGTCTCGGGGTAGAGGCAGTTGAAGAAGTAGATGGTCGCCTTCAGGATCCAGGACTCGGGCGCGAAGGCGCCCTCGAACTGGGGGGCGTGGAGCGCCTCGAGGGACCCGAGCGCCTTCCCCGCCTCGCCCGCCTGGAACTCCGCCCACCCGTCCTCGAACAACGCCTGGTCCCAATAGCTCGAGAAGCGCGGCACGGAATGGTACCAGTCGACCGCCTCCTGGTACTGGCCCATGCCGTACTCGGTCCGGGCGATGGCGAGCCGGGTCAGCTCGCGGACGTTGCTGTAGTCGTAGTACTGGTTCTCGGGGAGGGCCATGACCTCCTTGAAGAGCTTCACCGCCGCCTTCGGCTCCTTCTTCACGAGCGAGAGGCCGTACAGGTAGCGCGCCCTCGCGTAGTAGCTGCTCTTCTTCGGGACCGCGGAGAGGAACTCCTGCGCCTCGTCGAGCTTGTTGGCCCGGTAGGAGAGCATCCCGACGAGGAAGTTGACCTTGTTGAGGGTCTTCTCCGGCAGCCGCTCGAAGTCGGATCCATAGGCGCGGTTCAGGATCGAGGGGATGATCGTCCCGTCGTGCAGCGCCTCGGCCACGTTGACCAGGCCGCCGACGGCCCGGAAGTAGTAGCGGTGGCGGGGGCCCTGCTTGACGATCAGGCCGTAATACTGGAACGCGCCCTGGTAGAGCTTCATCTTGAAGAACGAGTGGGCGAGGTAGTACTCGGCCTTCTGGCGGTCCATCTCGTCCTGGCCGTTCTGCACGATCCGATAGAAGTCGTCCGCGGCCTCCGCGTAGCGGCCCGCGTTGTACGCGACGACGCCCGGCGACAGCTCCTCCTCCTGGGCCGCCGCCTGCCGGCAGGCCGGCGCGAGCGCGAGGGCGGAGACGGCCGCGAGGAGAGCGGCCCTCGAGGTTTCTCTGACGAAAGAGCGCATTCGGGATCCTCAGAAGAGAATGCTGGCGCCGCCGAAGAAGATGACGTTGTTGAGGACGTCGGAGCTGACGTCCTGCAGCAGGTTCTGGGCGACGGTCGCGGCGACCGCCTGCTGGGGATTGAAGGAGTTCGCGCTGCACCCCGGCGACGCCGGCGCCTCGTTGCCGATGATGCTCGTCACGTCGGCGACGTTGCAGCCGTTGATCCGATCGACCCGCGCCGTGTAGATGAGGTCGCGCACCTCGAGCCGCAGCGCGAAGCGCTCGCCGATGAGCAGCCGGAAGCCCGCGCCGAGGTTGCCGAGGAAGCGCCACCCCGCGTCGCCGTACTGCGCCTGCGTCCCGGTCGGCGGCCCCGGCGTGAGCTGCACCTGCGTCTTGCCCATCCCCGCCCCCGCGTTGAGCACGAACCGGAACTGGACGAGCGAGCCGTCGTAGAAGGCGAACTTGCCGTAGATGGGCGCGACCTCGTAGGCCGCGATGGCCCCATAATCCAGGGAGAGCGCGTCCGCGGCCTCCGGCCTCGCGTGGAGGTTCAGGAGGTTCTGCGTGAAGCTCGTCTCGCCCGACGCATAGTTGTAGATCCCGAGGAGCTGGACGGCCATGTTCTCCTGGAAGGCGTACGAGAGGCCGACGCCGAGGCCGTCGGTGTTCACGAACTTCGAGTTGAGCTGCAAGGCGGCCGGGTAGAGCGTCGCCTCGAAGCGCCCGGAGGCGGTGTAGACCTTCTTCTGGACGGTGTGGATCTGCTCGTTCGGGCTCGTGGATTGGGCGTACCCCTGGAGGTAGCCCTGGTCGCCGGCGGGCCCGGCCTCCTCCGGGTTCACGATCTTCGGGGTGCGCCTGGCCTCCGGAGCCGGCGCCTTCGGGGCCGGCTGCTCCGGCGCGCTCGAGGCCGGCCGCGCTCCCCAGCCCTGCGTCGGCGTCTTCGCCGCCGGCGCGGGGGACCCGGCGTTCGGCTGGATGACGTGCGCGGGGGGCGAGGCGGGCCCCTGGTCCTCGTCCTCCTCGTCCTCGTCCTGGGCGCGGGCGACGCTCGCCACGAGGGCGAGCACGCAAACCGCCACGATTCCCGCCCGCAGCGGGCAACGCCATTCGTCCATCCGCCGGTCTCCTTTCGAGGATCTCACGGGCTAGAACGTCCAGGTGAAGCCGAGGTCGGCGAAGATCGAGTTGGTGAGGCCGCTGGCCAGGGTCGCCTGCTTGGGCGTACCATTCACCGAATCCTGACCGGTGAAGTTCGTCAGGTAGGAATCGGCCCAGACATAGTCGCGCAGGGCCGCCTCGAAGGACGCCCGGCCGAGGAAGATGAAGCGCAGGCCCGTCGCCGCGCTCGCGAGCCAGCTCCACTGCTGCTGGTAGAGCGTGTCGTAGTAGCCCGCGCCCTGGTTGAAGCCGCAGTCGCCGTTCTGGTACTGCGTGCAGATGTCCACCGAGGTCCTGCCGAACTGCGCGGCCCCGCCGTCGACGGTCAGGAACCACTTAAAGTGGACCGGCAGCTCGGTCAGGAGCGAGAGCTTGCCGTAGACCGGCTCCCACTTGATCCCCGCCATGAGGTTCGGGCCGGAGAGGACCCAGAGGTTCGGCAGGTCGCTCTTCGAGGCCGGGCTCGCGCCGACGTTCTTGAAGATGCTGGTCCCCTTGTTGGGACCACAGTTGCTCCCCGAGCTCGGGTTCTGCGCCTCGCATTGGAGGTCGGTCGGCCCGCCGATCGCGTAGCCGCCGATGAGGTCGATCGCCCAGTTCTCGGTGAGGTGGTAGGTCAGGACGAGCTGGAAGTTCTCGACCGACGTGAGGGAATTGTTGATCGACAGGTCGGTGAGGACGCCCACCTCCAGCCGGCTGTCGGTGGTGTACGACCGGTTCTCCACGACCACGGCCTCGGGCTCGGCGCCCCAGGCTGAGGCGCCGGCCACGGAGAGAAGAGCGAGGACGACCGGGGCTGTCTTGCGATTCACTCCGTCTCCTTTCAGACCGCGCGGGCGCAGGTTTCGCGCGGTCGCGCGCTTTTAGCACAGCTTCCGGCGATGAACAAGCCGGCCCCGCCGCTACGCGTGGGCCTTGGCGCGCTTCACGGCCGGCCGGACGATCACGAGGCCGCCGTTCGCGCCGGGCACCGCGCCCTGGAGCAGGAGGAGGTTCTTCTCCGGGATCGAATCGACGACCACGAGGTTCTGCACGGTGACCCGCTCGACGCCCATGTGCCCCGGCATCCTCTTGTTCTTCCAGACCTTGCCCGGCGTCTTGCGCTGCCCGATCGACCCGGGGTGGCGGAAGTACTCGTGGGTCCCGTGGGTCTGGACGTGGCCGGCCATGTGGTGGCGCTTGACGACGCCCGCGAAGCCGCGCCCTTTGCTCGTGCCGGCCACGTCGACGACCGCGCCCTTCTGGAAGAGCCCCGCGTCGATCCTGCCGCCGATCTCGTACTTCGCGGCCTCCTCGGGCGTCACTCGGAACTCCCGGATCCAGCGCTGCGGCGCCGCGCCGGCCTTCTGGAAGAGCCCCGCGAGCGGCTTGCCCATCCGCTTCATCGCCGTCTCGTCCTTCGTCGAACGGTGGCCGACCTTCCCGAAGCCCACCTGGAGCGCAAGGTAGCCTTCCTTCTCCAGGGTCCGCTTCTGCAGGACGATGCAAGGTCCGGCCGTGACCACGGTGACGGCGATGGACTCGCCGTTCTCGGTGAACTGGCGCGTCATTCCCACCTTCTGTCCCAGGATTCCCAACATGTCGATGACCTCGCAGGTCCTGCAGGACCGGACGCGCGGGCCGACATGACTCGCGGAGGTCCGGCGTTCGGGCAGGCGAATCAGGGCCCGAGGGGTGCGGACCCTAGCGCAATGCGTCGGGAAAGGCAAATCCCGCCGCGGTGTCGCGGGACCGATGGCTCAGCGGGGCTGACCGCCCCATCCCGCATCCCACCTCTCCCGAGGCCGTCCACCTCGCCGGGCGCGGGGCCCCGGCGGCCGCCTCCAAGTCTCCGTCCGCACCTCCAGGGCTCCGTCCGCACCTCCAGGGCTCCGTCCGCAGCCTCCAAGGCTCCGTCCGCAGCCTCCAAGGCTCCGTCCGCAGCTTCCGGGCTTCCGTCCGCAGCCTCCGGGCTTCCGTCCGGCGGCGCCGCGGCTCCGATCGCGTCGGACGGCCCCTCGTCCGGTGGCGTGGGGCCTTCGTCGATGGCCCCCAAGCCTCCGTCCGAGCCGCTGAAGCTTCCGTCGGGACCGGACGAGCCTCCGTCCGCGCCGGACGAAGCCTCGTCCACCGCGGACGGAGCGCTCCCGCGCGCGGACGAGGGTCCGCCGCCGCGGGACGGGGCTCCGTCCGCGCCGGACGGAGGCCCCACGGCACGAGACGGAGGCCCCACGGCACGAGACGGAGGCCCCACGGCACGAGACGGAGGCCCCACGGCACGAGACGGAGGCCCGGCTGCGGCGGCCGGTGCTCTCGCTTGCCCTTCTCGGCTCGCGGTCTAAGAACGCCTCGCTACGCCGTACCGTGAATAAGACGGGCTTACAGCTTCACGAGCATCGCGAGCGTGACGCGATCCTCGGTGGGAACGAGGTTCGGCGCCCAGCCGGGGACGGCGCTGCCGGGGAGGCCGGTGTTCCCCATGACGCCGTTGACGATCGGGGTCACGCCGAGGTGGCCGCTGAAGTAGGGGACGCTGGCCACGCGGTGATCGTACTCGATCCGGAAGGTGAGGTAGCCGTTCGGCAGGTAGTCGAAGGCCGTCTCGGTGTCCCACGCCTCGAATTGCTGCCCGGGGCCCTCCGGGAAGTAGGGCGTCCCCGTGGCCGCCGTGGCGCCGTTGATGGGGGGCAGGAGGACGAGGTAGCGGCCGGGGTTGTCGACCGCGCCGCCGCCGATGGTGAAGCCGAAGAGGTCCCGATCGAACCAGAGGCGGGTGTAGGCCATCAAGCCCAGGAAGAACTGCGCGGGTACGGCGGCCGTGCCGTTCATGCACGCGACGGGGCCGGCCGGGGCGAGCGTCCCGTTGGCCGTGCCGCCGTAGCCGCCCCACTCGCAGCCGGCGTCCAGGGTGAGCGAGGCGGCGGCCTTCGAGAGGAGGCTCGCACCCTTGCGCTCGTAATACTTGACCATGACGCTGTCGTCGGAGTGGACGCGGTAGCGTCCGGGCGTCTGCAGGGTGTCGGTGCCCGCGTACTGGTTGAAGGCGAACCGAAGCCATCCGGCCGGCGCCCAGAGGATCTGCACCCCGAGGCCCGGCATCTCGTTGAACATGCCGTACGACTCCCAGCCGTTGACGATCCAGGGCTCAATCTTGAGCTTGTCGGAGGTGAAGATCTGGACTCGCAGGCCGTTCATGTACCAGGGCAGGCTCGAGGAGACGTACGAGGGCTGGTAGGTCCAGTTGTCGAAGTTGTAGTAGCTCCAGAGGCCGAGGTACGACAGGAAGAGGCCGCCCTGGATGTTGATGCCGTCGAGGGCGTTCACGTGGTAGCCGCCGTACGCCTCGGAGACGTAGCGGTACGCGTCCGCGAGGTTCCACTGGCCGCGGGACGGGCTCGCGTCGCCGGCCGGCGTCGCCTGGGAGTAGAGGCCGAACTGGGTCATGAACCGGGCCTGGACGTTGTCGTAGTCGAAGTCGCCGCCCACGCCGATCTGGGTGAGCTGCAGCTCGTCGCTGCGGAAGGCCTCGCTGCTGCCCGAGATGGTGTGATCGATCGGCTGCGAGGCGTCGTCGTGGTAGGCGAGGTCCATCCGGACCTCGCCCGTGAAGGGGCCCCACGAGAGGGGCCGTTCGGAGGCCCCGGCGTTGCCCGGGACCCACGAGAAGTCGGCGAAGGCGAACGGCGCGGGCGGCTCTGGGGACACGCCGGCGTCGGGCCCCGCCGCGCCCTTTGTCTGGCCCATCGCCTCCCGCGCCGCCGTGAGGCAGCCGGCCACGGCCAGGCACGCCGCGGTGACTCTCCCTGCGCTGGACATTCACGACCTCTCGTGCTCGAATCCGGCCCCCCCCTCGGACGCCGCATGCTAGACACCCTTTTCGTGGCCTTGTCCATCGTCTTCTTCGCCGTCGCGCTCGGCTACGCCCGCGCCTGCGACCGGAGGTGAGGCTCCTTGAGCGCCGATTACCTGGCCGGGCTGTCGCTCTCGGTGCTGCTCCTCGGCTACCTCGTCTACGCGCTGCTCCGCCCCGACCGCTTCTAGGAGGCTAATGTCCCATGGCTGCCTGCTGCGAAAGCCGATCCCTTCGCTGCGACGGGCGGCCTCGTCGCTTCGCTGCAAGACGTACTGCAAAGAGTACGTTTGACGCTCTGCACCCCTCGGGCGCCCGTCTCGCCTTAGCCCTCGGTGCTCTCGCGACGGCACCCATTTCACATCAGCCTCCTAGATGACGGCGAACGGATGGCTCCAGATCCTGGCCTTCGCGGCCCTCGTCGGCGCGCTCACCGTGCCGCTCGGCGCCTACCTGCACCGCGTCTTCGAGGGCGACCGCCAGCCGCTGCCCCGTCTCCTCGGCCCGATCGAGCGGTTCGCGTATCGGTTCTGCGGCGTGGACCCCGCCCGCGAGCAGGACTGGCTCACGTACACGGCGTCGCTGCTCGTCTTCTCGCTCTTCGGCCTGCTCGCAACCTACGCACTCGAGCGGCTCCAGGGCGCGCTGCCCGGGAACCCGCAGCACCTGCCCGGCGTGCCGCCCGCCCTCGCCTGGAACACGGCCGCGAGCTTCGCGACGAACACCAACTGGCAGGCGTACACGCCGGAGACGACGGTCAGCGACCTCACTCAGATGGCGGGCCTCGCCTGGCAGAACTTCACCTCCGCCGCGGCGGGCATCGCGGCCGCGCTCGCGGTCGCCCGCGGCCTCACGCGCCGCGGGGGCCCGGAGGGTCCGGCGACGCTCGGCAACTTCTGGGTGGACCTCGTGCGCGCGACGCTCTATGTGCTGCTGCCGGGCGCGTTCGTCGTCGCGCTCTTCCTCGTCTCACAGGGCGTCCTCCAGACCCTTGCGCCCTACCGCGAGGTGACGACGCTCGAAGGGGCGCGGCAGCTCCTCGCGCTGGGACCGGTCGCCTCGCAGGAGGCGATCAAGATGCTCGGCACGAACGGCGGCGGCTTCTTCAACGCGAACAGCGCCCACCCGTTCGAGAACCCGACGCCCCTCTCGAACCTCGTCGAGCTGGTCGCGATCCTGGCCATCCCCGCCGCCCTCACCTACACGTTCGGCCGGATGGCCGGTGACCGCCGGCAGGGCTGGGCGCTCTTCGCGGCGATGGCGCTCCTCTTCGCGGGCGGCGTCGTCCCGGCCTACTGGGCCGAGGCGCACCCCGAACCCGCTCTGCGCGGCCTCCCGGTGACCGCAGCCGGGGCCCTGGAGGGGAAGGAGACGCGCTTCGGGATCGCCGAATCGGCCCTCTTCGCGACGGTCACGACCGGCACCTCCTGCGGCGCGGTCAACGCGTCGCTCGACAGCTTCACGCCGCTCGGCGGGATGGTCCCGCTCGTGAACCTCCTGCTCGGCGAGGTGATCTTCGGCGGCGTCGGCGCCGGACTCTACGGCATCCTGGTCTTCGTGCTGCTCGCGGTCTTCATCGCCGGCCTGATGGTCGGCCGCACGCCGGAGTATCTGGGCAAGAAGATCGAGGCGAAGGAGGTGAAGCTCGCGATGCTCTACGCGCTCCTCTTCCCGGCCCTCGTCCTCGGCCTCGCGGGCTGGGCGATCGTGGCGCGGCCCGGCGTCTCCTCGCTCGGCAACGCGGGCCCCCACGGCCTGACGGAGGTGCTCTACGCCTTCGCGAGCGGCGCCGGCAACAACGGCTCGGCGTTCGCGGGCCTCGCCGCGGACACGCCGTTCTGGAACGTGACGCTCGGGCTCGACATGCTCGCGGGCCGCTTCCTGATGATGGTGCCGGTGCTCGCCATCGCCGGCTCGATGGCCGGCAAGAAGACGGTCGCGCCCGGCCTCGGCACGTTCCCGACCCACGGCGCCCTCTTCGTGGGGCTGCTCGTCGCGGTGATCGTGATCGTCGGCGCGCTCACCTTCCTCCCCGCGCTCTCGCTCGGGCCGGTGGCCGAGCACTTCCTCGCCCTCCACGGGAAGCTCTTCTAGATGAAGCGCCGCGGCGCCATCCGTCTCTTCGACCCGGCGATCTTCTGGCCGGCGGCGGCCCAGAGCTTCGTGAAGCTGGCCCCGTGGCGCGTGGCCAGGAGCCCGGTGATGTTCGTCGTGGAGGTGGGCAGCGCGCTGACGACCGTGCTCTGGCTGCGCGACCTCGTGGGCGCCGGACGCCCGAGCGCGCCGCTCTGGTTCACCGGCGTGACCACGCTCTGGCTCTGGTTCACCGTCGTCTTCGCGAACCTCTCCGAGGCGATGGCCGAGGGGCGCGGCAAGGCGCAGGCCGCGGCGCTGCGCCAGATGCGCCAGGAGACGGAGGCGCGGCGCCTGACGGGCGGCCTCGCGGGCGGCCGGGAGGAGCGGGTGCCCGCCTCGGCGCTGCGCAAGGGCGACCTCGTGGTCGTCGAGGCGTCGGAGCTCATCCCCGGCGACGGCACCATCGTCCAGGGCATCGCCTCGGTCGACGAGTCGGCGATCACCGGCGAGTCGGCGCCGGTGATCCGCGAGAGCGGGGGCGACCGCTCGGCGGTCACGGGCGGCACGCGCGTCCTCTCGGACCGGATCGTGGTCGAGATCGTCGCGAACCCCGGCGAGACGTTCCTCGACCGGATGATCGCGCTCGTCGAGGGCGCCTCGCGCCAGAAGACTCCCAACGAGATTGCCCTGCACATCCTCCTGGTGGGCCTCACCCTCATCTTCCTCTTCGCCTGCGCGGCGCTCATACCGATGGCGGTCTACTCGGGCGCCGCGCCCTCCGTGACCGTGATCGTCGCCCTGCTCGTCTGCCTCATCCCCACGACGATCGGCGGCCTGCTGCCCGCGATCGGCATCGCCGGCATCGACCGACTCCTGCGCAAGAACGTGCTCGCGAAGAGCGGCCGCGCGATCGAGGCGGCGGGGGACGTGGACACGCTCCTGCTCGACAAGACCGGCACGATCACCTACGGCAACCGGATGGCCGCCGAGTTGCTTCCGCTCCATGGCGTCCGGGTGGACGAGCTGGCCGAGGCGGTCCACCTCGCGACGCTCGCGGACGAGACGCCGGAGGGCCGGTCGATCCTGAAGCTCCTCGCCGAGCGGTACGGCCGTCCCGAGATCGCCCGCGATCCGGGCCTCGTGTTCGTCCCCTTCTCCGCGGCCAGCCGGATGAGCGGCTGCGACGCGGGCGCGCGGCGGATCCGCAAGGGGGCGGTGGACGCGGTGATCGCCCACGTCGTCGCGCTCGGCGGCGCGAGCGCGCCGGAGGTCCAGGAGATCGCGGCGCGCATCGGCGACTCGGGCGGCACGCCGCTCGCCGTCGCCGACGGCGCCCGCCTGCTCGGCGTCGTTCACCTGAAGGACCAGGTGAAGGTGGGCATCCACGAGCGGTTCGCGCGCTTCCGCGCCATGGGCATCCGGACGGTGATGATCACCGGCGACAACCCGCGCACGGCCGCGGCGATCGCCCGCGAGGCCGGGGTCGACGACTTCCTCGCCGAGGCCACGCCGGAGCGGAAGATGGCCCTGATCGAGGAGGAGCAGGCGAAGGGCAAGCTCGTCGCGATGACGGGCGACGGGACGAACGACGCGCCGGCCCTGGCGCAGGCCGACGTCGGCGTGGCCATGAACACGGGCACGCAGGCGGCGCGCGAGGCGGGCAACATGGTGGACCTGGACTCCGACCCGACGAAGCTGCTCGAGATCGTCGAGGTCGGCAAGCAGCTCCTGATGACCCGCGGCGCCCTCACGACCTTCTCGATCGCCAACGACGTGGCGAAGTACTTCGCGATCCTGCCCGCCCTCTTCCTGGGCGTCTTCCCGGAGATCGCGCCGCTCAACGTGATGCGCCTCGCCTCGCCCCAGACCGCCATCCTCGCGGCCGTGATCTTCAACGCCGTCATCATCGTGCTGCTGATCCCGCTCGCGCTGCGCGGCGTGACCTACCGCCCGCTCGGCGCCGCCGCCCTGCTGCGCCGCTCGCTCCTCCTGTACGGGGTGGGCGGCGTCCTGGCGCCGTTTCTGGGCATCAAGCTCATCGACGCCGGCCTCGCCGGCCTGGGGCTCAAGTAGATGCGCGTCGCCTGGATCGCCGCGCGGGCGACGCTCCTCTCCCTGCTCGTGCTCGGCCTCGCCTACCCGCTCGCGACGACGGCCGTGGCCGCGCTCCTCTTCCCCGGCCGCGCCGGCGGCAGCCTCGTCCTCGACGAGGGCGGCCGGGTCGTCGGCTCGCGCCTGCTCGCGCAGCGCTTCACGAGCCCCGCCTACTTCCAGCCCCGCCCCTCGGCGGCCGGCGGCGGCTACGACCCGCTGGCGTCGGGCGGCAGCAACCTCGGCCCGGCCTCCCAGAAGCTCCACGATCGCGCCGCGGCGGATGCGGCGCGGCTCCTCTCGGCGAACCCGGAGGCCGGTCCGGTCCCGGCCGAGCTGGTCCTCGCCTCGGGCAGCGGGCTCGACCCCGACATCTCCCCCGCGGCGGCCCTCTGGCAGGTCCCGCGCGTCGCCCGTGCCCGCGACCTCCCCGCCGCGCGGGTCCGCGCGGCGGTGGCCGCGGCGGTGGAGGAGCGCGACCTGGGCCTCCTCGGCGAGAGGCGGGTCAACGTCCTCCTCCTAAACCTCGCGCTCGACCGGCAATTCGGCGCTCCGCCGCCGCCGGCCCGCTGACCCGCGCCATGGCGAGCGCCCGCGGCCGCGCCGAAGACTTCCTCGAGCTGGTCGAGCGCGCCCGGCGCGGGCGGCTCAAGGTCTACCTCGGGTTCGCGGCCGGGGTGGGCAAGACCTACCGGATGCTCGAGGAGGCCCGCGCCCTCGCGGCCCGGGGCGGCGACGTGGTGCTCGGCCTCGTCGACACCCACGGCCGGGCCGAGACCGCGGCCCTGCTCGCGGGGCTCGAACAGGTGCCGCTCCGGCGCGTCGAGTACCGCGGCGTGACGGTGGAGGAGATGGACCTCGACGCGGTGCTCGCGCGCCGGGCCGGGGTGACGATCGTCGACGAGATCGCCCACACGAACGCGCCCGGCAGCCGGAACCGGAAGCGCTATCAGGACGTGCTGGAGCTGCTCGCCGCCGGCCTCAACGTCGTCTGCGCCTTCAACGTCCAGCACCTCGAATCGCTCAACGACGTGGTGGCGCGCCACACCGGCGTCCTCGTCCGGGAGACCATCCCGGACACGTTCCTGAAGCAGGCGGACCAGATCGTCACCCTCGACATCTCGATGGAGGACCTCACCGAGCGGCTGGCGGCGGGCAAGATCTACCCGAGCGAGCGCGTGCCGCAGGCGCTCGCGAACTTCTTTCGCCCCGAGAACCTCTCGGCGCTCCGGGAGCTGGCCCTGCGCGAGGTGGCCGAGAGCCTGGAGCGGGCGGGGGCGGTCCGGCCGGCCGGGGAGGCGGCCCGGAAGACGGCGGGCCCGGGCCAGCGGGTCATGGTCTGCATCGCCTCCTCGTCGCCGCGGGCCGCCGAGCTGCTCCGGCGCGGCTCGCGCATGGCCGGCCGCTACTCGACGGACTGGCTCGTGGTCTACGTCCAGACGCGCCGCGAGGCGCCGGACGTGATCGACGCCGAGCGGCAGCGCCACCTGCTCCAGAACATCGCGGTGGCCCGCGAGCTGGGGGCGGAGGTGGTCCGGCTCGAATCGGAGGACCCCGCCGCCGCCCTGGTCGCCTTTGCCCGCGCCCACGGCGTCGCCCACCTCGTGATCGGCCGCTCCCATGACCCCTGGTGGCGGCGCGTGACCGGCCGCTCCATCATGCAGCAGATGGTGGCGCGCGCGGAGGGGCTCGACCTGCACATCCTAGCGCTGGAGCGGAAGGGCTGATCGACGACTTGCCAGAGTGCTCGTGCGCCGTGATGATTCTCGCAGGCTCGAACGAAGGCGAGAGTGGATGGGGGGATCTGGGCTCCCCCCGAGAGTTGGCTTGCGGCCATGAATGGCCGCGCGACAGACGTGTGAACGAATCCCATCCCATCGTCCGGCCGCCGATCCGGGCGCATCCGCTTCGTTGTCGTCAACTGCGGCGGACTTTAGTGAGCATACCTCGCTGCCGCGCCTCGCCTCCAGGACAGCGCCTCGACGGCCAGGCTCGGTCCGGAGGGCCGATGAGGACCTCCATGACGGCGGCGGGCGCCCCCCCATGACCCTGCGCGGCAAGCTCCTCCTCGCCCAGCTCCCGCTCGTCGGCGCGCTCGCGGTCGCGGTGATCGTCTCGGTCCGCGTGACCGGTGCGCTCGGGCGGCGCTCGGAGGCGGTGCTGCTCTCCGGCTATCGCGACGTGCTCGCCTCCGAGCGGGTCGACCGCGCGCTCGCGGACCTCGACCGCGCGGCCGCGGGCGTCGCCCTCGGCCGGAGGATGGGCGACGCGCAGGCGGCCGCGCGCGAGGCGAGCGCGCGCGTCGTATCGGCGCTCTCGGCCCTCCGGCCGGCCGCCGGGAGGGCCGGCGCGGCCGCGGCCGCCGCGCGGCGGGAGGCCGCCTTCGCGGTCTACGCCGCGCTCGTCGATCGCCTCTTCGCGACGGCCGATCCCGAGGCCGCCCGCCGGCTCTACGCCGAGCGGCTCGGCCCGCAGCTCTTCGCGGTCGAGGCGGCCGGCCGGCAAGTCTTGGAGATCGAGGAGGACGCGGTGGTCGAGCGGAGCGAGGCGGCCCGGCGCGCAGCCCGGCGCGCCGGCGTGATCCTCCTCTTCGCGACCTGGCTCGCCCTCTTCGCCGGGCTCGCCGCCTCCGCCGTGGTGACCGCGCGCCTGTTGCGCCCGCTCGGGGCCCTCGCCCGCGCGTCGCGCCGGGCCGGCGAGGGGGAGGCCACCGCCCGCGTCGAGGTCACCGGGGACGACGAGGTCGCCGCGCTCGCCCGCGCGTTCAACCAGATGGCCGACAAGCTGCGGGAGTACCGGGAGAGCACGCTCGGCGAGCTGCTCCTCGCGGAGGGGGCCGCGCAGGCGGCGATCGACGCCCTGCCGGACCCGGTCGTCGTCTTCGACGCCGCGCGCGGGGTCCTCGAGGCGAACGAGGCGGCCGCGCGCCTGTTGCGGATCGAGCTGCGCGGCGACCTCCAGCCGCTCGCGCAGGCCGAACCGGCCGTCCGCGACGCGCTCGATCGGCTGGCCGCCCACGTCCTCACCGGCAAGGGCGCGTGGCAGCCGGAGCGGCTCCAAGACGCGCTCGCCGTCGGGACGCCCGAGGGGACGCGCTTCTTCCTCCCGCGCGCCACGCCCGTCCACCGCGAGGGGCAGATCCGCGGCGCGGCGATCGTCCTGTCCGACGTGACCCCGCTGCGCCGGTTCGACGAGCTGACGGGGAGCCTCGTGACCACGGTGGCGCGCGAGATGAAGACGCCGCTCACGTCGGTCCGCCTCGCCCTCCACCTCTGCCTCGAAGAGGCCGCGGGGCCCCTTAACGCCCGGCAGTCGGACCTGCTCTACGCCGCCCGCGGCGACTGCGAGAAGATCCAGACGATGGTCGACGACCTGCTCGATCTCTCCCACCTCCAGGCGGGCAGCGCGCCGCTCTCGCTCACGGCGATGCCCGCCGCCGATCTGCTCGCCCGGGCGTTGGATGCCGGCCAGGCCGTCGCGGGCGAGGCCGGCGTCGTCCTCGCGATCGACGACGCGGCCGAGGGAGCCTCCGTCCGCGTCGATCCCGAGCGGATCCGCCTCGTCTTCGATAACCTCGTCGAGAACGCGGTCGCCCACAGCCCGCGCGGCGGCACCGTGACCCTGCGGGCGCGCCCCGCCCCGGGCGCGGTCCGCTTCGAGGTGGCCGACCAGGGGCCCGGCGTGCCGGCGGAGTACCGCGAGCGGGTCTTCGAGAAGTTCTTCCGCGTGCCCGGCGCCTCGGGCCAGGGCGCGGGGCTCGGCCTCTACGTCGCGCGCGAGGTCGTGCTCGCCCACGGCGGCGCGATCGGCGTCGCGAGCGAGGAGGGACGCGGCGCGACGTTCTGGTTCACCCTCGCGAGCGCAGGGGCGGAGAAGAGCGTGGGGCCCTAGGAGGCTGGCGTGAGCCGCGCACGAGGGGCCGAGGCCCGCGTCGCGGCGTGGAGGATCGCGCGGCTACGATCCCACCAACGCCCAGATGCCGGCGCCGATCAAGGCCCCGATTCCGACGCCCAGGAGGACCTGACCCGCGTAGCCGAGCGTGTTCGCCGCCCCGTCCTGGCCGGTGGAATTCGAGAGAACCCTGGGGCTCCCGAGATCGGGCCCCGCGAGGGCCACGCCGATCCCCAAGGCCGCGCCGCCGAGCACGGCCGAGGAGAGGCCCGCGACCCCGAGCCACTTCGCGCCGGGCGGCATGCCGCGGGGGGGCGCCTTCCCGGTGAGGGCCTCGCGCGGGGCAGGCGGCGTCAGGGCGAGCTGCCTCGCCTCGCCGGTCCCGGCGGGGGCGCCTGCGGGCGGGGGTGAGGCCGAGGTCACGGGGATCGGGACCGGAGTTTTCATGGGGACCGGGACGGGCTCCTCGCGGACCGGCTCGGTCCTCGCCGTCCGCGGCTCCTCCGGCCGGGCGCTCGACCCCAGGCGCGCTTCGACCTCGGAGAGGTAGCGTTCTGCGACCGCGCGCCGGCGCGGGTCGGTCTCCGCGGCCAGGTAGAGCCGGTAGTCGCGCGCGGCCGCGGGAAAGCGCGAGAGCTGCCGCTCACACTGAGCGATGTTGAAGAGGAAGCCGGGCCGGGGCGCGGCGGCATAGGCGGAGCGAAACTCCTTCAGGGCTTTCCCGTAACGGCCCGCCTCGTAGGCGACGCTCCCCTCGTGGAAGAGGCGCTTTGCCCGCGCGAGCCCCGCGGGCGCGGCCGACAGGAGAGCGGCGAGGGTGAGGGCGAGGAGGTTCATGGCGAGGTCCGCGATTATTACGCCGCCAGGGCGCTAATGTGAAACGTGCACGACGACCGAAGCCCGCCCCGAGCATTACCCTCTCCCCCGGTTGGGGAGAAGGTTTAGAACCCCGCGTGACCGGCGAGGGTAGCCTGGGAACGCCGGCGTCCCGCCGGCACCGGGCTTCGGGGATTGGCGTGAAGCGTCCTTGCGAAAAACACCAGCCGCCTAAGGCGTGTAGCGGTAGATGCCTCCGATCGTGTCGGCGACGAAGACGCCCCCGCCCGGAGCGGGAGCGAGCCCCTCGGGCTCCTGCAGATCCATCGCGCAGCCGGCGTCCGCGTCCGCCACGACCACCCAGCCGGAGCCATCGAACGAAGCGAGCGCCGGCGGGTACTCGGGGCTGACGGACGCAGGGTACTCGCTCACGAAGATCCGCCCCTCCTCGTCCATGGCGATGCCGTTCGCGCCGTCGACGCCCGCGCCGCTGCTCTGGCAGGCCGGCCCGAGCGCGGTCAGGGTCCCGCCGGTAAGATCGACCCGCTCGACGCACGACCAGGAGTAATCCGAGACTAGAAGCCCACCGTCGAGGTCGGAGACGAGGCCGGTCGCCCCGCCGAATTGCCACTGGCTTTCGCCGGGGCACGTCGTCGCGCTGCCGCATTGCCCGGGCCAGAAGCACTGCCACCCGCCGTCCGCGAGCACCCAGAGCTGGTGGACGCCCGCCAGGTAGGCCGTCGCCGTCACCGGGTCCCAGGCGATGGCGGTCCCGCCAGCGCACAGGCTGTCCGGCGCCGGGATCGAGTGCTCGACGAGCCCGCTCGCGACATCGACCTCGGCGGCGGCGCCGTGGGCGTCGGCGATCCAGAGGGTACCCGGGCCGCCGGCGCCGATCGCCGTCGGCTGGGCGAAGCCGCCGTCGATCGCGACGGGCGGGGCGGTCGGGTCGTCGAGCGGGAGTTCCACCACGCGGTAGGTCGTCGCGTCCTCTTCGACCGCGAAGAGGTGGCCGGCGCCATCGGCCGCGAGCGCGCGCGGGGCCGAAGACCCGTTCGCCGTCCAGACCTTGGGGCAGGTGCCGGGCGCGCCGCTCGTCCCCGAGGTGGCGCCGCCCGAGGTGGTCGAGCCGCCCGCCCCGGAGCTGCTCGATTGCCCGCTCGACGCCGACCCGCTGCTCCCCGTCGCGCCGCTCGTCCCCGAGGTGGCGCCGCCCGAGGTGGTCGAGCCGCCCGCCCCGGAGCTGCTCGATTGCCCGCTCGACGCCGACCCGCTGCTCCCCGTCGCGCCGCTCGTGGCGCCGCCGCTGCCCGACGTGCTCCCGCTCGTACCGCCCGAGGTCGTCCCCGCGCCGGAGGCGCCGTCCCCGCTCGTCGTGGTCGCGGGCGCGCCGGAGCTGGACGACGAACCGCCGCCGCTCGCGGGGCCCGCCTCCGGCAGCCGCACGAGGGGACAGGCGGCGAGAGGGAGCAGGACGGCGAGGGCGAGGGAGCGCATGCCGGCGGCGACTCTACCATTCGCGCCGTCGAGGGTCTTTTCCGGGCCAGGCTGGGAGGCTTGGTGTGAAATGGGTGCCGTCGCGGTAGGCAGCCATTTCACAATAGCCTCCTAGGGCTCCAGACCGGCGGTGAGACCGTAGAAATCGACTCCGGAGGTGGCGGAGAAGTACGACGTGAGCGCGAGGCTGCCCGGATCGACTCTCCAGACGGTCTGCATCTTGGTCGGGGCGGTGGTGCTGACCGTGACCACGAACGCCCCGCCGGAGAGCGCGGCCGCCTGGTGGAGCGGCATCGCCGCGAGCGTCGGGTCGTTCGGCGTGCACGGCCCCGGGCTGCAGGAGAGCGTGCAGGTCCCGCCGCTGCGCGCCTGCTGGCAGACCCCGCTCCGGGACATGAGGGCCACGAAGCCGTTCCCATCGCCGTCGTCGCCGGCGACGAGGACGGTGCCGTCGGCCGCCATGGCGGCTCCTTCGAGTCCGCCCTGGCTCTGGGCGAAGAAGGAGCCGTGGGAGTTGCCCGTCAGGGCGTCGTACTGGACGACCGTCGGACCCGATGTGGCGAAGAAGGTGGCGCCCGGCCCGGGGGTCGCCTGGCCGCAGCCGGCCGGATTCTCCCAGAGCCGGGTCGGGTTCGAGGTCGGCCCCGCGTAATAGAACCCGACGGTGCTCGAATCGCCGCAGACGACGGCGAGCGGAGGGCCCGAGCACTGCGGCAAGATGGCGATCCCGGTCCCGCCCTGAAACTCGCCGGGGGCGAACGGGATCTGGACTTGACCGAGGGAGGCCCCCCCGATGTCGAAGGCCCAGAGGCCCGAGGTGTCGGTGAGGACGAGGACCTCCTTGTTCGTGTCGTCAATGGCGACCGCGTTGGGATGGTCGCTGCCCCAGTCGCCTCCGTTGATGAACGCAGAGCCCGCCCCCCCGAGGTCCCAGACGCCGCCGGCCGTGACGTCGTCGGTCGCGAGGACCCAGGGGCTGCCCGCGGGCGGGGGACAGCCGGCGTCGAGCCCCCCGGTCGAACCGCCCGTGGTGCCCGAGCTGCCGCCCGTCGTGCCGGAGCTGCTCTGCCCCGAGGCCCCCGAGCTGCTGCCCGTGCTGCCCGAGCTGCTCTGGCCGGAGCTGCTCGAGCCGCTGGTCCCGGTCGCGCCCGAGCTGCCCGCCCCGTCGCCGCTGCCGCTCGATGGGGCTCCCGACGAGCTGATGGTCCCACCCGCGGGCGGCCCCGCCGGAGTCTGGACGAGGGTGCATCCGGCGAACGCGGAGAAGACGAGGAGGGCGGCTCTTCGGAGCCTGCGGCGGCTACTGGGCAAAGGGATCCACGAGGTCGGGCGCCCCGCGCCCTGGGCGGCTCTTCCTCCTCGCGCCCGCGGCGGGAGGACGCTGGGGGGACGCGAGTCCGACCGGCGCGCGCGCCGTCTCCGAGGTGGAAGTCGCGATCGGCTCGGGCAGCGCGGCGAGGGGCCGGGGTTTGACGGCCGGAACGGGCGCGGCCGTCACGTCGGGTGTGGTCGCGGTGGGAGACGGCGCGGGCTTCGCCCCCGGGGCTTCCCGGCCACTCTCGCGGCCGAGCCACCAGGCCGCCGCGGCGAGCGCGAGCGCCCCCGCGAGGACGACCGGTATCGAAGACCGCCTCGACCGGCGCGAGAGGAGGAGCGGGGCGGGCGAGGAGAGCGATTCGAGGATGGCGCGGGCGGAGCGCGGCCGCGCTCCGGGATCGCGGGAGAGGCAGGCGAGGGCGACGTCGGCGAGATCCTGCGGCATGGGCTCGCCGGAGCAGGTCTTCGGCGGGAGCGGGGGCGGCGGCTGCGTCTCCCGCAGCGCGACCAGCTCGCCGAACGAATGTCCCTGGTTCGGAACCCGGTCGGCGAGCATCCAATAAAGGATGAGGCCGAAGGCGTACAGATCGGAGCGGGCGTCGATGGGCCGCCCGCCGGCCTGCTCGGGCGACATGAAATCCGGTGTTCCGACGATCGCGCCGGCCATCGTCGGCGCCGGGGCGGTCAGCGCACCCGGGGGCGCTCCGGGCAGCGTCTGGCCGAGCTTGGCCACGCCGAAGTCGAGGAGCTTCACGAAGTCCCCGCCCATCAGGCGGGTGAGGAAGACGTTCTCGGGCTTCAGGTCGCGGTGGATGACGTGCTTCTCGTGGACGGCGGAGAGCCCTTCGAGGATCTGCCGGGCGATGACGGTGGTCCGCGCGACCGGGAAGGGGCCGTCGTCGGCGCGCGCCCGGGCGAGGTCCTTGCCGATCAGGAGCTCCATGATGAAGTGGGGCGGCGGTCCCTCGAAGAAGTCCTGGATCTGGACGAGGTGCTCGTGAGCGATCCGGTTGACGACCCTCGCCTCCTGGAAGAAGCGGCGCACCTGGTCCGGGTTGCCGGCGAGCGAGGAGCGCAGGACCTTCAGGGCGACGCGCCGGCCGAGCTGCCGGTGCTCGGCGAGGAAGACCTCGCCCATGCCACCCTCGCCGAGCCGGTCGACGAGCCGGTACGGTCCGAGGTCGGTGCCGGGGCCGACCGCATCCGGGGATGGGGCGGTCCGCACGGTCCCGGCGGGGGCGTCGGCGATCGCCTCGGACATGGGCGGCGGAGAGTACCATCCCGCCGCCCATGCGCGCGAGGGTGGGGTGGGCTACAGTGCAGCCGTGGCGGCGATCCTCGTCATCGACGACAACGAGACCTTGCGCGAGGGGATGGCGATCAGCCTCTCCCGCGCCGGCCACGCGGTGACCGCGGCGGCGAGCGGCGCCGAGGGGCTCGCCGCGGCCGAGAAGAAGCGCTTCGACCTCACCGTGACCGATCTCAAGATGGACGGCGTGGACGGCCTCGAGGTCGTCGCCCGGCTGCGCGCCCGTGACCCCGACGCGGCGGTGCTCATCGTGACGGCCTTCGGCACCATCGAGAGCGCGGTCGAGGCGATGAAGCGCGGCGCGCTCGACTTCCTGACGAAGCCCTTCTCCCCGGAGGTCCTGCGCGTCAAGGTGGACAAGGCGCTCGAGCTCGTACGGCTGCGGCGCGAGACCGGCGCCCTGCGCGAGCGGGAGCGCGCCCGCGACGTGGCCGCGGGCCCCTTCGACGTCGGGTCGCTCGTCGGCTCGTCCGCGCCGATGCTGGCGCTCCTCTCCGCCGTCCGGAGGGTCGCGGCCGCGGAGACGACCGTCCTCGTCCAGGGGGAGAGCGGGACCGGCAAGGAGCTGATCGCCCGCGCCATCCACGACCTCTCGGGGCGGCGGGATGGCCCGTTCGTCGGCGTCAACTGCGCGGCGCTGCCCGAGGGGCTGCTCGAGTCCGAGCTGTTCGGGCACGAGCGGGGCGCCTTCACCGGCGCTGTGAAGAAGAAGCTCGGCCGCTTCGAGCTGGCCGACCAGGGGACGCTCTTCCTGGACGAAATTGGCGAGGTCCCACTCTCCCTCCAGGCCAAGCTCCTGCGCGTCCTGCAGGAGAAGGAGATTCAGCGGGTGGGGGGCGAGGAGACGCTGAAGATCGACGTCCGGATCGTCGCCGCGACCAACCGGAAGCTCCCGGCCGAGGTCGCCCGCGGCGCCTTCCGCGAGGACCTCTTCTACCGGCTGTCGATCGTCCCCCTCGTGATGCCCCCGCTGCGCGATCGCCCCGGCGACGTGGCGATTCTCGCCGGCCACTTCCTGCAGAAGCACGCCCCTCGCGTGAACGCGAAGGTGCGGGCCATCTCCCCTGAGGCCATGGAGCGCCTCTCCGCGTACCACTGGCCGGGCAACGTCCGCGAGCTGGAGAACGCGATAGAGCGGGCGCTGGTCTTCGCCGACGGCGAGCGGATCGAGCCCGCCCACCTCCCCGACTTCCTCGCCCCCGCGCCGGGCGTCCTTCCGGCGCTCCGCGGCGATCGCCCGCTGCCGGACCTCCTCGACGACATCGAGAGGCAGCTCATCGTCCAGGCGTACGAGAAGGCCAACGGGAAGAAGACGGAGGCTGCGCGGCTCCTTGGGGTGAAGACGAGCGCGCTCTACTACAAGCTCGAGAAGTACGGCCTGCTCGAGCGCGGCGAGCTCCGGGAGAGGCCGCCGGAGTGATCGCTCCAGCGCCCGCCGATGGCCAATGTCAGTTCATGAGACGGATCATCATCGCGATCGCCGCCGCGGCGGCCCTTGGCGCGGGGGCGAATCCAGCGCTGGCGCAGCAAGGGGGGGCGGGCGGCTACGGCAGCTCGCCCTCCATGGGAAACAATCCGGGCGGGACGGTGAACCCGGGGACGCCGGCCGAACCGGGCGGGAGCCCCTTGGGCACCACGCCGGGGCTCGTGCCGCCGCCGTCCAACCCGTACCCTCAACGGGTCGCGCCGCAGCCGCAGCCGCTGCAGAACCCGGCTGTACCCGGCAGCCCGAACGGGCTCAATCCTGGGATGCAGCCCACCAATCCGGCGGCCCCGGGACAGCCGGGCGGTTCCCCCCTCCCGGGCGCCGGGACCTCGCAGCCGTAGCCCTCCACGTCGCCCTTCGGATGCCTCTTTCCTGTCGGGATGGGCTGCCCCGGACTCTCGGAACTTGCTTGACACCGGCGAACGGGCGTCTGTATAAGCGCTTGGACTTTCCCTGGAGGGTAGTCACCATGAAGCGCTTGTCGTTGTTCGCCACGCTGGCTCTCGTTGCTTGCGGCCCCACCGTCAAGACCGTCACTGTCGAGCCGGGTCAGGCCAAGATGTCCACGCGCGGAGCGTCGCTGGTGCTCCACGCCCGTGCCCGGGACGACAAGGGCGGCGAGGTCCCGGACGTCCAGTTCGCGTGGTCGACCAGCAATCCGGGCGTCGCGACGGTCGATGGCTCGGGGAAGGTGACGGCCGTCAAGAGCGGCAGCGCCACGGTCAGTGCCATGGTGGGCGACGTCAAGGGTGCGGCGAACATCCAGGTCCAGATCCCGGCGAGCCTCGCGATCGTGCCCGTCCAGCTCACGATCGACGGGCCGGGCCACTCGGCGCCGCTCAAGCTGATGGCCAAGGACGACGCCGGGAACGTGATCCCGAGCGTCCCCGCCATCTGGTCCTCCTCGAACCCGGGCGTTGCGTCGGTCGACAACACCGGGATGGTCCACGCGCTCGGCGGCGGGACGGCCACGGTCACGGCGCGGTCGCTGGCCCTGACCGCCAACGCGGCGGTGACGGTGACCGTGCCGAAGTTCGACAAGATCGAGGTCAAGCCGACCGCGGCGAAGCTGAAGGTCGGCCAGACCCAGCAGCTCACGAGCACGGCGACGGACGCGGGCAAGCCCATCGCCGGCGTCACGACCGCCTGGACCGTCGAGAACCCCAAGATCGCGAGCGTCGATGCGGCGGGCCTCTTGAAGGCGCTCAAGAAGGGCAAGACGACCGTGACGGCGAGCGCGGGCGGCCACAAGGCCGAGGTGAAGATCGTCGTCAAGTAGCCCGACGGCGGGCGTGGCTGGCCACGGTCCCCAAAAACCCGACCCTCTCCCCCGTTCGCCGGGGGAGAGGGTTTCGTTTATCTCCACCGGTATGGGCGTGGGGAGGCGCGGGAAGTCCTCTGGCCAACGACCTGCGGGGATCTCGTGCCGGCGGTGGGTAGGGCCGGGACGCCTGCCCTGTCCCGATTCCCTTGGTCACTCCCGCAGGTGGTCGAGCAGGAACGCCGCGGCCTTCGCCCACATCAGCCGTTGCGTCGCCTGCTCGGCGAACATGTGCGTCTGTCCCGGGATCAGCATCAGGTCGGGGACGTGGCCCGCCGCTTCCAGCGCCGAGACGAGCTTCAGCGTCCCGATGACGTGGACGTTGTCGTCCGCGGTCCCGTGGACGAGGAGCAACGGCCGCGAGAGTGACGCGGCGCCGGTCAGGAGCGAGCTCTCTCGGTAGCCCTCCGGGTTCTGCTCGGGCGTCCCGAGGTAGCGCTCCGTGTAGTGGGTGTCGTAGTCCTCCCAGGTGACGACCGGGGCGATGGCCACCGCCGCCTTGAAGACGTCCGGCCGGCGCAGCACCGCGAGCGCGGCGAGGTAGCCGCCGAACGACGCCCCGATGATCCCGACGCGCGAGAGGTCGAGAAACGGCCGCATCGCCGCGAGCGCCGTCAGGCCCGCGATCTGGTCGCCGAGGGGAACGCCGGCGAAGCTCCCGGCGATGGCCCGCTCCCAGGCCCGCCCCCGCCGCGGCGTCCCCCGGTTGTCGATCTTCACCACGACGACGCCCTGGTCGGCGAGCCACTGCGCGAGGGCGCTGCCCTCCTCGTCACGCTGGACCTCCGCGAACCCCGGTCCGCCATAAACCCAGTCGATGACCGGGTAGCGCCGCCGCGCGTCGAAGCGGTGCGGGACGATGACCTCCGCCATGAGCGGCCCCATGGGCCCCGGGAGCTGCAGGATCTCGGCGTTGGGCTCCGGGGGCTGCTCGGCCCGATCCGGGAGCGTCGCGACGATCTCTCCGTCCGCGATCCTCCGGAGGACGGTGCGGGCGGGAGCGTCGAGGCGGCTCTCGTGGTCCACGAGCACGGGTGCGTCCTTCGTCCCCGTGGCCTCATGGACCATCGGCCCTCCGGCGAGCAGCGCCGGGGTGCCGCCCGCCAGGGGAACACGCCAGAGGAACTGGACGGTGGAATCGGGGCCGCCCTCGACCACCGCCGTGTCCCCGTCCAGGGTCACGAGCCTGCGGAAGCCGATGGCGGGCGTGGTCAGCGTCCGGACGAGGCTCCCGTCCGCCGCGCGCAGCTCGAGCTCCGCCTGCCCGCTCTTCTCGCTCGACCAGAGGAACTGCCCCGAGGCGAGAGGCCGCAGGTCGTCGTTCAGATCGACCCAGGCGGGATCCTCCTCAGTGACCAGCGTCCGGGTCCTGCCGTTCGCCCCGTCCGCCGCGAGCAGCACCACCGTCTTCTGATCGCGCGTCTCGACCTCGATGAGGAGCGGACCGCCCTTCGGCCAGGCGACCCGAGCGAGGTAGGGGTAGCGCGCGTGGTCCCAGTCGATCCAGCGCGTCCGCCCGCCGAACCGCGAGACGACGCCGAGCCGCACCGCGACGTTCGCCTTCCCCGGACGCGGGTAGGGGCTCTGCGCGGGCGCCTGCTCCCCGTGGGCGATGTCCGAAAGGAAGAAGTTCTCGACGTGCGAGGCGTCCGCCTCCTCGTAGGCGATCTGCCGTCCGTCCGGGGACCACCAGAAGCCCCGGAAGCGATCCATCTCCTCCTCGGCCACGAACTCCGCCTCGCCGTGGGTCACGCCGTGGCCCGCCCCGCGGGTGACCCGGCGAACGGCCCTGTCCCCGGCCTCGTGGACCCAGATCTCGTCGTTCTCGATGGACGCCACCATCCGGCCGTCGGGCGAGAACTGCGGGTCGGCGTCCGGTCCGCTCCCCGCGGGCAGCGCCGAGGCGTGGCCCGACGCGACATCGACGAGGTAGAGGCGGCCCCCCAGCGGGACGGCGGCGGTGCGGCCGTCGGGCGAGAGGACGAACGTACCGATGGCCCGCGCCGAGAGCCGCATCCTCTCCCGCTCCGCCGCCTCCCTCGCTGTCGGTGGGCGATCGCCTCCTCCGGAAAGGCTCTCCGCGGTCGCGAGCTGCCGCGCCTTCCCCGAGGCTACGTCGAACGCCCAGAGGCTGCGCGCGTCGGAGCGAGGCCCGGACTGGAGGAAGACGACGGTTCGCCCGTCGGGCGTGACGCGCGGGCTGGCCGGCTGGCCGAGCCGGTATCGACGCGTCGCGACCTCGGCATCGAGCGCCGGATCCCGTTCGAGCGCGGCGATCGAGGCGTGCCGGCAGGGGGGCGGAGGCGGGGGCGGGGTGGGGGCGGCGTACGACGGCGCCGGACGGGCGGAGGCGCAGGCGAGCGCGAGCAGGAGGGGCGCGGCGACGGGGGAGTGGTGCATGGCGCGAGATCCTAGGAGGCTGGTGTGAAATGGGTGGCGTCGCGAGAGCGCCGAGACCGAAGCGAGATGGGCGCCCGAGGGGTGAGCAGCGTCCAACGTTCTCTTTGCAGTAGGTTGAACAGCGAAGCGACGAGGCCGCCCGTCGCGGCGAAGGGTTCGGCTTTCGCAGCAGGCAGCCATTTCACACCAGCCTCCTAGCACGGCGGCCCCGGTTTCTTCACGTTTGGCGGGGGACGTAGTAGACACGGCGCATGGCGACCGGCATCATCCAGGCCGAGGGGCTCGGGAAGACCTACTCCGTGGGCTTCTGGGGACGGAAGGTCCACGCGCTCCGGTCGCTCACCCTCGAGGTCCGGCAGGGGGAGATCTTCGGCCTCGTGGGGCCGAACGGGGCGGGGAAGAGCACGGCGATCAAGCTCCTCCTCGGGCTCATCCGGCCGTCCCGCGGGACCGGGTCGATCGACGGCCAGCCGATGGGTGCACCGGAGAGCCGGCGGCGGCTCGGGTTCCTGCCCGAGAACCCAGTCCTCTACGAGTTCCTGACGGCGGCGGAGTACCTCTCGCTCTCCGGGTCGTTGCTCGGGCTCTCCGGGAAGGTCATCCGCGCCCGCGCGCGGGAGTTGCTCGACCTGGTCGGGCTCGCCCACGCCGTGGACCTCGGGATCCGGAAGTTCTCGAAGGGGATGGTGCAGCGGCTGGGGCTCGCGCAGGCGCTCATGGGCGACCCGGCGGTCGTCATCCTCGACGAGCCGATGAGCGGGCTAGACCCCATCGGCCGCAAGGACGTGCGGGACGTGATGTTCCGGCTGCGCGACGAGGGGCGCACGGTCTTCTTCTCGACCCACATCCTGCCGGACGTGGAGGCGATCTGCGACCGGGTGGCGCTGCTCTCCAAGGGAAGCCTCACGGACATCGGCCGGCTCGACGATCTGCTCAGCGACCGCGTGCGCGCGGTCGAGGTGACCGTCTCCGGACTGTCCGCCGAGCAGCGGGATCGCGTCCAGAAGGAACGGTCGGCGCGGGCGCAGGGGGACCGGGTGATCGCGACGTTCCCCTCGCAGGAGGCCGCGGACGGGTTCCTGGGCGAGGTCGTCGCGTTGAAGGCGAGGGTGGAGGCGGTCACGGCGTCGCGCGAGAACCTGGAGGAGCTGTTCATGCGCAGGGCCGCCGAGGCCAAGGAAGCCCGCAAGTAGATGGATTGAGCGGTGGCGATCGCCCCTCCGCCACCGGGGAGGGCGAGCCGGAGGGACCCGGCGGGAGGCGCGAGAGGCCGGCGAGAGCCCTCGTCGCCTCGGCCGCGAATTCGAGCCGGCGGCCAAGCCGCGGGCGCTTAGCCCTTGGGCGCCGCGAGCGCCTCGGTCACCGCGCCCACCGCCCCGAGCACGTCCATGCTGGGGAAGGGGACGAAGACCTTGTTCGAGCTCCCCTGCGCGAGCGTCTGGAGCGTCTCCAGGTACTTGATCGTGAGCAGCGCGGCGTCCGGCTTGCCGTCGTGGATTGACTGGTAGACGAGTCTCGTCTGCTCGGCCGTAGCCTGCGCCGCCAGGATCTTCGCCTGCTTCTCGCCCTCGGCGATCGCGATGGCGGCGTCGCGCGTGCCCTGGGCCTGCAGCACCTTCGACTGCTTCTCGCCCTCGGCCTGGAGGATCGCGGCGGCCTTGTCGCCCTCGGCCTTGGTCACCTCGGCGCGTCGCTCGCGCTCGGCGGTCATCTGGAGGTTCATGGCCTGGACGATGTTCTGGGGAGGCTCGATCTCGCGCAGCTCGACGCGGGTCACCTTCACGCCCCACTTCTCCGTCGCCTCGTCCATCACCATCCGCAGCTTGTTGTTGACCGTCTCGCGGGAGGTCAGGGTCTCGTCGAGCGCGAAGCCGCCCATGATGTTGCGCAGGTTCGTCATCACGAGCTGCTCGATCGCGACGTCCACGTTCTGTACCTCGTAGAGCGCCTTCACCGGATCGATGATCTGGTAGTAGATGACGCTCCCGACTTGGATCCCGACGTTGTCGTGGGTGATGACGGCGGTCTTCTCGAAGCCCATCACCCGCTCGCGGATGTCGATGCGCGCCGTCGTGAAGTATCGGCCTTCGCGCTTGAGGAGCATCTGCCGGGGTTTGTCGAAGAACGGGACGATGATGTTGAGGCCGCTCTTCGCGATCCGGTCGAAGCGGCCGAACCGCTCGATCACCATCACCTCGGCCTGCAGGACGATCTTCACCCCGGCGCCCACGAAGGCCATCACCACCAGCGCCAGCACTACCAACACGATCATCATGACGACACCTTTCCTTTCCAGACATCCCCCGTGAGCGGCACCCCCCGAACACAGAGCTTGAGCCCTTCGACGCGCGCGACGATCGCAGCCTGGCCGGGTTCGAGCTTCCCGCCGTCCTCGGTGAACGCGGTCCAGGTCTCTCCGCCCACCCTGACGGTCCCCGGCGCGTAGATGTCCCCCACCGGCTCGATGACCTCGACCTGCCGGCCCGCCAGCGCCTCGACGTTGGTCGCGATGGCCCGCCCCTCCGGCGAGAGGATCCGGAGGAAGAGCGGCCGGGCCACCACGAGCAGGGCGGCGGAGCTGACGACGAAGAGCAGGATCTCTCCCTCCGGCCCGAGGCCCAGCGCGGCCGCGATCGCCGCGCCCGCGGCCCCGACCGCGGGCCAGAGAAAGACGAAGTGGTGTGTGTACAGCTCCCCGAACAGCAGGAGGAGCGAGAGCACGCCCCAGCTTTCCCATCCCAGCGTCGTCACGGGCGGCAGTCTGGATCGCCGGCGCCCGGCACGCAAGACGTCGGGGCGCGGGCGCCCCGGCGCCACGTGGCCAGGCCCCTTCACCTGAGATTCGGAGTAGGTCCGTACGGGTGACGTGGCGCACGTCCAGGGCGAGGGCAGCGGGACGCGATTTCAACGGGTTAAACCCTCGGCTGCTGCTCGCGATCGAGCCGAGAGGTCGCGGACGGCAGGCGGTCGGCGTGTGATTGTCGGGCGGTTGCGAAGCGGAAACCCCTACTCCGAATCTCAGGGCCAATCGAGATAGCGAGGCTCCTGGACCGGGGGCTCATCCGGCTCGAAGGCGTGCTCCTGCCGCCACGACGGGGCTCATCCAACGCTGGAACGATGGGTCCTGCGGCTGGAAGGGCCGCTCATGCGGCTGCAAACGTGGCTCATGCCGCATGAAAGGCGAGTCAGTCGGCTGCAAACGTGTTTCATGCCGCATGAACCCGACTTCATCCCGGATGCGAAGCCGTTCATGGTCGATGAGATCGATCTCATCCGGCATGAATGTCGGTTCATTCGCCATGAATTCAGTTTCATCCGCCTTCCCTTGGCCTTCATGGGGCATGATCGGGCTTTCATGCAGGATGAGCTGACCTTCATCGAGCATGAGCTGGCTTTCATGCGGCATGAGCTCGTCTTCATGCGGGAGGAGCCTGTCATCATCGAGCATGACCTGGTCTTCATGCGGGAGGATCAGGCTTTCATGCGGCATGACCTGGCTTTCATGCGGCATGACCTGGCTTTCATGCAGGATGAGCTGACCTTCATCGAGCATGAGCTGGCTTTCATGCGGCATGAGCTC
This sequence comes from Myxococcales bacterium, assembly GCA_021807105.1. Classification (GTDB taxonomy): domain Bacteria; phylum Myxococcota; class Myxococcia; order Myxococcales; family JAKAPL01; genus JAKAPL01. Next base: position 61 of record JAKAPL010000026.1, on the reverse strand, counting down.
GTCTTCATGCAGGAGGAGCCTGTCATCATCGAGCATGACCTGGTCTTCATGCGGGAGGATC
>JAKAPL010000091.1 GCA_021807105.1 Myxococcales bacterium | reverse complement strand
CCCAGATCTCCGGGCAAGCGAAAACTCACCCGCCGGGCGGCTACCGCCCATCGACGCCAGCAGACCTATCGGCCTTGGGCATAGCGGCTTATGCACCCGTTCGGATTGAGCAGAGCGGAGTTATGGAGCGCCCTAATCCGTCCGTAAGCAGCCCGCCCCTGTGAGGCGCGGCCCCGACCGGCGAGAAGGGTGCGGCTCCCCAGCTTCGCTCTTGGCCCCAGCGCAGGAGGAGCGAGGACCCTACGAGGGTTGTACGGTGAGGACCGCAGCGACCAAGCAACGAGCTCGGTGCGCCCTTGTCGGCGGAGCAGGGGGCGCCTGGCCCCTCCTGCTGTCCCGGCCGTCCCCTCCGGCGGGCCGGCGGCGGCCACGCGCTTTTTCCATGCGTCACCGGCTGTTCCGCGGTAGACTTCCCGCTCCCATGCGCGTGCTCTTCCTCGGCGACGTCGTCGGCAAGCCTGGCCGGCGGGCGGTCCACGAGCTGCTCCCGCGCATCGTCGGCCGCAACGCGATCGACGTGACCCTCGCGAACTGCGAGAACGCCGCGGGCGGCGCGGGCGTCACCCCCGAGGCGGCCGAGGAGCTGCTGGCCTGCCAGATCCAGCTCCTCACCTCCGGCAACCACGTCTGGGACAAGAAGGAGATCCTCCCTTACCTCGATCGGAAGCGTCCGCTGCTGCGGCCGGCGAACTATCCCCCGGGTGCCCCCGGCGAGGGCAGCGCGATCGTGACGACGCCGGACGGCCGGAAGCTCGGCGTCCTGAACCTGGAAGGGCGCGTCTTCATGCGGGCGCTCGACGATCCGTTCCGGAAGGCCGACGAGGAGATCGCGCGGCTCTCCGCGGTGACGCCGTGCCTCTTCGTCGACTTCCACGCCGAGGCGACGAGCGAGAAGGCCGCCCTCGGCGCCTACCTCGACGGCCGCGTCTCCGCGCTCGTCGGCAGCCACACCCACGTGCAGACCGCCGACGAGCGAATCCTGCCCCGCGGGACCGCCTACCTCACCGACGCGGGCATGTGCGGCCCCGAGGACTCGGTCATCGGCGTGCGCAAGGAGCTCGCGCTCCGCCGCTTCCTCACCCAACGGCCCGAGCACCTCGAGCCCGCCAGGAACCTCGTCTACGTGCAGGGCGCGATCGTCGAGATCGACGACGCGACCGGGAAGGGCGTCTCCATCACCCGCGTTCGGGAGCGGTTCGAATGAGCACACCCTCCCCCCACGAGCAGCTCGAGATCCTCACCGCGCCGGCGGTCGACCTCCACGTGCGCGAGGAACTGCTCCAGAAGCTCGCGCAGAGCGCCGCGACGGGGAGACCCTTGCGCGTGAAGCTCGGGCTCGACCCGACCTCCCCCGACCTCCACCTCGGCCATACGGTCGTCCTGCAGGAGATGCGGCGCTTCCAGGACCTCGGCCACCAGGGCGTGCTCGTGGTCGGCGACTTCACGGCGCGCATCGGAGATCCCACGGGGCGCCACCTCGCCCGCCCACCCCTCTCGGCCGAGGCCATCGCCGCGAACGCCCGCACCTATCAGGCCCAGGCCTTGCTGGTCCTCGATCCCGCGCGCACCGAGCTCCGCTTCAACTCGGAATGGCTCGCCCGGCTCGGGGCCGACGGGCTCCTCACGCTCCTCTCCTCGTACTCGCTCGCGCGCATGATGGAGCGCGACGACTTCCGGCGGCGCTGGGAGGAGGGGCGGCCCCTCTCCCTCCACGAGCTGGCCTATCCGCTCCTCCAGGCGCAGGACTCGGTCGCGCTCGAGGCCGACGTGGAGCTCGGGGGCACCGACCAGCTCTTCAACCTGCTCGTCGGCCGCCAGCTCATGCGCGAGCGGGGGATGACCCCGCAGGTCGTCCTCACGACGCCCATCCTGGAGGGACTCGACGCGCGCCTCGTCGAGGGGAGGCTCACCGGCGAGAAGATGTCGAAGTCGCTCGGCAACTACGTCGGGGTCACCGAGGGCCCCGAGGAGATGTTCGGCAAGCTCATGTCGATCTCCGACGATCTGATGTGGCGCTACTACGCGCTGCTGTCGCGCAAGACCCCTGCCGAGCTCGCCGCCCTGCAGGCCGCGGTGGCCGCGGGGGCCGCGCACCCCAGGCAGGCGAAGGTGGACCTCGCCCGGGAGATCGTCTCCCGCTTCCACTCGGAGGGGGAGGCGGCCGCCGCCGCCGCGGAGTTTCACCGCGTCTTCGCGCAGGGGGCGCTCCCCAGGGAGATCCCGACGTTCGAGGCGCCGGGGCCCACCGCGCCCCTGTTCGCGGCGCTCGTGCTCGCGAAGCTCTGTCCCAGCAACAGCGACTCCCGGCGCAAGATCCGGGCGAAGGCGGTCGACGTGGACCAGACCCGCTGCGACGACGAGAAGGCGGTCCTCGCCGAGGGGCGCCACCTGCTCCGCGTGGGGCGGCGATACGCCTACGTGATCGTCGGGAGGCAGTCGTAGGACGATGACCCTTCCCCCCGCGTACGCCCCCGTCGCGACCCGCGCGCGCGAGATCCTCCGATCGAAGCTCTTGGCGTTCCGGAACGACCAGGACGGGCGGGGACCCGGGAGATCGCCCCTGCCTGGCCGCTCGCCGTGGCCGTTCCTCGCCCTCCTGCTCGCCCTCCCCTGCTCCTGCGGCGGCCCGCGCGAGACCGGGATCTGCGCCTCGTGCTCCGCCGCGGACGCGGGCGCCCCGGCCGGCGCGCTCCCGGACGGCGGAGGCACGCCCGGCGATGGAGGCGGGCCCGGCGGCGGGATCTCCTGCTCCGCCCCGCCGCCGAGCCCCACGCTCGTCGCGGTCACCGGATTCGTTAACCCCGGCAACCTCCTCGCCTACGAGCACGTCCCGGCCGGGAAGCTCTCGGGCGCGCTCGTCGTCGCGCTGCACGGCTGTACGCAGGACGCGGAGGACTTCACGAACAGCGGCTGGTCGCGCGCGGCCGACGCCTACGGGCTCGTCGTGCTCTACCCGGAGCAGCAGCCCGGGAACAACCCCGACCGCTGCTTCAACTGGTTCCTCGCGCAAGACGGCGACCGCGACGGAGAGGCGGCCTCCATCGCGAACGCGATCGCGCAGGAGGTGACGGCCCACGGGCTCGACGCGCGGCGCGTCTATGTCTCGGGCTTCTCCGCCGGGGGGGCCATGGCGGCCGTCCTGCTCGCCGACTACCCGAACGCGGGCAGCGACGCCGCGCTCTTCCACGGCTTCGCGGGAGGGCAGATCGTCGCGGGCCTGCCGTTCCGCGCCGCTTGCACCGGAACGGACGCGAGCACGTGCCCGTCGTTCGGCCCGGGCCTGTCGCTGCTGGCGATGGCCGGGCAGGTGACGCACCCACCGCAATGGTGGGGCGACTGCGTCCGGAGCGAGAGCCCGCAGAACACGGTCTGGCCCCGCGTCACGCTCTGGCAGGGGACCGACGACGCGGTGGTGAGCCCGGTGAACCTCGCGGCGCTGATCCAGCAGTGGACCAACGTCTGGGGCGTCGGTTCGACGCCCGCCGCGACGGAGACCGTGGACGGCCACGCGGTCGCTCTCTACGAGGACACGGGCGGGCGGGTCGTCGTCGAGAGCCATGCCCTCGCCGGCATGGGTCATGGCGTGCCCATCGATCCGTCCGGGCAGCTCCCGAACGGGTCGGGCGGCTGCGGCGTCGCGGGGAGCTGGTTCCTCGACGCGGGGAGCTGCTCGGTCTTCCGCGCCCTCCAGTTCTGGGGCGAGGTCCCGGCCGGCGCCGGCCTCGCGGTCTGCTCCCCTTGAGCCCGTCTTATTCACGGTCCGGCTGCTGCGGCGTCCGATCCCGCGCCTCCCGAAGGGGGGGCTTGCCACCCCTACAACGAGATGGGGGGGGTGCTCGCTCCGCACCTCCTCGCGGGGGGCTTGCCACCCTCCAAACGACTTCGTGGGGAGGTGCTTTACGCTGGCCTTTGCGAGAGCCTTGCCAAATGACCCTTGCAGTCATGGCTCGCAGTACGGTGTGCGGATGGACGTCGGGATTCGCCATCAACCACGCGAGGTCGCGGGCGGTGGGGGAGACGGCCACCTGAATCCGCTCCTGGCTACGGGTGGTTGCGCGTAGGTCGCGCCTGCCTCGCGCGGGACCGCGGCGCTGGGCAGGTCGTGGCCCTGGCGTAGCGGACGAGGGTCGTCCCCGCCCGGTTACGACTTCGGCAGGTCCAGCCCCTTGGCCGGTCTCACCACCGCGCCGCGAGGCTCGCCGTGGTCGAGCAGGACCGCTTCCACGGCGGCGACCGCGCCCTCGATCATCCGGGCGCGCGTCGCCTCGGTGGCGCTGCCCACGTGCGGCGTGAGCACCACGCGGTCGCTCGCGAGGATCCCCGGGTGGACATCCGGCTCGTGCTCGAACACGTCGATGCCCGCCCCGCGCAGCCGCCCCTGCGAGAGCGCGGCGGCGAGCGCCGCCTCGTCCACCACCGACCCCCGCGAGGTGTTGACGAGGATCGCGTCGCGCCTCATCCGCGCGAGCGCCGCGGCGTCGATCAGGTGGCGCGTCTCCGGCCGGAGCGGAACGTGCAGGCTCACGACGTCGCTCTCGGCGAGCAGCTCCGGCAGCGGTTGGAAGCGCGCGCCGAAGGAGCCGGCGAGGGCGGGCAGCGGTCCACCGAGCCGCGTATAGCGCAGCGCCATCCCGAAGCCGGCGCCCCGGCGCAGCACCGCCTGGCCGATTCTCCCGGCGCCGATCACGCCGAGGACGGCCCCCGACAGCTCGACGCCGAGCAGCAGCGACGAGCGCCAGGAATGAAACCCGCCCGACCGCACGAGCCGGTCCCCTTCGACGACCCGCCGCGCCACGGCGAGGATGAGCGCAAAGGCGAGGTCGGCCGTCGCCTCCGTCGTCGCTTCGGGGACGTGGCAGACCCAGAGGCCGCGCTCGCGCGCCGCCCCGAGGTCGATGTGGTCGGTGCCCGCGGTGGGCGTCGCGACGATCCGGAGCTTCGGGAGGCCGGCGAGCAGCCCGGCGTCGATCCGATCCGACAGCAGGCCGCAGATGAGCCCCTCCGCCTCCCGCCCCTCCCGGAGGAGTTGTTCGCGCGGCGTCCCCTCCTCCGGACCCACCCACAGGTCCACGTGGGCGGCGAGCCGCGCGAGCGCGGTCCCGGGGAACGGCCCCGTGCACACGACCCGCGGCTTCATCCCGATTCCTCCCCGCCGTCGCTCTTCTCCGGCGTAGCGCCGCCCTCGCTCTCCCCCGGACGGGCCGGCACCCGGTACTCCTCGCCCAGCCACTTGCCGAGATCGACGAGCTTACACCGCTCCGAGCAGAACGGGAAGAACCGGTTCTCGGCGCGGGGCGGCGCGTCCTTCCGGCAGCTCGGGCAGTGCACGGCCGTCATTCCTACCATAGGCCCGATGGTCTACGACTTCCGAGATTCCTCTCGCCGCGCAAAGATTTAGGGATGCTCCCGCGGAGGCGAGGCGAGGTGGGGGGCGCGGGGGGAGCCGAGCGGCCCCCGAAGGCCGCGCTGCGAATACGCTGGCTCGTCGGGTCGCTCGCCGGAGCGGTCGCGGTGGGAGGAGCCCTCGCCGCGAGGGGCGTCCTGCGCGGCGCCGCGCGGGACGGAGGCGAGCGGTCCGCGCAGGTGGAGATCGTCCGGGTCGGAGGCTCACCGCCGCTCGGCGTCGTGGTCCTCTCCGTCCCGAGCGACGAGAAGATGGTGCCGATCTTCATCAGCAGCGGCGAGGCGGGGATGCTCCAGCAGCGGCGAGAGGGAACGGCTCGGACGCCCGACTTCCCCTCGGCCGTCCTGACCGCCCTCGGAGCCCGGCTGGAGCGGGTCGTCCTGGACGGACAGGACGACCCCGTCGGCCAGGCCGAGCTCCGCTCGGCGCGCGGGGCCGTGTCGATCGCCGGCCCGCCGGGCGAGCTGCTCGCCTGGGCGCTCGGCGCGCGGGCGCCCATCCTGATGACCACGCGGCTGCTCGACGCCCGCGGGCTGACGCGCGAGCAGATCGAGAAGATGGCCCCCGGCCTCTCCCCGCCGCCTCCGGCCTCCACGGCGAGGCAGGGACCGACGCTCTAGGAGGCTCGTGTGAAACGCGCATGACGTGCGGGCCGCGTGGCCAGGAGCCGATGAGGAGCGCGATAGAGCCGGTGGGCGCCTGGCCGCGGGTGGGCCTTCCTTGGACCTCGTGCATCGCGATCGCATCGGGCGGTCGGCACACTGCCGGCCAAACTGGGCCCCTGGAGCCACCCGGCGTCCCGGACCGCCACGCCCTTCTGCTGCGCCCTTCATCCAGCAAGGTCGCCTGGAGTCGCGAAGGCGTGACAACTTTCTTCGGCGCGCCGGCCGGCGAGGCCGCCCGGACGGTCACTCGTCTCGCCCTGTCGAGCGCTGGTCTCGGCCTGTCAAGCGCTGGTCTCGGCCTGTCGAGCGCTGGTCTTGGCCTGTCGAGCGCTGGTCTTGGCCTGTCGAGCGCTGGGCTTGGCCTGTCGAGCGCTGGGCTTGGCCTGTCGAGCGCTGGGCTCGCCCTGTCGAGCGCTGGGCTCGCCCTGTCGAGCGCTGGGCTCGCCCTGTCGAGCGCTGGGCTCGCCCAGACGGCTGCTCGTCTAGCCCAGACGGCTGCTCGTCTAGCCCAGACGGCTGCTCGTCTAGCCCAGACGGCTGCTCGTCTAGCCCAGACGGCTGCTCGTCTGGCCCAGACGGCTGCTCGTCTAGCCCAGACGGCTGCTCGTCTGGCCCAGACGGGCGCTGGGTTCGCCCAGACGAGCGCTGGGCTCGCCCAGACGGCCGCTGATCTCGCCCAGACGAGCGCTGATCTCGCCCTGCCGACCGCGCGACTTCCGTGACGACCGAAACCCATCCGCGCTGACTCTTCCGGACCACCGCCGGCGGGCCTCGAACAGGGGCGCCCAGCTCCCCTGCTTCCCCCATCCACGCTCGCCTTCGTTCGAGCCGGCGAGGATCTGCGCGACCACGAGCCTTCTCGGAGTCGTCGATCACTTCCCTCGAGCGCCGACCAGCACCGGGAGGCTGGCCTCGACCTTCCCGAAGCGTGCGGTCAGCTCGGTCTTCCCGGGCGCCTGCCCCCACGCGACACCCTCGGGCGTCACCGCGACGATCGCCGGGGCCGCCGAGGTCCAGGCCGCCGCGACCTGCGCCACGGGCGCACCTCCCCGCGTCGCGAAGGCGGTCAGCGTACGATCTTCCCCGGGCGTGAGTTGGAGCGGCGGCAGCTCGAGCCGGACGGCCGGCGTCGCGCCCGCTGGCGGCCCCTTCCCCGCGACCTCGACCCGCACCGCCGCCCGCCACGCGCGCGCGATGCCGGCGAGCGCGTCCGCCAGCTCCGGGGTCAGCCCGAGCGCCAACCCGTCGAAGTCGAAGGAGCGCACCGCGAGATCCACCCGGGCGGTCCGATCGCCGTTCTGGATGGTGACCACGGTCTTGCCCGGGGCGAGCGGCACGACGTTCCCGCGCGCGTCGACCGGCGCGACGCCCGGATCGCTCGATTGCCACCGCACCGGCACGTCGCTCAGGAAGTGGCCCCCCTCGTCCTTCGCGATCACCGTGAGGCGCGCCGGCACGCCGGTCGCCCACAGCTCGCGCGGCCCGGTGAGCGAGAGGTACGCCGGCACGACGACCGTGACCTCGCACTTCCCCTCCGCGCCGCCGCCGGAGACGACGACGTCGGCCTTGCCGTTCTCGTGGGAGGTGACGCGCCCCGCGCCGTCGACCGTGACGATGTCCCAGTCCTCGCAGGCCGCCGTGTCGCACGAGGTCGTCCGGCTCCGCCACGAGAGCTGGATGCCCTTCACCTCCCGGCCCTGCGCGTCCAGGGGCACGGCGTGCAGGGTGATCCCCCCCCCATGATCGAGGATCCGCGCCTTCGGCGGCGTGACCACGATGCGCGCAGCCCGCGGGCCGCACGCGGTCAGGAGGAGGGCGAGCCAGACGCCGTCGGACCTCGGGGCCCGGGGACGGATCGCGGCCATCAGTAGGCGTTCCTGGAGAGGAAGCCGCCGGCGACCGTGCGGGCCAGGATCTTCAGGTCCAGCCAGAGCGACCAGTTCTCGATGTAGTAGAGGTCGTACTCGATCCGCTTCTCGATGCTGGTCTGCCCGCGAAAGCCGTTGACCTGCGCCCAGCCGGTGATGCCGGCCTTGACCTTGTGGCGGAGCTGGTAGCGCGGGATCTGCCGGCGGAACTCCTGGATGAAGACCGGCCGCTCCGGCCGCGGGCCGACCAGCGACATGTCGCCGCGCAGCACGTTCCAGAGCTGCGGAAGCTCGTCGAGCGAGGTGCGCCGTAGGAGGCGGCCGAGCCGGGTCACCCGGTCGTCGCCCGCGACGGCCATCCGCGCGCCGCCGCGCTCCGCGTCTTGCCGCATGGTCCGCAGCTTGAGGATGTGGAAGAGCCGGCCGTCCATCCCCATCCGCTCCTGCCGGTAGAAGACGGGCCCCGGGCTCTCGAGCTTCACGAGGGCCGCCAGGCCGCCGACGATCGGCCCGGCGACGAGCAGCGCCGCGGACGAGAGGACGAGGTCGAAGAGCCGCTTCGTCACCCCGTTCCAGCCGTCGAGCGGCCCGTTCTGCAAGGAGAGCAGCGGCAGGCCGCCGAATTCCTCCACCCCCCCCGAGAGGGTCACGTACTGCACGAGGTCGGGGACGATCTTCACGTCGGCGGTCGATTCGGAGAGCACCGCCATCAGCCCCCGCAGCGCGCCCTGTTCTTCGAGCGGCAGCGCGATGACCACCTGGTCGATGGGCACCCCCCCGCCCATGACCCCCGGAAGGTCGGCGAGCCGGCCGATCACCGGCACGCCCTCGATCCTCGTGCCGACCTTGGCCGGCCTGCGGCTGAGCACGCCGATCACGTTGAAGCCCAGCTCGCGGTGATCGTGGAGGATGCCGAGCACCCGCCGGCCAAGGTCTCCGGCGCCGATCACCAGCACGTTCTTCTGGTTGAAGCCCTTGCGCCGGAACGCCTGCAGCACGCGACGGAAGACGTACCGCTCGGCGACGACCAAGACGAAGGAGACGCCGAAGAAGAAGCCGAGGACGAGCCGCGAGTAACGGACGGGCTGGAGGAAGTAGGTCACGGTGACGAGCGCCATCGAGGCGAGGATCCATGCCTTGAAGAGCCCGAAGGCGTCGTCGAGGAAGCTGCGGATCCGGGCCGGCCGGTAGAGCCCGAAGGCGTGGATGGCGGCGGGGTAGAGCACGACGATCGTGCCGAGGATCCGCAGCGTGTTGTTCCACGGGCTCTTGACCTCGTACGGAAGAAAGCGCGGGGACCAGAAGCGCAGCGTGTAGGCGGCGCCGAAGGAGAAGCCCAGCACGACCGCGTCGAGCAGGACCTTCAACTGGGTGAAGAAGCGCTGGAACCTGTGGAACACGGCCGGCCCGAGAGCTTACCCGGCCTGCGGCGGCCCGGCCAAGAGCCTTTCGACCTCCGACCGCATCCCGTTGCGGAACACGGCGGGGGAGAAACGCTCGGCCTGGCGCCGGCAGGCGGTGGGCGAGAAGAGCGCCTCGGAGGCCTCGAAGCGCAGGACGGCCGCGGCGAGCGCGTCGACGCCGGCGTCCGCTCCCTCGCCGTAGAGCACGCCCGTGGGCTCGCCCGCCTCGCCGAGCGGCAGGACGGTCTCCGTCGCGCCGCCCCGCCCGAGCGCGATCACCGGCCGTCCGCTCGCCTGCGCCTCCAGGGGCGTGAGCCCGAAGTCCTCCTCTCCGGGCATGACGAAGGCGCGGCAGCCGCGGTACAATTCGGCGATCTCTGCGTCGGTCCGATGGCCGAGCCATTCGACGGCGCCGCCGAAGAGCGGCCGCAGCCGCTGCTCATCCTGCCCGCCGCCCGCGACCTTGAGCGGCCTTCCGAGACGCCGGAACGCCTCCAGGGCGATGTCCACGCGCTTGTAGGGGGCGAACGCGGTCACCATCAGGTAGTATCCCGCCGGGCCCGGAGAAGGCGTCGGGAAAAAGCGCGACAGCTCCACGGGCGGATAGAGGAGGCCCGCCGATCGTCCCCACGCGCGCGCCACCCGCCCGGCGACGGCGCGCGAGATGGCGACGAACCGATCGACGCGGGAGGCCGTCGCCGCGTCCCACAGGCGCAAGGCCGGCACGCCGGAGCGCGCGAGCGCGCGGGTGAGCGGATCGGTCCGCCCTCGCCCGAAGTACGCCTCGCGCTGGTCCCAGACGTAGCGCATCGGGGTGAGGACGTAGCCCAGGTGGCGCGCGCCGGGGGGCGGGCGGAGCGCCTTGATCGCGCAGTGGGAGACGGAGAGGAGCAGGTCGCAGGGGGGGACGCGCATCGCCTCGACCGCGGCGGGGATGAATGGGAGCAGCCGCCGGTAACGGCGCCGCGCCGCCGGGGGGAAGCGCTGCAGGAAGGAGGTGACGATGGGGCGGCCCTCGATCGTCTCCGACACCGTGCCCGGCTCATGGAGGAGCGTGTAGATCGGCGCGTCGGGGAAGAGCCGGCAGATCTCCTCGAGCACGCGCTCCCCGCCGCGCATGCCCGTGAGCCAGTCGTGGGCGAGGACGATCCGCGGGATCAAGGAGCGGCCCCGGCTTCGCCGCTCTCTTCCGTTCCCGGCGGGCTCCCCCCGTCCTCGTCCCGCGCGAACCGGGCCTCTAGGTCCGCCCGATGGTCCTCGAAGGCCGTCTGCTCCTGGTCCTCGTCGTCGGAGAGCCGCGTCAGCTCATCCTCGATCTCGTTGCGGCTCTTGTCGTTGGCCATCGCCCGGAAGAAATTGGAGTCGTGGTCCGGGATCGCCGCGAGCCGCTTGCCGAGCACGGCGATCCGCGCGCGCGTCGCGGCGAGCGCAGAGGCGAGCTTGCGCCCCTCGGCGTCGGTGAGGTCGCAGTCGATCCGCGCGCGGGCCTTCCACCGGATGCGGACGCGCCGCTCGCAACCGGCAAGGCCGGGGAGCGAGAAGCGGACGACGTGGTCCACGCCCGCGCGCACCGCGAGCCGCGCCGGCGCGCGCCCGGCGGGGCGGCCGTCGACGGTGACCCACGCGCCCGGGGGATCGGAGTGGACGTCGGCGGCGGCCGCGGGAGCGAGGTGGACGTCGAACGGCAGGGTGGTGCCGGCGTCGGCGACCGCCTCCCGCGACCAGTCCAGGTAGCCGTCCGCGGAGAGCGCCAGCGCGACCGTCCGCCCGGCGGGGACGGGCACCGTGGCGGGCGCGGTCGCCACCCGATGACCCTCCACCCGGATGGCGGCCCCGGGCGGCTCGCTCTTCACCGCGAGGTAGCCCGCCGGCGGGAGCCGCGCGTCGATCCGGTCGGGAGGGCGGCCGGCGGGGAGCTCCTCACGCCACGGGACATGCCCGGGCAGGACGAGCGAGATCTCGTGCGGGACGAGCGGCTCCCAGGTCTCGATGCGGGACGGCGTCCTTCGCCCGAGGGGCTCTCCGTCGAGGCGAATCTCCGCGCCCGGCGGGTCGCTCGTCACGGACGGACCCGCGACCCAGTCCGCGCTCCGCCGCGCCGGCGACGCCCGGGGGCAGGCGGTGGCGAGCACCGAGAGGAGGATGGAGCGCCGAAGGCTCAAGTGCCAGGCAATCTAGCACAGCAGGGGCCTCCTCTCGCGGGCAAGCAGCCCCAGAGCGAAGCCGGCGGGCCCGGAGCGGCGGAGGAGCGGCGGAGGAGCTTCGTTCAGCCCGTCTCGAAAAGACGGGTTCAACCCGTCTTATTCACGGTACGGCGTAGCGAGGCGTTCGAGACCGCAGCCGAGAAGGGCAAGCGCAGCGACGACCGACGAGGCGTGCTGAAGCACGCCGCAGGAGGAAGGAGCGAGCACGCCCTTCGCA
>JAKAPL010000090.1 GCA_021807105.1 Myxococcales bacterium | reverse complement strand
ATACGCCGGCCGCGCAGTACGTCGCCAGCGTCTCCACGCCCCCGGCGCAGCTCCCCGCCCCGCACTCGCTCGCCGGATACTCGCAACCCCCGTCCCCGGGGAAGCACGCGCTCGCCCCGCAGCCCCCATCCGTCACGCACGCCCCCGCACAGCAGATCCCCCCCAGGCACTGCCCCGAAGCGCACTCGGTATCCGACGTGCACCCCTGCCCCGGGACTACGAACGGGAAGCATTGGCCAATTACCGGCGAGCAGTAGTTCCCGGAGGCGCACTGGGCGTCCGATCCGCAGTCCGTCCAGCAGGCCGTCGTCCCGTGGCAGGCGTAGGCGCCGCACCCCCCGCCGTCGGCCCCCGAACAGGTGAGCGCGCAGCCCCCGTTCACGCAGAGCTGCCCCGGCGCGCAGACGTGGTCGCAGCCCCCGCAGTTGCTCCGGTCGTTCGCCGTGTCCGCGCAGTGCTCGCCCGCCCCGCTCCCGCACGAGGTCGTCCCCACCGCGCAGGCCACCGCGCAGTTGCCGGACCCGTCGCAGAGCTGGCCGTGCGGGCACGCGGCGCCGCACGCCCCGCAGTCCAGCGCGTCGGTCAGGAGGTTCGCGCAGAACGACCCGGAGCCGCTCCCGCAGACCGTGTAGCCGGGGCCGCAGCTCGCCGTGCAGCTCCCCAGCGAGCAGACCTCGCCCGACGGGCACGCACGCCCGCAGCCCCCGCAGTTCTGCTCGTCCCCTTGCGTGTCCACGCAGAGCCCCCCGCAGAGCGTCCCCTGCGCCCCCGCGCAGCTCGCCCGGCACGCCCCGTTCGCGCAGTACTCCCCCGCCGGGCAGGCCGCGTTGCACGCCCCGCAGTTCTGCGGGTCGTTCGTCGTCTCCGCGCAGTAGCCCGAAGGGCCCGAGCCGCAGCTCCGGTAGCCCGCCGCGCAGCTCGCGCTGCAGCTCCCCGCCGAGCAGAGCTGCCCAGGCCCGCAGCCGTTCCCGCACCTCCCGCAGTTCCCGGGGTCGCTCCGCGTGTCCGTACAGGCGCCTCCGCAGAGCGTCTCGCTGGAGAGGCAGCTCACCGCGCAGCCCCCCCGCGCGCAGACCTCCCCCGCCGGGCAGACGATCCCGCAACCCCCGCAGTCGTTCCGGTCCACCTGCAGGTCCGCGCAGTAGAGCGCCCCGCGCGTGCCCCCGTCCCCGGGGACCCCCGCCGAGCAGGCCGTGAACTCCGCCGCGCACGTCTCCGCGCAGCTCCCCCGCCCGTCGCAGAGCTGGCCGAGCGGACAGATCGTCCCGCAGCCCCCGCAGTTTCCCGGGTCGATCTCCCAGTTGACGCAGACGGCGCTCCCAGGACACGCATGGAGCCCCGCGGGGCAGACCGCGCCGCCATCGCTCCCCGCGTCAAGACCGCCGTCGCTCCCCGCGTCGAGGCCGCCGTCGGAGAGGCCGCCGCCGGGGACGGACGGCGCGACGCAGCGCGCCTCCGCGTCGCAGACCAGCCCCGCCGGGCAGCGGCCATCCGGACAGCGGAAGACCGCGGGCACCACCGGCGCCAGCGGACAGCCGGCGAAGAGGAGCGCCCCCAGCACAAGGCCGATTCGCTGCCGCAGCGGCTTCTCCATGACTCCCTCCTCCATTCATACCACCCGCGCGCTCGACTGGCTCCTCTCCCGCGACGGCTCGCCTCGTCGCCCGCCCGTCCAGCCCTCGGGACAATCGGGTCGTCCGCCGCCGCCGCCGCCCCATCGTATCCCCGTCCCCGAGGCCCCGAAACCCGATCGGGCAACGGGGCCTCGGGTACGCTGCTCGCGAGCGGGAGCGGCTCCTGCCGCGAATCCGGGCGTCCGTCACCACCGCCCCGTCACCAGAGCCCCCGCCGACAGGAAAGGGGGCGGGGCCACCGCCTACGGGACGATGACCTTGCCGCCGCAGCCGATCCAGCAGGAGCCGCACTGGTCCCCGCTCTCGAAGCCTGATCGGAGGGCATAGACGGAGTAGGAGCCGCTCTGTTTGACGCACGCGCTCGTCGCCGTCCCCGGCCCCTCGACGACCGTGGCGCAGGGCGGAACGCAACCCGAGACGACGCCAGCCGCGAAGACCAGCACCGATTCGTCCCAGGGGGGTTGCGGCGGGGTCCAGGTCACGAGCGTCCCGCCCGCGCAGCTCCCCGTCGCCATCGGGTTCGTCTCCCACGTCGTCGGGTTGCTCACGAGACAGCTTTGCTCCCACCGGCAATCGCCGCCGCACGGGATGTCGCCCTCGATGCCGCAGATCGAGCACGGCTGGCTCGTTCCGGGCGCGCAGGCGCCCTGCCCAGTGCAGCTCCCGTAGGGGCCCCACGTGCAGTCGCTCTGGCATGTCCGCCACCGGGTGCCGCAGTCGCCGCAGGGCTCGCTGCTCGACTGGTTGGGCGCGCAGGCGCCCTCGCTCGCGCTGCACGCCTGCCACTGGCAGTCGCCGCCGCAGAGCTGCGTGCCGCTGTTGCCGCAGGCGTTGGTGCACGCCCGGGTCGCGTTGGGCGCGCAGGCGCCCTCGCCACCGCACGAGCCGTAAGGGCCCCAGGTGCAGTCCGCTTGGCAGGAGCGTGACCGGCTGCCGCAGTTGCCGCAGGGCTGGGGCTGGCTCTGGCCGGGCTCGCACTGCGGGTTCGCCTCGCAGCTCGCGTAGCCGCAGCCTCCATCGAGGCAGACCTGACCGGCGGGACAGAACCCGTCCGGACAGACGCCGCCGCAGCCGTCGGAGGCGCCGCAGCCGGCGTCGGCGCACGCGGCCTGACAACCCGCGTCCGCGCAAGCGTCGCCGCAGCCCGCGTCGGCGCCCGCGTCCTGGACGGCCCCCGCATCTCGAGCGCCGGCGTCCCCCCCCCCTCCGCCGCCACCTCCCCCGCTCGCGCCCCCGCTCCCGCCCTGACCACCCCCCCCTCCGCCTCCGCCGCTGGCGCCGCCGCTGCTGCTCCCGCTGTCGCTGCTCCCGCCACCTCCCCCGCTCAATCCGGGGCCGCCGTCGTCGCCGCGCGCGAGGAGGCCGCCATCCGGCCCGCCGCGCCCGGGGACGACGGTCAGGCCCCTCTCGTCGCAGCAGGCGGACAGGACGACGGCGCACACCCAGACGGCGAGTCCCCAGAGCGGCCCGCGAACGAGTCCCCGGCTCCGGCCGGACGGGCGAACCGGTCCCGGAGGCGACGCGCGGAAACGAGCCATACCCGCCGGGAGTATAGCCGGTTCTACGATCGAGCGCCCCGGCGCCGCTCGTCACGAGGTCAATCGCCGCGCGGAGAGCGCGCCGCGGCCCCTCCGTCGTCTGCTCTATCCGGCGAGAGCGGCGATCCCCGCCCGGCGCTCGCTCACGCCTGCTTGCCGATGTCGACGAGCCTCGCGTCGGAGGAGGCGGGGCGGGCGCGATCCTGGGCCCAGACGCGGAGCGCCCGGATCTTCTCCTCGTACATCTGGTAGAGCGGCACGGTGTAGTGGAACGCGTTCCAGAGGTCGTCGGCGATGAGGTCCCTGCCCTGCGAGAACGCCACGTGGAGCGCGGCGATGACGGTCTGCTCGATCTCGGCCCCGGAGAACCGGTCGCAGCGCTTGGCGAGCGAGGCGAGGGGCAGCGCCTGCGGGTCCCTCCCACGGCGGCGGACGTGGATGGCGAGGATGTCGGCCCGGGCCTTCTCGTTCGGCAGGTCGACGAAAAAGGTCTCGTCGAAGCGGCCCTTGCGCAACAGCTCGGGGGGGAGGTGGGTGACGTCGTTGGCGGTGGCGACGACGAAGACCGAGCTGCTCCGCTCCCCCATCCAGGTGATGAACCAGCCGAACAGCCGGGCCAGGATGGCGTCCTCGCCGCTCTCCACGCCGGAGAAGCCCTTCTCGATCTCGTCGAGCCAGAGCACGACCGGCGCCATGGCCTCGACGGACGCGATCGCCCTGCGCAAGGCGGTCTGGGGCGATCCGTGCTCGGTGAAGAGGCCGGCGAGATCGAGGCGGACGAGCGGCATCCGCCACTCGGCGGCGATCGCCTTCGCCGAGAGCGACTTCCCGCAGCCCTGCACGCCGAGGAGGAGCAGCCCCTTCGGCGGCGGGAGTCCGAAGGCCGAGGCCTCCGCCGAGAGCGACTTCTTCCGTTCGACGAGCCACTTCTTGAGGTTCTCGAGGCCGCCCACTCTCGACAGGCCGGCCATCTCCTCCTCGGACAGCTCGATGCAGTCGAGGGCCGAGTTGTGGCGCAGCAACCGCCGCTTCTCCCCGAGGATCGTCGGCGTCAGGTCGCCCTGGTCGAGCAGCGCCATCCGGAAGACCCGCCGCGCCTCCTCGAGCCCGAGCCCTCGCGCCGCGGCCACCGCCGCCTCGCGATCGACCACCTCGGCGTGCTTCTCCGCGATGGCCTCCTCCAGCAGGGCCCGCAGCTCGCCCTCGTCGGGAGGAGCCAACGTCACGACCGCCGCCTCGCGTTGGAACTCTGGGGGGAAATCGCCGAGCGGCCCGAGCGCCACGAGGTGCTGCCCGGAGGCGGGCCCCTCGGTGGCCACCTCGGCGAGCATCCGCCGCTCGACCGGGGTCAGCCCGGCGAAGTCGAGGCCGAGCAGGGCCAAAAGCCCGGGGCGCGCGGCGCCGCGCAGCGCCGTGAGCGCGTCGCCGAGGGAGCGTCCGGCCGCGGGCGGCGTCATGCCGCGGCTGACCGACCAGGTGGAGAGGGGGAGCCCGAGCTTCTCGGAGGCGGCCTGGACGAGCCGCAAGCCGCGCTTCTCCTCGAACGAATCGACCACGACGAAGCCGTAGCCCGCCCCGAGCAGCCTCGCCATCTCTGCCGCTGTCTGTGTGAACGTCAATGCGATGCCTCACCTCAAGTCTTCGCGCCGCGCGAACATCCTAAAGGAGACGGAGATCAGCCGCGGAAGAGCGCCTGCGTCGCGCGCAGGCTCGCGCCGTAGAGCGGCGACCAGAAGAGGCCGAAGAAGAGGAGCGCGGCCATCGAGCCGGCGAGCAACGCGCCGTAGGTCCTCGGGACCTCGATCGGCCCGCCGGCCCCGGCCGGCGGCTCGAGGACCATCGCCTTGACGATCCGGAGGTAATAGTAGAGCGAAATCGCGCTGTTGATCGCGCCCACGATGGCCAGGGCGACGTACCAGCTCCCGCCCTGTTGGAGCAGCGCCGCGAAGAGGAGGTACTTGCCGGTGAAGCCGGCGAGCGGGGGGAGCCCGGTCAGCGAGAAGAGGAAGACGGTGAAGGCGATGGCCGTGAACGGCGCCCGCCGGACGAGGCCGCGGTAGGCGGAGATGTCCTCCCCGCCGGTCCGCGCCGCCATGATCGCGACGACCAGGAAGGCGCCGAGGTTCATGAAGAGGTAGACGGCGAGGTAGACGAGCACCGACTGGAAGCCGAGGATCGAGGCCGCGGCGAGGCCCATCAGGAGATAGCCGGCGTGCGCGATCGAACTGTAGGCGAGCAGCCGCTTCAGGTTGGTCTGACCCAGGGCGGTGATGTTGCCCAGGGTCATGGTGATCGCCGCGAGGATCCCGACGATGGCCGGCCACGGCACGGTCGCGGTGTTGACCAGGCCGCCGCCCGCGGCCTCGGTGAAGCCGACGCCGAAGAAGCGGAGGGCCACGGCGAAGCCCGCCGCCTTCGGGCCGACCGAGAGGAACGCGGTGAAGGGCGTGGGCGCGCCTTCGTACACGTCCGGGCACCACATGTGCCAGGGGACGGACGCCATCTTGTAGCCGACGCCCGCGAGCACGAACATCACCGCGACGACCAGGGCGAGCTGGGCCGCGGTCGCGCCGCCGAGCGTCTGGGCGACGAAGACCTCGCCCGAGAACGCCTTGATCTTCGGCCCGAGCAGCGCGAGATCGGTCGTGCCGAAGAGGCCGTACATGTAGCTGATCCCGAAGAGCATGATCCCCGAGGCGACGCCCCCGTAGATCACGTACTTCAGCGACGCCTCCGCCGAGCGGACGTCGTCTTTGCGGAAGCCGGCGAGCGCGTAGGAGACGAGGGAGACCAGCTCCAGCGACAGGTAGACCATCAAGAGGTCGCCGGAGACGGCCATCAGGTCCATGCCGAGCAGCACGGCGAGCAGCAGGGCGTAGAACTCGCCCAGCCGCGCCCGGGAGATCTCCTTCGAGTGGACGACGATGCCCGCGGTGTAGGCGGCGGTCGCGAGGAAGAGCCACTTGAAGAACGTGCCGAGGCCGTCCTGCACGACCATCCCGTTGAAGAGGCCGCGCGGGGAGGACGGCGTGACGGCGAGGGCCGCGGCGGCCAGCGCGAGGACGATCCCGAAGGCCCAGGTCAGCCGTCCCCGCCGCCCCTCGCCGCGAAAGACGAGGTCGAGGAGGAAGAGCGCGAGGACCCCGGCCGAGAGGACGATCTCGGGGAGGAACGCGCCGAGCGAGCCCAGATTCCGGGCGATGGCCGCTTCCATGATCTAGAACGCGCCCCGCAGGACGTGGGACATCTGCTGGAGCGAGCCGTTCACCAGATCGAGGACGGCCTGCGGGTAGAAGCCGAAGAAGATCGAGAGCGCGCCGAGCGGATAGAGCGTCAGCCGCTCCCGCCAGTTCACGTCCGCGAGGTCCCGGTACTTCTCGTTGAGCTTGCCGAGGAACATCCGCTGGATGGTCCAGAGGTAGTACGAGGCGGTGATGATCACGGCGCTCGCCGAGACGATCACCAGCGTCTGGTAGACCGCGAACGTCCCGTAGAAGACCATGAACTCGGAGACGAACCCGCACAGGCCCGGCAGGCCCATCGAGGCGAAGAAGGCGAGTCCCATGAGCGCCGTGTACTCGGGCACGCGCGCGGCGAGACCGCCGAAGCCCTCGATCTCGCGGTGGTGGGCGCGGTCGTAAAGGACGCCCACGATGAGGAAGAGCATGGCGCTCACGATGCCGTGGGTCCACATCTGGAGCATCGCCCCGGAGAGCGCCTGCGGGGTGAAGGCGGCCATCCCGAGCAGCACGAAACCCATGTGGGAGACCGAGGAGTAGGCGATCAGCTTCTTCAGGTCCTTCTGGGCGAGGCAGACGAAGGCGCCATAGACGATGTTGATCGTGCCGAAGACCGCGATCATGTCGGCGAAGAAGCGGGTCGCCTCGGGCAGGATGCCGAAGTTCACCCGGAGGATCCCGTACCCGCCCATCTTGAGGAGCACCCCGGCGAGGATCACCGAGATCGGCGTCGGCGCCTCGACGTGGGCGTCCGGCAGCCAGGTGTGGAACGGGAACATCGGGATCTTGATGGCGAAGCCGATGAACAGCGCGAGCCAGACCACGCGGTCGAACCGGTAGCCGAAGAGCGACGTGAGGGTCTGGAAGAGGCCGCGCTGCCCGAGCTGCGCGAGGGCGAGCATGTTGAAGGTGTGCTGGACCGGCGTGCCGTCGGCCAGGGCGAGCGGGACGCCGGGGATGGACCGGCTGCCGTAGTAGAGGCCGATCACGGCGAGCAGCATCAGGACCGAGCCGGCGAGCGTGTACAGGAAGAACTTGATCGCCGCGTACTCCTTGCGCGGCCCGCCCCAGATGCCGATGAGGAAGTACATCGGCAGGAGCATCAGCTCCCAGAAGACGTAGAAGAGGAAGAAGTCGAGGGCGCAGAAGACGCCGAGCATGGCGCCCTGCAACAGGAGCAGGAGCGCGAGGTAGCCCGGCACCATCCGCTTGCTGAAGTGGGGGTGCTGCGGGTCGTCGTGGACCCACCAGGGCATCGAGGCGATCGTCGCGATGAACGAGATCAACCCGGAGAGGATGATCATCGCGATCGAGATGCCGTCCGCGCCGACGAAGTACTCGATGTTGAAGCCGCGGATCCAGACGGCGTGGTCGACGAACTGCGGTCCGGTCCTGGCCCCGTCGAACTGCGCCCAGAGCAGCAGGGTGAGCGCGAAGGAGAGGCCCGAGGAGACGAGGGCGAAGAGGCGGGAGGCGGAATCGACCTGCTCCTTGGGCAGGCGGAGCAGCGGCCGCAGCAGGACGAGGAGCACGATCGCCGCCGAACCGGCGAGCGGGGCGAAGATCGCGTAGGTCAGCAGGTGGGGCATGGGCTTTCCCTAGTGGACGAGGTAATTGATGGCGACGAACGCGAGCGCGCCGGCGAGGGCGGTCATCAGGTAGTTCTCGATCCGGCCGGTCTGGAGCTTGCGCAGGCCGCGGCCGGAGGCGAGCACCGCCTCGGCGGTGAGGTTCACCAGGCCATCCACGACGTAGCGGTCGATGGCCCCGTCGACGTTGGCGACGAAACGGACGACGACCCCCACGAAGTTGACGAGCCCGTCGATCACGTGGACGTCGAACCAGAAGGCCACGTCCTTCACCCACATCGCGGCCCGCAGGATCGTGGCCGCGTAGATCTCGTCCACGTAGAACTTGTTGAAGACGACCCGGTGGAGGCCGGCGTACTTCGCGAGCCAGGCGGCCGGCCTGGGGTTCTCGCCGGTCTTGTAGAGCCAGGCGGCGACGAGCCAGCCCGCGGTCGCCACGCCGACCGAGACGAGCATGAAGAACAGCTCGAGGCCGCGGCCCGGCTCGGAGAAGTGGAGGAGGTCCCTGGAGGCCGAGGTCACCGGTTCGAGGAAGGACTCCAGGATGGGGGTGAAGCCCCAGGCCGAGGGGAGGCCGAGGACGCTCGCGAGGACCGCCCCGGCGGCGAGCGCGAGGAGGACGCCGGTCATCACGACGGGCGACTCGCGCGGGGCGTGGGCCTCGTGCATCCCCTCCTCGCCGCCGTGCGCGTGCTCCCCGTGGCCGGAGCCGCCGCGGTACGACCCGCTCCAGAAGGTCAGGTAGTACGACCGCCACATGTAGAACGACGTGCCGGCCGCGGCGACGAGTCCCACGAACCAGAGCACGGGCCCGATCCAGGGCGCGGCGAGGTTCTCCGTCGTGAACGTCTTCCAGAGGATCTCGTCCTTGGAGAAGAAGCCGGCGGCCACCGGGAAGCCGCTGATGGCGAGGGTGGCGACGGCGTAGGTCCAGCGGGTGATCGGCGTGTGGTCCTTCAGGCCGCCCATCTTCCGCATGTCCTGCTCGTGGTGGCAGGCGAGGATGACCGATCCCGATCCCAGGAAGAGGCAGGCCTTGAAGAAGGCGTGGGTGAGCAGGTGGTAGCAGCCCGCCCAGGTCGCGCCGACCCCGACGCCCATGAACATGTAGCCGAGTTGGCTGACCGTCGAGTAGGCGAGGACCTTCTTGATGTCGACCTGGAAGAAGCCGATCGCCGCGGCGAAGATCGCGGTGAGGGTGCCGACGGCCGCGACCACCGTCATGGCCGCGGGAGAGAGCGCGAAGAGGAAGTTGAGCCGGGCCACCATGTAGACGCCCGCGGTGACCATGGTGGCCGCGTGGATCAGGGCGGAGACCGGCGTCGGGCCGGCCATCGCGTCGGGGAGCCAGACGTAGAGGGGGATCTGGGCGGACTTGCCGGTCGCGCCGCCGAAGAGGAGGATGCAGACGAAGGCGACGAGCGGCAGCCCGAAGATCGTCGTCGTCTTGAGGTGCGTGAGGATCCCCGTCTCGGGGGCGAGGATCTCCGCGCGCAGCTCGCGGAAGTCGAGGGTCGGGCCGACCGCGATCCCGTGCTCCCGCGGGGTCATCGCCTCCGCCTCGGCGGCGGTCGCCCCGTCGTGGAGCGGGGCGTAGACCGCGCTCGCCGCGTAGCCGTCGCGCAGCGAGAGGCCCCCGGACTTCTGCCCCGTCCAGCTCCCCCCCAGACCCCACATCAGGGCGAAGAGGCCGATGATGAACGCGAAGTCGCCGAAGCGGTTGACGACGAAGGCCTTCATCCCGGCCCTCGCCTTGTCGAGGTCGGTGTACCAGAAGGAGATGAGCAGGTAGCTGCAGAGGCCGACGCCCTCCCAGCCGAAGAACAGGATCACGAAGTTGCTGCCCATGACGAGCAGCAGCATCGAGAAGACGAAGAGGTTCATGTAGCTGAAGAAGCGCCAGTACGAGGGCTCCTCCGCCATGTAGCCGATGCTGTAGACGTGGATGAGGGTCGCGATGTTGGTGACGACCAGCGTCATCATCATCGAGAGCGGATCGAGGGCGAACGCGAGGTCGACGCGCAGCGAGCCGGCGGCGAAGGCCGGCCAGAGCGTCTGGTGCAGGTAGCGATCCTCGGCGGGCGTGCCGAGCATGACCGCGAAGTAGGCCCAGGCGACGGCCGTCGAGAGGACCATCGCGCCGACGGCGATCCCATGGACCGCGCCCTTCCCCAGCCGGTCCTGGAGCTTCTTGCCGATCGTGGCGTTGGCGAACGCCCCGAGCGCCGGCAGCGCCGGGATGAGCCAGGCCCAATGGATTTCGACCGCGTTCGGCATCGGCTAGCCCTCGAGCCTCTCGGCGCGGGTGACGTCGATGGTCTTGTAGTGGCGGTAGAGGGTCAGGACGATGGCGAGGCCGACCGCGGCCTCGGCGGCGGCGAGGACGATCACGAAGAGGGCGAAGACCTGGCCGTGGATGCCGCCCCAGCTATAGTGGCCGAACGCGACGAAGTTCACGTTGGCCGCGTTCAGGATCAGCTCGACGCCCATCAGGATGCCGACCGCGTTCTTGCGCGTGGTCACGCAGTAGGCCCCGAGGGCGAAGAGGAGCGCCCCCACGGCGAGGAAGTGGGCGAGGCCGACGTGGAGCACCTAGACCTCCTCCGTGGCGGGCGGCCCGTGCGCCGCCCGGCCTCCGGCCCGCACCGCTCCCGGGGGGGTGCCCGCGCCCCCTCGATCGGCCGCCTCCGATCGTCCGGCGGCTTCCTCCTCGTCGGTCTCGCGCCGGGCGATGACCACGGAGGCGACGAGAGTCGCGAGCAGCACGACCGAGGCGGCCTCGAAGGGCAGGAGGTACGTCGAGAGGAAGCCGTCGCCGAGCGCCTGGGCCTGGTCGATCATCTCCGGCCGGGCGACCTCGTGCCACGGCGTCGAGCCTCCGACGTAGCCGAGCAGCCCAGCGCAGGCGAGCAGGCCCAGGGCGCCCGGCAGGGGAGCGAGGGAGCCGTTCGAGATCTGCACGTCGCGGATCCGGCTCGTGAGCATGACCGCGAAGAGGATCAGGACCAGCACGCCGCCGATGTAGATCAGGACCTGGGTGATGGCGACGAAGGGCGCGGCCAGGTAGACGTACATCGCCGCGGCGCCGAGGAAGGTCCCGAGCAGCGAGAAGGCCGAATAGATGATGTTGCGGGAGAAAGCGACTCCGGCGGCCGAGCCGACGGTCAAGGCGGCGAGCGCGTACCAGAGGAAGTCCGAGAGCTGGCCGAGGCCGAACAGATCCTTCGCCTCATAGACCAGCCCGTCGCGCCCTCCTCCGGGCAGCCCCGGCGGATTGGAGGAGCCGGCGAGCATGCGGCCGATCATCACGCCGGCGAGCGCGAGGGCGCTCGTGACGAGCAGCGCCGTGACGGCCCACCGCGGCGCGCCTCCCCGCCGCCTCGTGAATCGGGCTCGTGCCGCGTGAAGATTCAGGGATGCTCCCGGGAAGGCGGAGGGGGATGGGGACGACATCGCGGCGCGGCCAGTCTCCCGGCCGCGTTCGTGGGCGGCCTTTCGAGGGCCGCGATGCGATCGGGGTCCCATGGCGAGCGCGTTCTAACACCCTACAGCCGACTCCCGCAACCGGAACACGCGCTTCCCCCCTGCTTCGTCCATCAGGAGCCTCTCCCCGTGTGAGGCGCGGCCCCGGCCGGCGAGGAGGATGCAGATCCTCAGCCCGTCTTATTCACGGTACGGCTGCTGCGGCGTCCGATCCCGCGCCTCCCGAAGGGGGGGCTTGCCACCCCTACAACGACATGGGGGGTGTGCTCGCTCCGTACCTCCTCGCGGGGGGCTTGCCACCCTCCAAACGACTT
>JAKAPL010000089.1 GCA_021807105.1 Myxococcales bacterium | reverse complement strand
ATGGGTCCAAGAAGGAGATCGTCCCAG
The DNA here is from genome assembly GCA_021807105.1 of Myxococcales bacterium. Taxonomy (GTDB): domain Bacteria; phylum Myxococcota; class Myxococcia; order Myxococcales; family JAKAPL01; genus JAKAPL01. The sequence goes on along the minus strand of JAKAPL010000089.1, from coordinate 11,828 downwards.
GCTACCTGCTGATGGGCGCGGTGGCGGTCCGACCGCGCGGATACGACAAGAATCCGCTGCCGTTGCTCTTTCGCCCGTACTCGTCAGCGGAGGAGAATTTCGTCAGCGACCCCTACGAGGCGATGATCACCGAGGCAAATCCGCAAGGCTACGTCTCTTACATGGAGAAGCAGTACGTGGGTTATCCGTGGGGGTACTGGCAGTATCCGCAGGACTCGAACGGCAACTACGGCCCCGAGACTCACCTCGGGCCGGTGATCAAGATCAGCCCGACGGCGACGGACTACGAGGCTATATACCCGCAGTAGCGCCACAGGAGAACGACCATGAAAGGCAATTGGGCGAGAAGCGCGGGCTGGGTCTTGGCGACGGCTGCCTTTGCCTGCGCAAAGCCGGAAGTGCAGCAGGCGCAGGGAACGGGACCCGGATCGGCAGCCGCCGGAGCGCCGGGAGGAGCGAACGGCGGGCCGCAATCGGCGGCTCCCGCGGGGGGAGGGGGCGGACTCGTGGATGCCGGAGCCCTGGGGAACACCGACGCCGGGGTCCCGATGTTCGCTGATGCGGGTCAGTCGGGCGCCCCAGACGACGGGGGGCAGTCCCAGCCGGAGGGAGGGGGCATGCGCGGGCTGCCGGACCTCTGCGAGCTCGCAAGGGCCTCGACGCTCCTCGTGAGGGCGGACATCACCAGCGTCGGCAGCGCCGAGAACGCCGGACAAGCCGGTTTGACGACGCCGTCCGACACCATGACGTTCTTCAACGACCCGACCCTATCGGCAACTCCCGTGACGATCCAGGTTGTAACGGTTGAGTACGTCAGCCAGGGGGTGGTTGCGCCATCGACCTCGCTGACGTTCCTGTTTGAGTCGGATCACGGACTGGTCGGGCCGACTGGCACCCCGGTCACGAGCGGGCTCTTCTTCCTCACGCAATTCGACGGGCAGTGGGTCCTCTTGATCGACGGTTGCGTTGCGCTGGACCCCACGACGGGAAAGCTCTGGGATGAGAATCCGAACGTAGGAGTGGACGGGCTCTCCGAGGCCGATCTCATAAGTCAGGCCGAGACGGCTCGATCGTCCACGGGACCTTGTTACCAGGCGAGGTGCACCGACGATGGGGTCATGCACCTGGACGGCGGGTGGTGTAGCTGGCCGGACGCGGGCCCGACTCCGTCGTGGGATGGTGGGCAGCCGCAGCCCGACGCCGGCCCACGCCGGTTCCGAGACGGCGGGCAGCCGGACGCTGGATAGGAACCAGATGCGAGGCACGGCGACCAACCAGAGGATGAGTCGCGCCTTGGTCGTTCTCATCGGCGCGCTAGGTGGCTGTTCTGGGGAGCAAACGCCGCTGGGCGCAAGGGGAAAGGGAGCGAACGCGCCGGATGCGTCTTCGACGTCGTCGAACTCCCAGCCCCAGCCCGGCCAGGTCAGCGAGGGAGGCGTGTTCGGTCCACCGAACCTGTGCAACTATGCGAGGAACGCAAGTCTTCTGGTAAAGGCTGCCGTCGTGAGCGTCGGCACCACGGTTACGGCGGCCGATGCCGGTCTTTCACCCATGGAGACGATCACCTTCTATTTTAACGGCCTGGACAGTGCGGTCACGCCCGTCACCGTCCAGATCATCAGGACGGAGTTCGTTGGCGCGGGGGTGGCCGCGCCGCCCGCGGCGCTCATGACGTTTTTCATGCAAGGGAAGGAGGAGCCCGCGGCGGCCGACGGGAGTGCCTTGACAGAAGGACTTTTCTTCCTCGGTCAGGACGGCGGGAAATGGGTGATGCTCATCGGCGGCGACTTTGCCTTGGATTCGGCGACTGGCGATTACTGGGACGGCAGGCTTTTCACGAAGTCCAACGAAGTTTCGGAATCGGACCTCGTGAGCAAGGCCGAAGCGTATCGCACGTCGACTGACCCCTGTTGGACGCCGGGCTGCCCGAACGCCGGTGTCATGACGGACGGCGGGATGTGTGTCTGGCCGGACGCGGGCCCGGTGGCTTCGTTGGACGGCGGCGGGCCCCAAGCGGTGCTGGACGGCGGACGGAAGCCTCCGAGGGACGCCGGGCTATAGGCAGGGCACCGGTCAGCCGGCAGGCAGGTGCCGGACGGATCTGACAGCAGGGGCGCGGAGTTCCGGGCGCCCGAGCGGCCGCCAAGCCTGTCGATCGGTGATGCCGGGACGGTCATCGGCTGGCGGCCCGGCAGGCGGCGCTTGAGGATGGGCGCGCTCCGTCCGAAGGGCGAGGGGCGATGGCTCAACCCAGACGGAGGCGAATGCGGGTAGACGAGGGGCGCGAGGCTCGGGCGACCCCGGCAAGTTTTCCGCGACCTCGGCCGCTACACCCACCGCGTCGCCATCTCCAACCAGCGCCTGCTCGCGATGACCGAGCAGGGCGCCCTCTTCAGGACCCGTGACGAGCGCACGGCGTTCCTCCCCCACCAGGCTTTCATCGGGCGATTCCTCCAGCACGTGCTCCCACATCGCTTCGTCAAGATTCGCCACTACGGCCTGCACGCCCCAGCCAACGCCACCGCCAAGCTCGAAGTGGCACGAGCGGCCATCGAGAAGCTCCACCCGGAGATCCCGGCCGCAACCGCCCTCTGCGTCGCGCTGATGCTCGCCTCCTCCACGCCCGAGGTTGAACCCGCGGTCGAAGATTGGCGCGCGCTTCTGCTACGCCTCACCGGCGTCGACCCCGCTCGATGCCCACGCTGCCGCATCGGGACGCTCACCCGAACCCCGCTCTCCTTGGCCGCCAAACAAGCCGGCTGACACGTCATGATCGTCTTCGCCCCCCCGCGCAGCAGCCTCACCAGCCTACTTGACCCACTGCGGCAGCGCCGTGACACCAGAGCCTTGCCCCTCACCCCGTCTTATTCACGGTCCGGCTGCTGCGGCGTCCGATCCCGCGCCTCCCGAAGGGGGGGCTTGCCACCCCTACAACGACATGGGGGGGTGTGCTCGCTCCGTACCTCCTCGCGGGGGGCTTCCCTACCCTCCAAACGACTTCGGGGGGAGGTGCTTTACGCGACGCCTCGTCGGTCGTTGCTCTCGCTTGCCCTTCTCGGCTGCGGTCTAAAAACGCCTCGCTACGCCGTACCGTGACTAAGACGAGGTCAATCACTGCCATGAAATCGCTTCCCGGCGGCCGGCGGGACGGGGTAGAGTCCGCCGCCCGGCAACCGTGAGGAACGCATGGCCCCTGGAAGCCTCGTCGCCCCCAACGTCGAATCGATCGTCCCGTACGTTCCAGGCAAGCCCATCGAGGAGGTCGCGCGCGAGCTTGGCCTGCCCGACTGCGTCAAGCTCGCGAGCAACGAGAACCCGATCGGGACGAGCCCGAAGGCGGCCGCCGCGCTCCGCGAGGCCGCCGGCCGCGCCTTCCTCTACCCCGATGGCTCGTGCTTCGCGCTCCGCGCCAAGCTCGCCGCGCGCCACGGCGTCACCCCCGCCGAGATCGCCGTGGGCAACGGGACCAACGAGCTGATCGCGCTGCTCGCCCGCACGTTCCTCTCCAGCGGCGAGGAGGCGGTGATCAGCGCGACCTCCTTCCCCATCTACGGCCTCGTCCTCCAGGCGTGCGGCCGCGCGACCACGGTCGTCCCGATGCGCGGCCACCGCTACGATCTCCCAGCGATGGCGGCCGCCGTCGGACCGCGAACGAAGCTCGTCTTCATCGCCAACCCCGACAACCCGAACGGCAGCTACGTGACGGCGGAGGAGCTCTCGCGCTTCCTCGACTGCGTGCCGGAGCGGGTGATCGTCGCCTTGGACGAGGCGTACTTCGAGTTCGTCGAGGAGCGCGACTACCCGGACGCAACGGCGCTGCGGCGCCGGCGCCCCCGCCTCGTCGTCCTGCGGACATTCTCGAAGATCTACGGGCTCGCGGGCGCGCGCGTGGGATATGCCGTCGCCGACCCGGACATCGTCTCGTACCTCGACCGGGTCCGCGACCCGTTCAACGTCTCCGCGCTCGCCCAGGCGGCGGCGATCGCGGCGCTCGACGACGAGGAGCACGTGCAGGCGACGCTCGCCGTGGTGCGCGAGGGGCGCGCCCTGCTCGCCCGCGAGCTGCCGCGCTTCGGCTTCACCGTCCTCCCGTCGGTGGCGAACTTCCTGCTCGTGGAGGCGGGCCGCCCGGGCAAGGAGCTGTTCGAGGCGCTCCTACGACACGGCGTCATCGTCCGCCCGATGGCCTCGTACGGCCTGCCCGGCGCGGTGCGCATCTCGATCGGCCTGCCCGAGCAGAACGCGCGGCTGCTCTCGGCGCTCGCGGCGGTCGTTGCGCGGCTGCGCACCGCGGGCGGGTGAGGCCCCGTGATCGTCGCCATCGACGGGCCGGCCGGCGCCGGGAAGAGCAGCGCCTCGCGCCTCTTGGCCGCCCGGCTCGGCCTCGCGCTCGTGGACACCGGCGCGCTCTATCGCTGCGTGGCGCTCGCGGCCCGCGATCAGGGCGTCGCCTGGGACGACGACGCCCGGCTCGCCGGCCTCGTGCCCACCCTCGCCCTCTCCTTTGGCTGGCGAGGCGGAGAGCCGCGCGTCTACCTCGGAGGGCGGGACGTGACCGCGGCCATCCGCGACCCCGAGATCAGCCGCGGCGCCTCGACCGCGAGCGCGCGTCGGTCCGTCCGCGACGGGCTCTTCGACCTCCAGCGGCGGCTCGGCCGCGAGGCGCCCGGCGGCGCGGTGCTCGAAGGGCGCGACATCGGGACGGTCGTCTTCCCCGACGCCGACGCGAAGTTCTTCCTCACAGCCGACCCTCGCGTCCGCGCCGGGCGGCGGCTCGCGGAGCTCGTCGGACGGGGCGTGGCGACGACCCTCGCCGCGGTCCTCACCGAGCAGGAGCAGCGCGACCACGACGACGAGAACCGCGCCGTCGCGCCGCTGCGCCGGGCCCCCGACGCGGAGCCGATCGACACGACCGCCCTCTCCCTCGACGAGGTCGTCGCCACGATGGAGCGCTCCCTGCGCCGCCGTGGGCTCATCCCCTAGGAGGCTCGGTGTGAAATGGCTGCCTATTGCGAAAGTCGAACCCTTCGCTGCGACGGGCGGCCTCGTCGCGTCGCTGCAAAACGTACTGCAAAGAGTACGTTTGACGCGGTTCACTCCTCGGGCGCCCGTCTCGCCTTAGGTCTCGGCGCTCTCGCGACGGCACCCATTTCACATGAGCCTCCTAGGCGCTCGGGCTGCCCGATGTCGAGACCGCGCGCCGGCTCCCGGGGAGGCCGCGCCGGACGGGACCTTAGCCCGTCTTATTCACGGGACGGCGTAGCGAGGCGTTCGAGACCGCAGCCGAGAAGGGCAAGCGCAGCGACGACCGACGAGGCGTGCGTAAAGCACGCCGCAGGAGGAAGGAGCGAGCACGCCCTTCGCAGGCGCGGGATCGGACGCCGCAGCAGCCGGACCGTGAATAAGACGGGCTTAGCTTCGCCGGGCCGTTCAGGGGGACACGATGCGGGCGGCAATCTCCTTCTCGAAGTCGGCCATGCCTGCGACGATCGCCGCCGCGATCTTCTCGCGATAGGCGGCCTCACGCAGGAGCTTCTCCTCGTCGGGGTTGCTCACGAAGCCGACCTCCACGAGGACGGCGGGCATGCGCGCGCCGGTGAGGACGAAGAACGGCGCCTGTTGGACTCCCCGATCCTCGGCGAGGGTCGCCTGGACGAGCCGCGCCTGGAGCGCGTAGGCGAGGCGCGAGCTGTCCGCCTGCGCGGCCGTCAGCGCGAGGTCGTCGAGGATGGCGTCGACGTCCCCGTGGCCGCGGCCCCAGGTCGTGGTCGGGCGAACTTCGAGGTTCTCCCGCTCGGCGAGCGCGGCGGCGGCGGCGCCGGAGGGATCCGCGGAGAGGAAGTAGGTCTGGATCCCGCGCATCTCGCGGCGGAGCCGGGCGGTGGGCATCGAGTTCGCGTGGATGGAGACGAACAGGCTCGCGCGCTTCCGGTTGGCGAGACCGACGCGCGCGGAGAGCGGCACTTCCCGGTCGCCGTCGCGGGTGAGCAGGACGCGGGCGTGGAGCTCCTGCCGGGCGAGCGCGGCGACGCGGCGGGCGATCGCGAGGGCCACGTCCTTCTCCCGCGTGCCGCGCGGGCCGACCGCGCCGAGGCTGCCGCCGCCATGGCCGGGACCGACGACGACGAGCTCTCCGGAGGGCGCGGGCGCCTTCGCGGCGGCGAGGAGGACGAGGAACACGACGGCCGATCCGGGCACGCCCGCCTCCTACATCGAATCCGGCGAGAGGCGCCAGCCGCCCGCGCCCTTCGTGAGCGAGAGCCGCCGCGTCGTCGTGCCCGGAGGCCCGCCGCCGGTGGGGGCGGCGGCCGCGTCGATCTCGGAGACGGTCGCCGCATCGCCGGTGATGCGCACGAGGAAGGCGCGGGGGCGCGCCGGCGCCGAGGCGGCCACGACCGCCCCGGGGTTGGTCGCCGCTCCCGCGAGGACGACCGACGGAGGACGCGAGAGCGCGGAGAGGACCCCGGCGAGCCTGGGCAGGTAGACGCCGTCCTCCGGCTCCCAGCCGGAGGAGCCGAGCGTGAACCGCGCCTGTTCGCCGCCGACGTAGCCGACGTGGACGCCCCCCTCGCTCCTCGCCTCTCCTTCCACGCGAAACAGGACGCGGGCGCGCCTCCCCGAGACGTCGGTCGTGACCTCCGAGAGCGTGAAGGGGAGGACCACGCGGTCGTCGCCGAAGGAGACGGGGACGCCCGACCGCGCCGCGGCCGCGAGGCGGTCCCGCAGCGCCTGCTCAGGCCCCGCGCGGGCGAGCGAGCAGGCGGAGAGGGTCAGGGCGACGAGGGCGGCGCTTCGGAGGCGGGCTTCGATGGCTGCGACTCCACGGGAGGCCGCTCCCCGGCCCGACCGAGCTGCGCGGCGAGGCGCGCGGAACGGCGATCGGCCTCCTCGGCGTAGGGCGTGTCCCGATAATCCCGCGCGAGGCCCTGGTAACGCCAGAGGGCGGCCTTCGGATGGCCATGGTTCTCGTAGAACCTGGCGACGTACAGCTCGTGGCGCGCGAGCCTCTTCCTCACCTCGGCCATCATCTTCCTCGCCTCCTTGACGTAACCGCTGTCCGGGTAGTTCGCGAGGAAGTCCTTGAGCGCGTCCCGCGTGTCCACGATCTGCTGCTGGTCCTTCTCGTAGGACGGCGGGATGAAGAAGAAGTCCGAGGGCAGGTCCTTGTAGTGCGCGAGGGCGATCCGGAAGCCGGCGTAGTCGACCTTGGGGTTGGTCGGATGGTCCTTGATGAAGTTCTTGTAGCCGTCGCTCGCCTCCGTGTACTTCTCCTGCTCGAAGTTGGCGTCCGCGATGGCGAGCTCCGCGAGCGGGGCGAAGTGCGAGTAGGGAAACTTGTTGCGCACGTACTCGAAGTAAGCGACCGCGTCCGTGTAGTCGTGGTCCTTGAGGTCCTTGAGGCCGGCCGCGTAGTTGCCCTTGGCGTCCTGGGCGTAGGTCAGCTCGCCCGCGACGTTGGTGCTCACGTCGGCGCAGGCGAAGAGGAGCACCGCCGCGGCGAGGACGGGGAAGGCCTTCATGGCGCTTACGTACATCGCCTCCGGCGCCTCCGGCAACTTAGCCGACGACCTGCTCGATGATCTCAGCGGAGAAACCCCGGCCGGCGAGGAACCGGGCCGCTCGGCCGCGCGCCGCGCCGTCGAGCGCCTCCGCGCCGAAACGCTTCGCGAGCAGCTCGCGGGCCAGCTCAGCCCCGTCGGCGCCCACGGCTGCGACCGCCTCCGCCGCGACTTCGGGGGGGACGCCCGCGGCGGCGAGCCTCGACGCGACCACCGCGGGCGCGAACCGCTCGGAAAGACGGGCGGCCTCGGCCGCCGCGAAGGCCCGGTCGTTCACGTAACCCAGCTCCGCCGCGCGGGCGAGGGCCGCGGTGACCTCCTCCGGCGCGCAGCCGCTCGAAAGGAGCCGGTCGCGCAGGTAGGCCGTCGTCCGTGGCCGCGCCGCGAGCAGCCTCACGACCCGATCGAGGGCCGACGCCGGCCGCCGGGCCACCACCTAGAATCGCTCGATCTGGAAGTCGAGATCGTCGGCCGGGGTCGCGGGCGCGGGCTTCTCCGCGGGCGGCTGCGCAGGCGCGGGCGAGACCGCCAGGGGAGTCGGCGCGACGGACGAGACCGGAACCGGCAGCGGCGAGCCGCCCGGCGGAGTCTTCGCGCGCGCGGCGGCGGCGGCGGCGGCGATGGCGGCCACCGAGGGTCCCGGGGCCTTCCCCTCGAAGTCGTCCCAGGAGCCGTCCGAAGTGCCGAAGACGCCGGAGACGCGCAGGGCGAAGTCGTCGCGGTTGCTCGCCTGGCGCAACGCCTCGTCGTACGTCACGAGCCCCTGCTTGAGCAGCCACATCAGCGATTGATCGAAGGTCTGCATGCCCCACGTCTGGTGGCCCTGGGCGATCGCGTCGGGGATCTCCTTCGTCCGGTCCTTGTCCTCGATCATCTCCCGCACGCGCCCGGTGGCCATGAGCACCTCGACCGCGGCGACTCGACCGCGGTTGTCCGCGCGCGGGACGAGCCGCTGGCTGACGATCGCCTTGAGGACCGCGCCGAGCTGGAGGCGCACCTGCTTCTGCTGGTACGGGGGGAAGACCGAGATGACGCGGTTGATCGTCTCGGTCGCGTCGAGCGTGTGCAGGGTGCTCATCACCAGGTGGCCCGTCTCGGCGGCCGTGAGCGCCGTCTCGATCGTCTCGAGGTCGCGCATCTCGCCGACCAGGATCACGTCGGGGTCCTGGCGGAGCGCGCTGCGCAGCGCGCCCGCGAAGGAGATCGTGTCGACCCCGACCTCGCGCTGGTTCACGACCGACCGTTTGTCCCGGATCATGAACTCGATCGGATCCTCGATCGTCATGATGTGGCAGGTCTCGTGGGCGTTGATGTGATCGATCATCGCCGCGAGCGTCGTCGATTTGCCCGACCCGGTCGTCCCGGTGACCAGTACGAGCCCCCGCTCCTCGGAGGCGATCTTCTCCAGGACCTTGGGCAGCATGAGCTGCTCGATCGTCTGGATCCGGAAGGGGATCACGCGAAGGACGACGCCGATCGTGCCCCGCTGCTGGAAGACGTTGACGCGAAAGCGGCCCAGGCCCGGGACGCCGTAGGCGAGGTCGACCTCGTTCGTCTGCTTGAAGCGCTCCTTCTGCTGCTCGCTCATGATCCCGACCGCCATCCGCGCGATCTCCTCGGGCGGCAGGCGCCGGGCGTCCTTGAGCGGCATCAACGCCCCGTCCACGCGGAACATCGGCGGCAGGCCCGCCTTCAGGTGGATGTCCGACGCCCCCCCCTTGAGCGCCACCTGGAGGATCTCGTTGAGCTCCATTCGTCTCTCCGGCGATGTCGGCGGCGAGCCTGGACGGCCGGCCTGCTCCGGTTCACGCTACCATGCCCGCTCGGCGAAAGCGAAGGCCGGGAACCCAGGGCGCGACGATGAGCCCCCACGGCGCCCGAGCCTCCCAGGCGTGGCTCGGCGAGCCGACACGCCTCGTCCACCGGGCTAGCGCTTCGAGAACTGGAACCGCTTGCGCGCGCCGGGACGGCCGTACTTCTTCCGCTCGACGGCCCGCGAATCACGGGTCAAGAACCCCGCCTTCTTGAGGACCGCGCGGAACTCGGGGTTGTACACGCAGAGCGCGCGCGTGAGGCCGTGGCGGATGGCGCCCGCCTGCCCCGAGAGCCCGCCGCCCGTGACCCGCACGAAGACGTCGACCTTGTCGACCTGCTCCAGGATCTTGAGCGGCTCGATCAGGATCATCTTGGAGGTCTCGCGGGCGAAGTAGCGATCCATCGGCCGCTCGTTGATCGTGACGACCCCGGTCCCCGGGATGAGCCGAACGCGAGCGGTGGCCTCCTTGCGGCGGCCGGTGGCTTTATGGGTGGCGACAGCGACCATGGACGACTCCTAGAGGGGCAGGGTCAGCCGCTTCGGCTGCTGCGCCGCGTGCGGGTGGGAAGGCCCCACGTAGACCTTGAGCTTTCCAAACTGGCGGCGGCCAAGCGGCCCGCGGGGGAGCATCCGCTGGACGGCGCGCCGCAGGATCTCCTCGGGCTTCTTCGCCCGCAGTTCCTTGGCGCTCCGCGTCCGCAGCCCCCCCGGGAACAACGAGTGGTTGTAATACTTCTTCTGTTCTTCCTTCTTCCCGGTCAGTCGGATCTTCTCGGCGTTGACCACGACGATGAAGTCGCCGGTGTCGGTGTGCGGGGTGAAGACCGGCTTGTGTTTGCCGCGCAGGATGAAGGCGATGCGACTGGCGGCGCGGCCGAGCGACAGGCCGTCGGCGTCCACCACGTACCAGTCGCGCGCGACGCCGTTCTTGGGCGCCGAGTACGTCCGATAGGGCCGGGCTTGTGAGAACGGGTTCTCCGCCTTCGGCTTGGGGAGCGCGGCGTTGCGCGCCCGCCTCTTCTCGACGGCCCGCGAAACCGTGGGCTTCTCGGCCGGGGCCGACGCCGCTGGGGCGTCCGATGTCTTCGTGGTCTTCTTCTCTGCCATGAGGGTCCCTCGCGGGTACGCGCCCATCTACCGCGCGCCGTTCGGGGTGTCAAGGCCGCATCTGAGAGGAGCTACCCCAGAATTTTGAACGCAAGCTGGCGGGAAGATTGAGGGCGGGGGCGAGGGCGTGTTGGGCGTCCGCGAAGCCAGAACTGGCGCAAGGTGGCGATGTGCTTGCGGAGGAGCGCTGCGAGACCTGCGGCGTAAGCGTAGAGGTTGAAGACCTCGAGGGGCGACGGGCTGCGTCGCTTATGGATCAGCTCCGCCTTCTTGATGAGCGAGGCCCGCAGCCGAGCGGCCATCCGCCCGGGTAGCCGGTGCAGGGAGGCGAGCAACGCGCTGGCGAGGAAGGCGACGTGGACTAGATTCTTGGTGCGCGTCCACTTGAAGACGCGGACCTTCTCGAGCCCAAAGCTCTGCTTGACGAAGCGGTGGTACTCCTCGACCGACCAGCGGGCGAAGTAGCACTTGAGGACCCCGATGTTCTGCTCGGGTGTATCGGCTGGGAGGGTCGTGAGCAGGGCCATGGGCTCCGGATGCTTGGTGGAGCGGGAGACGACGACCCAGAGAGGCCTGCCGTCTTCCTCGAGGCCGTCGAGCTGAACGCGGAACGAACCGAGGGAACAGTGGTAGGGGTGACGTTTGCCGGCGGCCGTGCGGACGAGGTCGATCTCCGCGACGAAGCGGACGGCGTCAACGAGATCACGGACGAGGATCTTCTGGCCCTCGACGAGCAAGTGACGGCAGCCGTTGCCGGCCTTGAGCCGCACGTCAAAGGGATGCGAAAGGCCGAGCAACTTGCGGAGCACGCGGCGACTGTCGGCGGCCCGGTCGATGGCGAAGATCCCTCGGCCGCCGGTCCATTGGTGGAGGTCCTCGATGGCCCGGTGCATCTCGTAGGGTTCGCTGACGAAGCCTTCTTCCGCGGCAGAATACGGGTGTAAGAGGAGCGGCAGGGGGTTCTTGTCGTACCCGTTTGGGCGAACCGCGACCGCGGTCGTCAGCAAGTAGCCCGGGACGATCTCATTCTTCGAGCCGTCGCGGACGTAGGCCAGCGCCTCGAAGCGCCGGCCGAAGGGCTTGGCGATGTCGGAGCCATCGAGACAGATGACGTCGTCGTCCCTCACCAGAGCGCAGTTCCTCTGGGTCTGGCTGCGGGCGACCGGCCCGAAGTCGTAGTGGCCCAGGGCGCGATCCACGCGCTTGTACCTCCCGCGGATGCTGCCCCGCTCCTCCAGCGAGCGGGTGATCTTGGAAAGAACGAGGGTGCCGGCCAAGAGAACGCCCAGGAGGGTGCGTTGCAAGCACCGCCGGCCGACGACGCCCGGCCCCTCTCCATGCTCATC
>JAKAPL010000025.1 GCA_021807105.1 Myxococcales bacterium | reverse complement strand
GCGCCGGCCGGGGAGGGGGCGGGGGCGGCGGGCGCGGGCCCGGCCCTCCGGCCCGCCGCCGCGGAGGGCGGTCCCTGCCCGGCCGCCTCCTTCGCCGGCGGGGCGCGCCTCGCCGGCGCCCTCGCGGCCGGCGGGGGCGCGGTGACCACCGGGCGGGTCAGCTCCTCCTGGAACGTGAGGCCGTCGCCCGCCCCGGCGCTCCGCCCGCCGGAGCGCGCGTCGATCCGGTCGAGCAGCCCCCGCGGGTCGGCGGCGGCGCGCGGCGGCGGCGAGAGCTTGTTGCCCACGATGACGCCGAGCGCGAAGACCGCGGCCGAGTAGACCAGGAGCCCGACCGCGGTCGAGACCACCTGCCGGCGGTCCAGCCGGAGCTCGATCTTCTCCTTGAGCCGGTTGCCATCCCGCACGTCAGCCCACCTCCTCCGCCGCCGCCCGATCCATCCTCTCGGGCGCGGCGACCCCGAGCAGGCCGAGCGTGTTCGCCACCGCCTGCCGGAGGCAGTCGCACAGGAAGAGGCGGGCGCGGGTCTTCACGGGATCGGGCCCGATCACCTTCTCGGTCGTCCGGTGCTTCGTGTAGTAGCCGTGGAAGGCGGCGACGGTCTCCTGGAGCCAGAAGACGAGCCGGTGCGGCTCGAGGGCGGTCGCCGCGCCGGCGACCAGCTCGGGCAGGGCGAGGACGCGGCGGGCGAGGGAAAGCTCCTCCGGGAGGTCGAGGGCGCGCAGGGCCGCGAGGTCGTGGGCGGGGGGAGGCAGGCCCGCCTCCCGCGCGCGGCGCAGGATCGAGCAGAGCCGGGCGTGGCCGTACTGGACGTAGAAGACCGGGTTCTCGTCGGACTGGCGCTTCGCGAGGCCGACGTCGAAGTCGAGCTGGGCGTCGCCGCGGCGCAGGAGGAAGAAGAAGCGCGTCGCGTCGCGGCCGACCTCCGAGACGATCTCGCGCAGGGAGACGACCGTGCCGGCGCGCTTGCTCATCTTGACCGGCTTGCCGTCGCGCAGGAGGTTCACCATCTGGACGAGGGTGAAGCGCAGCCGCGCCGGGTCGATGCCGAGATCGGCGACGGCGGCCTTGACCCGCGGGATGTCGCCGTGGTGGTCGGCGCCCCAGACGTCCAGGCACCAGGCGAAGCCGCGGCGGAACTTGTCGCGGTGGTAGGCGATGTCGCCCGCGAGGTAGGTCGGCTCGCCGGAGGACTTCACCACCGGCCGGTCCTTGTCGTCCCCGTGGCGGGTCGAACGGTAGAAGACGGCGCCGTCCTGGTCGTAGACGAGGCCGCGGCGGCGGAAGTCGCCGAGGACCTCGGCGAGCTCCCCGGAGTCGCGCAGGGCCTTCCGCTCGCTCGTCCAGACGTCGAAGCGGATGCCGAGCCCGTCGAGGTCCTCGCGGATGAGGGAGAGGACGTGCTCGACCGCGGTCTCGGAGAAGAGGGGGAGCCAGGCCTCCTCCGGCGCCCCGAGGAACCGGTCGCCGTGCGCGTCGCGAAGCCTCTTCGCGACGTCGGCGACGTAGGCGCCGGGGTAGCTCTCCTCGGGGAAGACGACCGCCTCGCCGAAGAGCTCGCGGTAGCGAAGGTGGACGCTCCTCGCGAGGATCTTCACCTGGGCGCCCGCGTCGTTCACGTAGTACTCGCGGGTGACCTCGTGGCCCGTCGCGGAGAGGAGGGCGGCGATCGCGTCGCCGGTCACCGCGCCGCGGCCGTGGCCCACGTGCATCGGGCCGGTGGGGTTCGCGGAGACGAACTCGACGTCGACCCGCGCGCCGCCCCCGAGGTCCGTCCGGCCGAACGCCGCGCCCCGGGCCGCGACCTCGGCGAGGCCGCGCCACCAGACCTCGGGCGCGAGGCGGAAGTTCAAGAAGCCCGGTCCGGCGATCTCGACCGAGGCGATCGCCCCCTCGGGATCGACGAGCCGGTCCTTGAGGCGGACGGCGACCTCCCGCGGGGGGAGGCCCGCGGGCTTCGCGTACAGGAGGGCGAGGTTGGTCGCGAAGTCGCCGTGCGCCTCGGAGCGGGGCACGTCGATCGTCGCGAGGGCGGCGGGCCGGCCTCCCCAGGCGGGCAGGGCCCCCTCGCGCTCGGCGCGCGCGAGGGTGGCCTCGAGGATCCGGGCGAGGAGGGCCTTCACGTCCGCTCCCGGGGCGCGGCGGGCCCAAAGTCCCCGGCCGCCGCGCGGGCGGGGGGAGGGAGGTCTTTCGCGCCCGCCGCAAGGGCGAGGGGGGCGCGGCCGGAGCAGAGGAGCACCCGCCGAGGCTATGCGGAGGGGCTCACAGCGTCAAATCCTCGGCCGGCGTCCCGGGGGGCGCGCCGGCCGAGAGCCAGTCCCAGGCGCCGCACGCCGGGCAGCGCCAGCGCAGCTCGCGGGCGGGCTGGCGGCAGCGGGCGCAGCGGCCGATCGCGCTGTCGGCCCCGAGGCTCGCGAGCAGCTCCCGGTACTGCTGGCGCAGCTCGCCCTCGATGCCGGCCTCCAGCACGAGGCGGCCCAGCTCGCGCCGGGCCTCGAGGAACGCGGGGGCGCGGACGAGGATCTCGCGCAGCGCGCCGCTCGCCTCGCCGTTCTTCCCCTCGGCCCGCAGCAGCCGGGCGCGGGCGAGCGAGGCGCGCGGCTCGCCCGGGTGGCGGCCGAGCCAGGTGTCGAGGGCTTCGCGAAGGCCCTCGCCGGTCATGCCGGGCGCGGCGGCGAGCCAGTCGAAGACGAGGCCCGCGGCCCAGGGCTCCGCCTCGGCGGCGGCGAGGGCGTCCTCCCGGGCGGCCCGCCCGTCGCCGGCCGCGGCCCGGACGGCGGCGCGGGCGAGCAGGGCGTGGCCGGAGTCGGGGCAGGCCCGGATCGCCGCCTCGGTCGCCGCCGCGGCGCCCTCGGCGTCGCCTGCGGCGAGGCAGGCGCCCGCCGCCTCGGACCAGAGGTGGGCGCCGAGCCGGTCGTGGCCCGCCGCGCCGAGCGCCTCCTGGCAGCGGGCGGCGTCGGCCAGCCGTCCGGCGGCGAGGTAGACATCGCGCAGCTCCTCGCGCAGCGTCGGGGCGACGGGCGTGTCCGCCCCGTCGGGGGCGCAGGCCTGCTCGAGCGCGGCCGCGGATTCGGTCCAGAGCGCCCCCTGCCGGTAGTCGCGGCCCAGCTCCCCGAGGGCGGCGCGCCGGGTCGCGAGGTCGAGGCCGGGGCTGCGCAGGAGGTTGCGGTGGAGCTGGATCGCCCGCTCCAGCTCCCCCTTGCGCCGGTAGAGCGCCCCGAGGGTGAAGTAGGCCTCGAGCGCGCCGGAGGAGGCGACCTTGGTGACGACCTCGATCGCCCCGTCGGGATCGCCGGAGAGCAGGTACTGGAAGCCGCGCAGGTACCAGGTGGCCGAGCGGGAGCGATCGAAGCGGCGCCAGCGCGACCAGAGGAAGAGGACGGCGAAGGTCAGCGCGAGCGAGGCCGCGAGGCTCTCCCAGAGCGGCGGCCAGAAGAGGTGGGGCACGTCCATGCTGCCGGGAGCGTATCCCAGGAGCGCGGGGATGGGGAAGGAGGCGCCGGCCGGAGCGCCGCCGCGGCGGTCGAGCCCGTCCCGGGGGTGCCCGGGAGGCGGCCTCGGGGCGGCGGCGCTAGGGGATCCGGTAGACGAGCAGCGTGACGGGCAGGGGTCCGTTGAAGAGCGCCCGGCGGCTCACGGGGCGGAGGCCGAAGGCGCTCTCGAAGGCGGGGGAGCCGGCGAGGAGGGCGAGCGTGTGGCCGGAGAGCTGGCGCAGGCGCGCCCCCAGCGCATGGTAGAAGCTCTTGAGCTGCTTGAGCCCGCCCCCGCCGCCCTCGTGGCCGCCGTAGGGCGGGTTGCTCGCGACGAGGCCGGGAGGGTCGAGCGGGGCGAGCAGGCGCGCGTCGGCGACCGAGAAGCGGATCTCGACCCCGGCGCGGCGGGCGTTCTGCCGGGCCGCCTCGACCGCCTCGGGATCGCGGTCGCTCGCGAAGATCGGCGGGCCGTCCCGGCGGACCCGGGCTCGGGCCTCCTCGCGCAGGGTCGCGAGCGCGCGCCGATCGGCCTCGCCGAAGGCCGGCCAGCGCTCGGCGCCGAAGCGGCGGAAGACGTTCGGGGCGCGCCCCGCGGCGAGGAGCGCGGCCTCGATCGCGATCGTGCCCGCCCCGCACATGGGATCGATGAACGGGCGGTCCGCGGTGAACCCCGAGCCGAGCAGCACGGCCGCGGCGAGCGTCTCCCGGAGCGAGGCGCGGTGGGTGCGCGCGCGCCAGCCGCGCCGGTGGAGGCTCTCGCCGGCCACGTCGAGCGAGACGTCCGCCTGGCCGCGCCAGAGGTGGAGGACGATCCGGACGTCGGGGTCGCGCACGTCGACGTCGGGGCGGGCGCCGAGCCGCTCGCGGAGCGCGTCGGCGATCGCGTCCTTGGCTTTCTGGGCGGCGAAGAGCGAGTGGTCGAGCCCCTCGGTCCGCCCCGCGACCTCGATGGCGAACGTGCGGCGGAGATCGAGGTGGTCCTGCCAGGGGAGGGCGCGCAGCGAGGCGTAGAGCGAATCGGGCCCGGCCGCGGGGACGCGCGCGATCGGCAGCAGCACGCGCATGGCGGTGCGCAGGGAGAGGCAGGCGCGCAGGGCGTCCTGGAGCGACCCCTGGAACTCGACCGCGCCGCGCGAGCGATGGATCGGGGGGAGGCCGAGGGCGGAGAGCTCGCCGGCGAGCAGATCCTCGGTGCCGGCGGCCGCCGTGGCGACGAGACGGTGGTGGGCCGGCATCGGGGCGGGCTACGATTCGTAGGTGACCTGCTGCATCCCGATGAGAAGGCGGTCGCCGACCGAGAGATCGGTGCCAGCCGTCAGGCGCAGGAAGGTGCCGTTCGCCGAGTCGAGGTCGCGCAGGAGCGCCCGGTCGCCCTGCACGGCCAGCATGGCGTGCCGCCCCGAGACGGCGGGGTCGGCGGGGAAGGCCATGGTCCCCAGCTCGCGGCCGATGAGGTGATCGCCCTCGGCGAGGGGGAACGCCTCGCCGGTCCCGCCCCCCTCGAGGAGCTGGACGAGGCGGTAGCGGCGGCCGTGCGGGGGCGATCCCCAGACCCGGCCCCCGCCCACCGCCCCGGCCGGCGCGGGGAGCGCCTCCAGGCGGAGCCGCTGCCTCCCGAGGCGCAGCTCGTCGCCGTCCCGGAGCTGCACCGGCCCGCGCAGCCGCACGAACGTGCCGTTGGCGCTGCCCGCGTCCTGGACGTGGAGGGTCGCGCCGGCGGTGAGGTAGAGGTGGAGCGGGCTCACGTAGGGGTCGTCGATGACGATCGAGCAGTCGCGCCCCCGGCCCACCGAGTACTGGCCCGGGATCAGCTCGAGCCGGCGCGTCTCACCGGTGCCCGCGGAGACGATCCGCAGCCGATGGGGCACCGGGGCCGCGGTCGCCGGGCTCACGGGCGCCGGGGAGAGCGGGGCGCCGCAGCCCGTGCACGCGCGGGCGCCGTCGGCGTTCCGGGTCCCACAGATGGAGCAGGAGAGCATGACCGGGCGGATCTGGGCACGGAAAAGCTTCGCGGTCAAGAGGCCCGGGGCAGAAGCGGCCTCCGGGGTATCGGGGCGGCCGCCCGAAAACGGGAGCGGGTTTGGGCGGCGGCGCGGGGTGGGAGGCCGGCAGGGGGGCAGCTCCACGCCCGGGGCTCACCGCCAGATGTCGTCGATGGGGTGAGCCGTCGCGGCGCGGGCGAGGCGGGGCAGGCCGAAGGCGTCCTCGATCGTGGCGAGGAGGCCGTAGTGGTCGTGGCGGACGGCGCTTACGAGGCCGGGGGAGCGCAGGAGCGGCGAGACGACGATCAGGGGGACCTGGTTCTGCGCCCCCTTGCCGTCGTCCTCGTCCCAGGTGATGAAGAGGGCGCCGTGATCCCGGTAGGCGGCCGAGGCGAGGAGGGGGGGGACGATCCGGGCGAGCCAGGCGTCGGCGTGGGCGACGGGATCGCCGCCGCAGGGGTCGTGGCCGTCGTCGCAGACGTCGGGCGTCAGGAAGCTGAAGGCGGGGACGCGGCCGGCCGCGAGGTCTTCGAGGAAGCCGCCCCCGCGCGAGGCGAACGGCACGTCGCTCTCCTCGCACAAGGGGGTCGCCTGCATCCCCAGGAAGTAGGGGAAGGGGTTGTGACGGGCGGCGTAGCGCGAGAGGCGGGCGTCGACGGGGTCGCAGGGGACGGGCATCCCCTCCTCGTAGGCCCGAAACCCGAGGCCGGCGCGGGAGAGCTGCCGGCCGAGGTCGTCGTGGGAGGGGCCGACCTGGTGGTCCGGCTCGGTGGCCTCGCCGTCGCTCGTGATCCCGAACGTGTCGCCGCCGGCGAGGGCGAGGTAGTTGGGGAGGCTCGGGTGGGCGACGGCGTGGTAGTTCGTGAGCAGGGCGCCGAGGTCGATGAGCTGGCCGAGGAAGGGGGCCTTGCCCGAGCGGACGATCGCGTCGAGCCCCTCGTTCTCCTCCACGACGAGGAAGACGTGGGAGAAGCGCGGCACGCCGGAGGCCGACCGGCAGGCGCCGGAGGGCGAGAGCCCAAACGGAGGCGGGCAGGCGCCGGCCGGCGGGGCGGCGGCCGCGCGGGGGGGGCGGAGCGGGGGCGCGGGCGCCGTCCGGTGACAGCCCGCGAGCAGGGCCGCCGCGATGCCGAGCGTCGCCGCGCGCACGTCACTGCCTGCGCCGAAGGCGGTTGTAGAGGGTCCGGGCGCTGATGCCGAGCCTCTGGGCCGCGCGCGTCTGGTTGCCCCCGCAGCGGCGCAGCACCTCGAGGATGAAGGTCTGCTCGACCTGGGCGAGCGTGGCGTCGGGGGGGAGCGGCAGGGCGAGCGAGGGCGCGGCCTCGCCGCGGAGCTGATCGGGCAGGTCGCGGCGGCGCACCCACTCGCCGTCGACGAGGAGGGCGGCCCGCTCCATCACGTTGCGCAGCTCGCGCACGTTCCCCGGCCAGCGGTAGGCGGCGAGCGCGGCCTCGGCGTCGGGGGCGATCGACGCCGGCCTCCGGCCCATCCGGCGGCGGTAGCCGTCGAGGAAGTGGCGGGCGAGCAGGAGCACGTCGCCGCCGCGCTCGCGCAGCGGCGGAACGCGGACGGTGATCACGTCGAGCCGGTAGAGCAGGTCGAGCCGGAAGCGACCCGCCGCGACCTCCGCCGCGAGGTCGCGGTTGGTGGCCGCGAGGATCCGGACATCGACGCGGACCTCCTCGGCGCCGCCGAGCCGCCGGAAGCGCTGATCCTCCAGGGCGCGCAGGAGCTTGGCCTGGAGGTCCACGGGCAGCTCGGCGATCTCGTCGAGGAAGAGGGTGCCGCCGTCGGCGAGGTCGAAGCTGCCGAGCTTGCGGCCGTCCGCCCCCGTGAAGGCGCCGCGCTCGTGACCGAAGAACTCCGATTCGAGCAAGGCCGCCGGGACCGCGGCGCAGTTGACGGCGACGAAGGGCCCCTTGGCCCGCGGGCTGCTCGCGGCGACGGCGCGGGCGACCAGCTCCTTGCCGGTGCCGCTCTCGCCCGTGACGATCGCCGACGCGCCCGCCGGGCCGACGCGGGCGATGAGCGCGCGCAGCTCCTCCATCGGCGCGGAGTCGCCGAGCAGCGCGCGGTCCTCCTCGGTCTCGCGGAGCTGGTGGCGCAGCCGCTCGACCTCACGGCGGGCGCGGTGGCGGTCGACGGCCCGCTCGAGCGTGAGCCGCAGGCGCCGGAGGTCGACGGGCTTCTGGAGGAAATCGAAGGCGCCGGCCTTCATGACGTCGACCGCCTCGGCGATGCCGGCCCGGCCGCTGACGACGACGAAGGCCGCGTCGTCCGACTCCCCGAGCCCCTCCTCGAGGAGCCAACGGCCGTCGTGGCCCGGCATGAAGAGATCGGTCAGCACGACGGCCGGCCGCAGCGAGCGGATGAGCGCGAGGGCCGCGGCGCCGTCCCCGGCGTCGCTGACGGCGTAGCCCCAGCGCTCCAGCGTCTGGGCCATCGCCGCGCGCGGGCCCGCCTCGTCGTCGACGAGCACCAGGCGGGGCGCGGACGCGCCGGCGGCGAGGCCGGCGTCGGCGGCCCGCGGCGCGGGAGCCGCGGTCACGCCGGCTCCGCGGGGAGGACGAGCCGGAAGCGGGCGCCCGGGCGCGCCGGCTCGTAGCCGAGGTCGCCGCCGTGGCCGCGCGCGATCCGCCGGGCGATGGCGAGGCCGAGGCCCGAGCCGCGGCCGCCGGAGCGGAACGGCTCGAAGAGGGTGGGCACGAGCGTCTCCGGGACTCCAGGGCCGCCGTCCTCGACCACGATCTCGCCGCCCCGCTGCGCCGGGTCGAAGCGGACGGTGGTCCGGCCGCCCCCGTGGCGGACCGCGTTCTCGAGGAGGTTGCGGAAGAGCTCGCGCAGCAGCGTCGCGTTGCCCCGGACGACGGGGGGGGGCCCCTCGACGGCCGGGGCGAAGTCCGGGACGCCGAGCGCCACGCGGACCTGCTCCGCGGCGTCGGCGAGCGCCTCCCCGAGGTCGACGGGCTCCCGCGGCTCGGGGACGTGGCCGGCCCGCGCCACCTGCACGTGGGCCTCCAGCACCTCGGCGGTGCGGCGCAGCGCGGCCTCGGCGCGGGTCAGGGCGGAGGCGGCGGCCGAGCCCCCGGCGGCCGCGGCGGCGGCCGCGTCGAGCTGGAGCGCGAGGTCGTGGAGCGGCGCGCGGACCTCGTGCGCGACGGCCGCGGCGAAGCGGATCAGCTCGGCGTTGCGCTCCTCGACCTCCGCCCGCAGCTTCCGGACGCGGAGCTGGACGCGCACCCGGGCGAGCAGCTCGGCCGGGTCGTAGGGCTTGGTGACGTAGTCGTCCGCGCCCATCGTGAGGCCCTGGAGCTTGTCGCCCATCTGCGAGCGGGCCGTCAGCAGGATGATCGGCAGCCGCGCGGTCTCGGGACGCTGCCGCAGCCTGCGGAGGAGGGCGAGGCCGTCGGTCCGGGGCATCATCACGTCGAGGAGCATGAGCGCGACGCCGTCCGCGGTCGCCAGGGTGGAGGCCTGCTCGGCGTCCGCCGCCGAGAGCGTGGCCAGGCCGGCCAGCTCGAGCTGCTCGGCCAGCATCGCCCGCACGCGCGGGTCGTCGTCGACGATGAGGACCTTCTCCATGCGCGGGTTCGCCGGGTCTCGCGCATGTTAACATGCGCGGGCCTTGCGCGCCCCGCGGATGACTCTCACCGTCAAGCTCGGCCTCGCCTTCGCCGCGCTGGCCGCGACGGCGGCCCTCCCGGGCGTCGTGCTCCTCCTGGGCGTCGCGCAGCTCCGGTCGCAGACGCGCCAGTCTCTCGTCGAGCTCGCCGGCCGCGACGCCTGCCTCCACGCCCAGAAGGCCGTCACCCAGGCGGCCTTCAGCCTCGAGCATCACGCCATCTTCCCGCACGACGCCCGGTTCCAGGAGGCGGCCCGGGCGGGGCTCGCCGCGGCCGAGGAGGCCGTCGGCGGCGCCGCGCTCGGCCAGCCCGAGGAGGAGGCCGAGGCGCTGCGGGCGGAGAGCGCCGCGCTGCGCGCGGCCGCCGCGCCGCTGCTCGCGCCCGCGCCGTCGCCGGGGGGGAAGCCGGCCTCGTCCACGGCCGTCAAGGACGCGGCCCTGGCCCTGGGAGGCCACCTCGACCGGCTGATCGGGGCGGCGAACGAGGGGCTCGCCCGCCGGGGGGCGCGCGTCGCCTCGACGGTCGACCGGCTCGCCTACGTCGGCGAGCTGGGGCTGCTCGCGACCGCCGCGGCGGCGGCGGGCCTCGCGGTCGCGATGGGCGGGGCGTGGCGCCGCCGGATGTCCGCGGTCCGCGAGGCGGTCGAGCGCGTGGGCGCCGGCGACCTCGGGGTCCGCATCGGCGACCGCGAGGAGGACGAGGTGGGCGCGCTCGCCCGGGCGTTCAACGGTATGGTCGGGGAGCTGGCCATCCTCGAGGACATGAAGAGCCAGTTCGTCGCGGTCGCGAGCCACGAGCTGCGCACGCCGCTGACGCTCATCGACGGGTACTGCGGCATCCTGCTCTCCGCCGCCCGCGGTCCGCTCACCGACTGGCAGCGGCAGCGGATCGAGCTGATCCACCAGCAGGTGACGGAGCTGCTGGGCCTGATGCAGGACCTGCTCGACGCCGAGCGGCTCCAGGCCCGCGCCCTCGCGCCCGTCCTCGAGCCGGTCGAGCCGGAGGCGGTCGCGGCCGGGGTGGTCGAGAGCTTCGAGGCGAGCGCGCGGGGGAAGGGGCTGTCGCTGCGGCTGTCGGTCGGTCCGGGCGCGCCGCGGTCGGGGACGGCGGACGTCCGGGCGCTGACCCGGGTCCTGAGGAACCTCGTGGACAACGCGGTCAAGTACACGGACGGCGGGGAGGTGGAGGTCTCCCTGCACGGCGACGGGGAGACGCTGGTCCTCGCGGTCCGCGACACGGGGCGCGGGATCTCGCCGGACAACCTGCCGCGCGTCTTCGGGCGGTTCGTCCAGATCGACGACGGCGGGCCGCGCCGCGGCTTCGGCCTGGGCCTGTCGATCGTCAAGGGGCTCGTCGAGCGGAACGGGGGGCGGATCCAGGCGGAGAGCCGGCTGGGGAAGGGATCGCTCTTCACGGTGACCTGGCCGATGCGCGGGGCGCGGAGCGTGGAGGCGGGGGCGTGAACGCCCGCCCGCGGCGGGCCTTCGCCCGCGGCCTGCCGGGGGGCGTGATCGCCGTCCTGCTCGCCGCCTCCTGCGTTCACGCCGCGGCGCCCGCGCCGGAGATCGCCGCGCCCGAGGCCGCGCCCCTCGCCCGCCGCGACGCCCGCGACCTGGCCTGGGACGAGGCGCTGGCGGTGCTCGCCGGCGGGGCGGTCGCGAAGGCGGCCCGCCTCTTCGGCGCCTTCGCCGACGCGTTCCCGGGAGACCCCCGCGTCCCGATCGCTAGGATCCATCAGGCGTACGTCGCGCTCGGCGATCCCGATCCCGTGCGAGGGCTCGAGCAGGCGGAGGCGCTCCTTTCCCGGATCCCCCCTGGCGGAGCGCCGGAGCGCGTGCTCGCGCCATTGCGCGCGGCGGTGGCGGCGCGCCGGCAGCGGGCGTCGCGGGCGTCGGCGGCCGAAGCGGCGCTCGCGGACTGCCAGCGCCGGCTGGGGCCGGCGGCCGACCTCGAGCGCGATCGGGCGGCGGCGCGGGCCCTCGCCGCGAAGCTCCAGCAGGAGCTGCTGCGCAAGCAGGCGTCGCTCGAGGAGGTCAAGCGGCACCTGCTCGAGATCCAGCAGCTCGCCGCCGAGATGCTCGGCCTCCCGAAGCCGGCGCCGTCGCCCGCGCCGCCGCGCGCCCGGCCGCGTCAGTAGGCCCGCCGGACCTCGGTGCCCGGGTAGTAGTGGGCGAGGATCTCGCGGTAGCCGCGCCCCTGCTCGGCGAGGACGCGGGCGCCCCACTGGCAGAGCCCCGCGCCGTGGCCCGAGCCGCGGCCGGCGAAGACGAAGGTGTCGCCGCGGCGGCGCACGTCGAACCAGAGGCTGGGCAGCCGCAGCCAGCCGAGCGCCGAGCGCAGCTCGGCCGCCGGCACCGTTCGCACTCCGGCGCGCGTCGTGACCCGCAGCGTCAGGGCCCGGCCGGTCGAGGTCCGTGCGGAGACGGCGAGGTCACGGACGCGCGAGCGTCCCCAGAGGGCGCCCGCGAGCCGCAGGAGCTCCCCCTCGGTCACCCGGACCGACCAGCGGGCGTGGGGCGCATGGGCGGCGCAGGGGCAGGGGACGGAGGCGAGGTAGGGCAGGTCGCGCCCGAGCGCCGCCGCGCCGGTCTCCGTCCGCCCGCCGCAGGCCGAGTGGAAGTAGGCCTCCACGGGCAGCATCCCGTACGCGAGCACCTCGCCGCGCGTCGCGTCCACGGCCCTCTTCGCGCGCGGGTCCTCGGCCGCCACGCCGCCGTAGACCTGCGAGAGCACCGTCGCGCCGAGGTGGTAGGGCAGCCCCTTCGCCCAGGCGTCGATCTTCCGGTGGAGCGCGTAGCTGCGGGCCGCGACCGCCTGGGCCTTGAGGGCCTCCGGCGGGAAGCTCGGCGGCATCTCGGCGCCGAGGACGGCGTCGAGGTAGGCCTCGAGTGGCAGGACGTTGATCGCCATCCAGCGGTCGCCCGTGCAGCGCACCTCGATCGATCCGCGCAGCTCGCGCCCGGCGGCGAAGAGCGAGCCCACGGCCTCGACGGCGACCGGCCCCTCCCCCGGGGCCAGGCCTGGGACGACGGCCGCGCCGTCCCGGCAGTCCACGCGTAAGGAGCGGCCGCGGACCTCGAAGCTCTCGCCGCTGTCGGACACCCGCAGGCCGGCGCCCCGGATCGAGAGGCCGCCCACGCCCTCGGCCACGAGGATCCGGATGTCCTCGCTCTCGTCGGCCGCCGCGGCGACGAGCGGGCGGGAGAGGAGCAGAGCCGCGAGCAGGCAGGCGCCGTTCACCCGCCCATGGTAGCCCGGGATGTCGATCGGGCAAGAAAGCGGCGGCGCCCTGCGGTCACGTCCTGCGGACGCGCGCCCGGAGCCTCTCGGTCTCCGCCGGAGCGAGCGGACGGCCGCCGAAGCGGGCCGCGGCGAGCCGCTTCAGGATCGCGGCGACGTGCTGCGCGAGGAGCCTGTCCCGCGCCTCGATGCGACGCAGGACCTCCTCGTGCGTCTCGGCGGGCCGGCGGACGATGTCTCGGCGCGCGAGCCGCCGGAACAGCTCGCGCTCCAGCCGGACGGCGGCGGCCGCGGGGCGCAGCCAGCGCCGCCCCGAGAGCGCGAGGAGCGCGATCACGAGCGCGCCGAGCAGGGTCCACTTCACGCGCTGGGAGGGCAGCAGCGCCCAGACCGAGCGCGTGAGGTGGCGGACGAGCCAGCCCGCCGTCTGGGCCTGGGCGCCGGAATCGAAGTCCACGACGTCCCGGAGCCAGTGGAGCTGCGCGCTGTCCCAGAGGTCGAGGACCTCTTGCCAGAGGCGGCTATGGTCGAGGTTGGGGCCGCGCAGGTCGGGCGGGGTCGCGTCGACGAGGACGAAGCCTCGGTCCGGGAGGAGGGCTTCGGCCCAGGCGTGGGCGTCCCAGTCGCGCACCGTCACCTGGCTCCCCTCGGGAGGGGTGTAGTAGCCGGCGACGTAGCGGGCGGGGATGCCCCGCGCGCGGAGGAGGACGGCGACCGCCGTGGCGAACAGCTCGCAGTGGCCGCTCTTGCGCGCGAGGAAGTCGTCGAGCGGCGTCCCCGTGGAGTGGAGCTCGCGCGAGTACCGGAAGCCGGAGAGGTAGCGGACGACGGCCTCGATCGCGGCCTCGCGGCTCGCCCCGTTCGGGATGAGCCGGCGGGCGAGCGAGACGACCCGCGGGGAGAGCGCCGGGAGCTGGAGGGCGCGCTCCGATTCCCGGGGATCCGGCGCCATGGCGGGGCCGGCCATCCGGGCGCGGAACGCGAAACGGATCGGCCCGGCCGCGCCGCGTCCCAGGCGCAGGTCGCCGTTCGCCAGCTCCCGCAACCTCAGGGCCGGCCGGATCGGCCACAGGTCGAGGAGCCCCTCGGGCGCCGGGACGAGCCGCAGCGCGTCGGGGAAGAGATCGAACGACCCACGGATCGCGGGCGTGCCCGGCCGGCGCAGCCCCGCGACGAGAGTCCCCGAATCCTCGACGGGCAGCCAGCCGCGGCCGGTAAAGACGTCGAGGGTGAGGACGCGCCAGTACTGCAGGACGGCCGCTCCGCCGGAGAGCTCGGCCCGCAGCACGACGCGGCTGCTGTCCTGGAGCGTGCCGGCCGTCGACAGGTCGACGTGGTCCGAGATGCCGGTCCGGGGGCCGCCCCCGCCGGCCACCTGCAGGAGGCCGAGGCGGCCGCGGGGGAAGAAGGGAAAGACAAGGGCGCCGAAGGCCAGCGCAAAGAGGCCGAGGGACGCCGCGTATGCGAGGAGGCGGCGCGAGGTCAGCTCCGGGGCTCCGAGGAGCGCCTCGGCCTGGTCGGGGGCCTCCGCCTCGATGCCGCGGCGCAGCTCGGCGAGCAGCATCGAGACCGAGGCCAGGACGGCGTAGGCGAGCAGGCAGATCCCATAGAGCAGCTCGCCGGTCAGCGCCGCCCCGGACGCGAGCACGAGCCAGCAGGCGAGGTGCAGCATGGCGTCGTCGGTGGGGCCCCGCCGGACGAGCAGGCGATTGGCGCAGAGGACGAGGGTGGCCTCCGCGGCGGCCACCGGCAGGCGGGAACGATCTCCCAGCGCCGGCATGAGGACGAGCGGAACGCCGAGCACCGTCGCGAGGTTGACGACGACCGCGAGCGGGCGCGAGGTGCGTTCCCGCAGGACGAGGCCGGCGGTCCAGGCGGCCCCGAAGGCGACGAGCGCGGCGGCCGGGATCTGACCCCCCACCGCGGCGCCCGCGGCCGCCGCCGCCGCGGAGAGGAAGAGCGACGCCTGTTGCCAGCGCAGGAAGCGGCGCGCCGGCCGGGCGATCGCGCTCACGGCAGCGGCTCCACGATCGCGAGGGCGTCGAGCAGGCGGCCGAGATGGCCGGGGCCGTGCCCCTCCTCCACGAGGAGCTGCCGCCCCTTCTGCAGGGAGACGGAGAGCCCGTCGTTCATCCACTCCGCGGCGAGGTAGGCCGCCTCCCCGACCTTCTGTTCGAACGCCGGACCGCCGCCGGAAGCGGGCAGCGTGAGGCGGCCGTGGCGCTGTTCGACCCGCTCGCGATCGAGCGCGATGAGCTGGCCGGCGCGCGCCGTCGGCGCCCAGGCGATGACCCGCGCGTCCTCGCCGTCGCGGTAGAGGCGGAGCTGCCAGGGGTCGGGGCCTCCTCCGGCCGTCGCCGCGGCGATCTCGCCGGCCCGGGGCTCCTCGCCGGGCGTTGGAACGGGGCAGGGCAGCGGCGCCGGGCGCACCCGCAGCTCGTCCGGACGGTCGAGGCGAAGAGACTTCTCAAAGAGGCCGAACGGGAAGCGGGTAGCGAGCCGGATGCCCGACAGCTCGATCCGCCCGCGCCTCGCCGCGACCAGCTCGTAGGAACGCTGCTGCGTCTCGCACGCCCGCACCAGGGGGAACTGGCAGCGGCCGCCGGTCGCGAGGTCCTCGACGAGCAGGCCGAAGGAGGCGCCGCGCTTGGCGTTGCGGACCGACAGGCCGACGAGGACCGGATGGCCGCTCGTCGCCGCCTCCGGGAGGCGCCGCGCGACGTCGAGGTCCCGCAGGCAGCGCTCGGAGAGAAGGCCCGAGGCGACGATCACCCCGAGCATCAGCCCGAAGGTGAGGAAGATGAGGTTGTTGCCCGTGTTCAGGGCGGCGAACCCCATGCCCACGGTGAGCGCGAGGTAATACCAGCCCGGGCGGGTGACGCGGAGCTGGCGCGGCCAACGGGCCCAGAAGCGGCCGAGGACCGACCTCGCCCGGCTCACGGCAGGGGGACGCGCTCCGCGATGTCCGCGAGGATCCGCTCGGCCTCGGCGGTCGACGATCCGCGGCGCGGCCCGCTCGGGACCACGCGATGGCAGAGGCAAGGACCGAGCAGCGCCTTCACGTCGTCCGGGAGCGCGTAGTCGCGGCCGCGCAGGAGGGCCCGGGCCCGGACGGCGCGGGCCAGCAGCAGGGCGCCGCGCGTCGAGGCCCCGGTCGAAAGGTGCGGGCTTTGGCGCGTGGCCTCCACCAGCCGGAGCAGGTAGTCGGCGATCTTGGGGTCGACGCGCACGGCGCGCGCCGCCGCCTGCGCGGCGAGGAGCGCGGCCACGCCGGCGCCGGGCTTGCCGGGATCGCCCTCGGTGGGCCAGCCCCCGTCGCGGACGATGAGATCACGCTCCGCGTCGCGGGGAGGGTAGCCGAGGGAAAGCCGCATGAGGAAACGGTCGAGCTGGGAGTCGGGCAGCGGGTAGGTGCCGGCGTGCTCGAGCGGGTTCTGGGTGGCGAAGACGATGAACGGCCGGGGCAGCGGATGGGCGCTCCCGTCGATCGAGACGGTGCCCTCGGCCATCGCCTCGAGCAGGGCGCTCTGGGTGCGCGGCGAGGCGCGGTTGATCTCGTCGAGCAGGACGACCTCGTGGAAGATCGGACCGGGACGGAAGAGGAACGCGCCGCGGGATTGCTCGAAGATCGTCACGCCCAGGATGTCGGAGGGCAACAAGTCGGAGGTGCACTGGACGCGGGCAAAGCGCAGGCCGAGCGCGACGGCCAGCGTCCTCGCGAGCGTGGTCTTGCCGACGCCCGGGACGTCCTCGATGAGGACATGGCCCCCGCCGAGCACCGCGACGAGAGATTGCTCAGCCACGGCGCGCTTGCCCACGACGATCCGCTCGACGAGGTCGAGCGCCTCCTGTGCCCAGGCGACGGCGGAGACGTTCGGGGCGATTTGCTGCACGGCTAGAGGCTAGGGCATCCGGGCCGGTGGCGGCAGCGGCTCACGCTCGCGGCTCGTCCGTCTTCTGGGCCGGCGGCTCCTCGATGAGCTGGAGGGCGATCTTCAGCGCCTTCGCGACCCGCTCCTTGACCTTCTGATCGGCCTTGACCTGTTCGAGCGCGGTCGCGGCCCGCTCTTCGCTCCGCGCGGCATTCTCCTCCATGGCCGCGGCACGGCGGTTCGCGTCCTCGATCCGGCTGCGCAGCTCGCCTTCGCGGCGGCCAGCCTCGGCCTCCCGGGCGCCGACCGCGGCGCGGGCCTGCGCCAGGTCCTGCTCAAGTCCCTGGACCTTCGCGGGCAGCGCGCGCGTTTCATCACGCGCTGCGGCGAGGTCGCGTTCGGCCCGCTTCTGGGCGGCCGACAGCGCGTCGAGCCGTTGCTGGAGGGTCCGGAGCTGGCCGTCCCGCTGCTCCAACTCGGCCTCCACGCGCGCGAGCTCCTGCTCCAGGCTGGTCTGCTTCTCGCGCTCCTCGACCAGCTCGCGATCCTTCTCGTTCAACTCTTCCCGGACCTTGAGCAGCTCCCGGTCGCGCTGGGCGAGCCGCTCTTTGAGTGCGAAATAGTCCTTGTCACGCCCGGACGCCGGCCGCGAGGTCGGAGGAGCGGGGGCCGCGGCCTCCTCCGACGGGAGGAGCGCGGCGGGCGGCGGGGGCGGTGGGGCGCCGTGCCGGCCGAGGCCGGCGTCGTCCTTCTCCTCGAGCCCGTCGAAGGCCGCGTCCAGCACCGCGAGGTCCTCGTCGCCGGGCAAGGTCGCCGGCGTCGGGCTCTCGTCGGTCGGGAGGACCTCGTCCGCCTCGTCGATCACGATGGGCTCGTCCCCCATGGAGATCTCCTCGGCCAACCCCGATGCGTCGAACGGCACGCCATCCGGATCCGTGGACGGATGATCCTCCGGAAGGCCGATCAGCGTCTCGATCTTCTCGATGAGCGCGCCGGGCGAATAGGGCTTGAGTAGATACTCGTCCGCCCGGCCCACCTTGAGCTTACGGTGGTCCTCGAACGTCTTGGGTTTCGCCTCGGAGGAGGTGAGAACGACCGGGATGGCTCGTACGCGGGAGGCGTCGTCCTTCTTCAGTTTGCTGCAGATCGTGTAGCCGGACGTCTTGGGCAGCTCCACGCTCACCACGACGAGATCCGGCAGGCGCGACCGGGCGAGATCGATGCCCTCCTTTCCATCGGCGGTCTTGAGGACGGAGAACCCCCGCTCCTCCAGCACGCCGGCCAGCGTTCCCACCAGGTCCGAATCGTTGTCGATGAGAAGGATGGTCTTGGGCATTGGGACCCCACGGAGAGGGCGGACGATCCAATGAAATCCTAGAGGGGTGCCCCCGGGGTGTCAAACCCTGGTGACGTCCCCTGCTCCGTCGATGAGCGCGCATCGACTGCTGGGGCCAAGAGCGAAGCTGGGGAGCCGCACCCTTCTCGCCGGCAAGGGTCGCGTCTCGCGGGAAGCCCGAGCACTTCGCGAGCGACGAGCCGAACGTCGAACGCAAGCCGTAGGCGTCGGGACGCTCGTGAGTCGAAGGGCGGCGGAACCTCCGGGTCGTGGGAGCGGGAGGGTGCTGTGAAGCTTTAACGACTCGTCCCCTGGAACTGGGGGAGCTCCCCCGCGTGGCGCTGGGAGGCTGGCGTCCCATGGCTGCCTGCTGCGAAGGCCGAACCCTTCGCTGCGACGGGCGGCCTCGTCGCTTCGCTGCTCAGCGTACTGTAGAGTACGTCTCCGCTCTTCACTCCGCGGGCGCCCGTCTCGCCTTAGGTCTCGGCTTTCTCGCGACGGCAGGTATGGGACACCAACCTTCTGGGATGGGCAGGCGCAGGGCTGGTCACGAGCGCCGAGCGGCGTGGCGGGCCTCCTCTCGGTTCCGGGAACCCGGTCGTGCAGCGCTCGGCGATCCCCGGGAACGTCGGGCATCCCGCCGCGCCAGGCGGGGCAGCCCATCATCCAACGGACGGATCGGGGCGGCCGGCGTCTGGCCGCGGGCTAGCGCGGCTGGGCCGCGTTGAGGAGCGCCAGCGTCTCGGAGCGCGCCAGGTCGCTGACCATCGAGTAGACGATCTCGTTGCGCCGCCAGACGGCCACGTTGTACCCCTGGACGGTCGTCAGCAGGATCTCGCGGTCGGCGATCCGGCGGACCTGGGCCCCGCGGATCCGCAGGTCGCGCTCCGGATCGGAGACGATGAAGAGCGAGATGCGGCGGCCCGGGCCTGCTCCGTACTCGAGATAGGCGGCGTCCCGCGCCCCGAGGTGGGAGAGCCGTCCGCCCACGAGCGCGACCCCGGCGGCGGGGAAGACGGGGGGACGGACCGCGAAGCTCAAGTGGCGCTGGAAGAGCGGCATCAGCCGGCTCAGGTCGCCGGTGACCTCGAGGGGCAGCGCCCGGTTGTGCAGCCGGACGGCGTCGGCGACGACCCAGGGGGCGGTGCCCTGGAGGGTGACGTGGTTGAAGACCAGCGCCAGGCTCGCGGCCGCCGCGAGGCCGACGGCGACCGGCGGCCAGCCCCGCCCGACGACCTCGGACAAACGTTGCTTCGACATCTCGCGCTCGACGCCGTCGAGCCCGGCGGTGATTCTCCGCCGCAGGGCGACCGGAGCCCCTGGTCCTCCCCGCGCGTGCAAGCGGATCATGGTCCGGAACGCGGCCTCCCGCTCGATCTGGGCTCGGCAGGACGGACATTCGTGGAGGTGCGCCTCGATCGCGGAGCACTCGGACGGCTCGAACTCGCCGTCCAGGTAGGCGAAGCCGAAACGCTCGACGTCGCCGCAGCCGAAGGGACGATCGAACGGGAGCGACGACATGGTCACGGCAAGCTAGTGATTACCGGTGCCAGACCGACGGCGCCGGTACGCGGTCAGATCGGCGGGAGCGTCCGTGGCGGGGTGCTCCGGCACGATGCCCGACTGCTGGGCATACGTGCCGAGGCTCTTCTGCAGGAGGCGCCGCCCCCGGTACAGCCTCGACATCACCGTCCCCACCGGACAGCCGAGCACCTCGGCGATCTCCTTGTAGGAGAAGTCCTGCAGGTCGGCGAGGACAACGGCGAGGCGAAAGTCGATCGGCAGCTCGTCGATGGCCGCGAGCACGTCGTCCGAGAGTAGCCGGTCGAAGAGATACTGTTCGGGGTTCTGCGCGTAGTCGGTCGTGTCGCGGGACATGAACCGTTCGTGGACGGCCTCGCGCTCGCTGCCCTCCACGACGCTGCGTTCCTTCACGCGTCGGCGGTAGCGGTTGATGAACGTGTTCGTCAGGATCTTGAAGAGCCACGCCTTGATGTTCGTCCCGCGCTCGAAGCGGTCGAAGAATCGGAAGGCCCGGAGGTAGGTGTCCTGGACCAGGTCCTCGGCGTCCCGCTCGTTTCGGGTCAGGCGCAGGGCCGCTGAAAACAGCGGATCGACATGGCGGAGCGCGAGCTCCTCGAACTCCCGCCGGGTGTCGTCGCTCTGCCTCAAGTCGAACACTCTCACTCCTTCACGCCGCCGCCCTTCCGCCGGCCGCCGCTGAGGCTAATGTAACACCTTCCACCCCTTCTAACAGGCTGGCCCTCGCTCCCATTCCTCGGACGGCGGGCTGGGGAGCGGCTCGCCGGCGAGGGCTCCCGGGTGGGCGATCACGCCTGGCGGGCGGCCGGGCGCGGCGCTTCGTTCTCGCGGCCGGGGTCGTGCGCCAGGGCCTCCGAGAGCGGCGTGTAGGGCCGGTCGAGCGCGCGAGCCACCGCGGCGTGCGTCACCTTTCCGCCGTACAGGTTGACGCCCAGCGCGAGCGGCGGGCTCCCGGCGACGGCCGCGGCCAAGCCCTGGTCGGCGATCCGGACTGCGTAAGGGATGGTCGTGTTCGTGAGGGCAAAGGTCGAGGTCTCGGCCACCGCCCCCGGCATGTTCGCGACGCAGTAGTGGACGACGCCATGCTTCACGTAGGTCGGGTTGTCGTGGGTCGTCGCCCGGCAGGTCTCGATGCAGCCCCCCTGGTCGACGGCGACGTCCACGACGACCGATCCTTCTCCCATCTCGGCGATCAGCGCCTCCGGCACGAGCGTCGGAGCCCGCGCGCCGGGGATGAGCACCGCCCCCACCACGAGATCGGCGTCGCCGACGGCCCGCTCGATCTGGGCGGTGTCGGAGAACAGGGTGGTGACCCGGCCGAGGAACACGTCGTCGAGGTAGCCGAGCCGGTCGAGGTTGATGTCCAGCACCGAGACCTCGGCGCCCAACCCGACCGCGATCTTGGCTGCGTTCGTTCCGACGACGCCGGCACCCAGGATGGCGACGCGTCCCCTCCTCACGCCGGGAACGCCCCCGAGCAGCACGCCCTTGCCGCCGTGCTCTTTCTCCAGGCACGCCGCCCCGACCTGGAGGGCCATCTTCCCGGCGACCTCGCTCATCGGCTTGAGCAGGGGCAGGGTGCCGTCCGCGGTCTGGATGGTCTCGTAGGCGACGGCCGCGACCTTCTTGGTAAGCAGGACGGCGGCGAGGTCGGGAGCGGCGGCCAGGTGGAAGTAGGTGTAGATGATCTGGCCGTCGCGAATCGACTCGTACTCGGGCGGCAGCGGCTCCTTCACCTTGACGATCATGTCCGCCCGCCCCCAGATCTCGGTGGGGTCGCGTGCGATCTGGGCGCCCGCTTTCTGGAACTCCGGATCGCCGATCCCCGCTCCGGCGCCCGCGTCGTGCTCGACGACGACCTGGTGGCCATGCGCGGTGAGGGTGCGGACGCCCGCGGGGACGATTCCCACCCGGTACTCGCGCGTCTTGATCTCCTTGGGAATTCCGACAATCATGGCGTACCTCCTTCTTCTCGAGGGTGGCGGACCGTAGCACCACGCCTGGCCCCCTTTCAACCACTCGATGCGCTCTCGCCTTCTCTGTGCCGACGACGCCGGACGGGTCTTCGATCATCCCGCGCTCGAGGCGGCCGTGGCGTGGGGCGACGCGTGGCGGCGCATCGAGCGCCCGCTCGCGCCGCTGCCGGCGGGCGCGACGCTGGCCACCCTGCGGGGCTGGCGGCCAGTCGGCTTCGATCCCGGAGGCCGCCGCTTCGTCGTCGTGGAGGAGCTACGCGTCAGCGGCCGCCGCTTCCGGCCGCACGCCGTCGGCGCGGTCCTCCCGCCTGGCTGGACGCGGGCCGCCCTACCCGCTGGCGATCGCCTCCCCAGCGCGCCGGTGCTCCCGCAATGGGCGTACACGGCGGCCGGCTGGTCCGGTGGATCATTCGTCGTCGCGGCCCTCCGGACGGACCGGCGCCGCCACTGGGACCCGGCGCGCTTCTCCGGTCCCGAGTTGCCCGGGCTCGTCGAGGCGCGGCTCGCGGGAGATCCCGGCAGCCGGCTGCTCCGGCAGCTATCGACCTGCGCCCTGCGCCACCGGTGCTTCACGGCGCAGAACCTCTTCTACGGGCGCGACGAGGGGGCGCTGCCCGCGAGCAACGCCTGCAACGCCCGCTGCGCCGGGTGCCTCTCCGACCAGCCGGAAGGAGGAGCGCCGGCATCCCAGCCGAGGATCGGGCAGAAGGCGGCCTGGCAGGAGTTGGCGGAGATCGGTGGCCGGCATCTCGCCCGCGCCACGGGTCGGGTCATGGTGAGCTTCGGCCAGGGCTGCGAAGGCGAGCCGCTGTGCGCGGCGGACACGATCGAGCGAGCCATCGGGGAGATGCGCGGGGCGACCCCGCGCGGTTCCATCAACCTGAACACCAACGGGAGTCTGCCCGATGCCCTCGATCGGTTGCTTCACGCCGGCCTCGACGCCGTGCGGATCAGCCTGAACTCCGCCGACCCGCGACTCTACGAAGCGTACTACTCACCCCGCTCCTACTCCTTCTCCGACGTGGTGCGCTCCATCCAGTTCGCGCGCGCGCGCGGAGTCTACGTCGCCCTGAACCTCCTCACGTTCCCCGGGGTGACCGACCGGGAGGGGGAGGTCGAGGCGCTCGCCGATCTCATCGCGCGCCGGCGCGTCGATCAGCTCCAGACGCGCTCGCTGGCGATCGATCCGGCCGCCTACGTCGCGATCGCGCGCGGCCGGGGGGCGGGCGGCGAGCCGCTCGGCCTCCCGGAGATGGCGCGCCGGCTGCGCCAGCGGGCCCCGTGGCTCTCGATCGGGAACTTCGCCCGCGCCCTGAATGAACGCTAGCTGACCTGCGCCTCCTCGGCGGCCAGGGATGGCACGGGGGCCGCGGGCAGCTCGACCTCGGTCACGAGTTGCCCCAACTCGTACTTGAGCTTCTCCTTCGCGCGGATCTCGAGCTGCCGCGCGCGCTCGCGCGAAAAGCCGAAGTGGGCGCCCAACTCCTTGAAGGTCATGGGCCGGTCGCTCATCACCCGCCGCTCGATGATGAACCGCTCCCGCTCGTCGAGTCTCAGGAGCGCTTCCTCCACGCGCCGGTTGACCAGGGCCCGCTCCTCGGCCTGGGCGAACCGCTCCTCCTGCCCGGCCGACCGCGAGACGACGAAGTCCACGTGGCTGCTGCCGCCGTCCTCACCCATCGGCGCGTCGAGCGACAAGTCACGCCCCTCCATCCGCCGCTCCATCTCCAGGACCTCGTCCGGCTTGACCCGCAGGCGGCGGGCGATGCGTTGGGCGCTCGGCGATTCCTCCTCCTCGACCGCGAGCTTCGACAGCTCCCGCTTGGTCCGGGCGAGGGAGAAGAAGAGCTTGCGCTGGGCCTGCGTCGTTCCGAGCTTCACCAGCGACCAGGATCGCAGGATGTAGTTCTGGATGTACGCGCGGATCCACCAGACCGCGTACGAGATCAGCCGGATGCCCTTCTCGGGATCGAATTTCTCGACGGCCTTCATCAGGCCGATGTTGCCCTCTTGGACGAGGTCGGCCATCCGCAATCCGTACGAGCGGTATTCGTAGGCGACCTTGACCACGAACCGCAGGTTGCTCGTGACGAGCTGCTGGGCCGCGGGCGGATCATTGCTCCGCCGGTAGATGCGGGCGAGCCGCCGCTCTTCGTCCTGGCTGAGCAAGGGGAAGCGGTTGATTTCCGTCAAGTAGACGGCCAGCGTTCCGGAAGAAGATGACCTCGAGAGCGACGCTTGCATTTTACCTCCATGATCCTTTCGAGTGCTGATACGTCCGTTCGCCCGCATCTCATTCCCCCATTGCTCGAGACCTGGTTGAAACTGGCGGCCGTCCCATCCGGGGGCAAGGGCCGGCCGCCTGGCCAACGGGCTACCGGGAGGCGACGCGAGTGGCTTCGTTCCTCTTGTTCCCCATGCCGCCTCCTCAAGCTCCGTGGGATGGCGAGTTGCCTACGCAATCCCGGGGCCCGGAAAGGGAGCCGGCCAGGGCGCCGTTCTCAACACCCCTCCACAGCGGATCCCGGGGCGGTACGTCGGGCCCTGCGGACAACCGGCCGTTCGCCCGTTTCTCCCGCGGCAAGGCGTTGTAACGAGACGTGCAAGCGGCGCAACGAAGCGGTGAGCCCGTCTTATTCACGGTCCGGCGTAGCGAGGCGTTCGAGACCGCAGCCGAGAAGGGCAAGCGCAGCGACGACCGACGAGGCGTGCTGAAGCACGCCGCAGGAGGAAGGAGCGAGCACGCCCTTCGCAGGAGCGGGATCGGACGCCGCAGCAGCCGGACCGTGAATAAGACGGGGTGAGTGCTCGTTCCCTCCTCCGAGACCAGAGCGAGCCTCGCGCTGCAACCGCTGATTCCCCGAGAGGCTTCTTCGCGAACGCCCAGGCGCCAACCCGCGCACCCCTCCTCGGCCGCGATCGCAAACGTCTGGCTATGCCCGGCTGGTGGGAAGGTGTACTACCCCCCTGGCCTCGCCCCTTGCCTCCCGTGCTCGCGCGGCCCCACCTTGCGCGAAGTGCTCTGGACTCTCGCCATCATCCTCGCGACGCTCTGGTCGCTCGGGATCGCCAGCGGGGCCCCGCTCGGCCCCTGGCTCCATCTGCTGCTCGCCGCCGCGGCCGTCAGCGCGACGTTCGCGCTGCTGCTCGCGGCGGCGAGGGCCCGTGTTCCCGGTGCCCGCACTGGGCGGGCGCGCTAGCACGGGAAGAGGCTGGACTACTTCACCGCGTACTTCAGGTCTGCCTGGGCCTTGCCACCTGCTGGAACCGTCACCTGGGTGTCGCGGTCGCCCAGCGTCTCGTGCCACGCGTGGACCGTGTACGTCCCCGGCGGGACGTCGGCGATGGTGAACGACCCATCTGCCCCGGTGACCGCGAAATACGGGTTCGGCATCACCCCGATCGCGCCGTTCATCCAGCCGTGGACATCGCACTTGAGCCGAACGATGCCCGCCTTGGTGAGCTTCGTCGGGATCTTCTGGTTGACGATGGGCATCGCGTAGTTGAACACCGTGGTCGCGCCGAGCGAGGCGTGGACGTTGTGCAGGACGGGATCGCTGTTGATCACGGTGAGGCTGCTGCCCACCGGCAGCGCCTGGACGTGCGGAGAGAACCCGCACTTGGTCTGGTTGAGCGTGCTCGTCGCCGGGACGAGCTTCTTGCCCGAGTGGATGTCGGTGAGCCACACGATGGCGTTCTGCACGCCTCCACCCGCGCCCACGAGCAACGTCTCGTTCGGCCCGGTGGTTCCGCAGACCTTCGGGTCCTTGTTACGCGTCTGCGGCTCCAGCTTGGGCGCGCTGCCCGTCAGGGCGACCGTCCCCGCGATCGTTCCCCCGTTTGTGACGGTGGTCTCGGTATAGGTTCCTCCGGCCGGCGCCGCGGCGGGAGAAGGTGTCGCGGTGGGGGCGGGCTTGGCTGCGGCCGGCTGTGGGGCGGGCGCCGGCGGCGCCTCTTCCTTGGTGCAAGCGGTAAGGCCGATCGCCCCCGCCGCGAGCCCCATGACCACCCTCTTCATCCACGTCCTGGACGAGACCATGTGCGTTCTCCTTCAATGGCGAGGCGAACGACGCCCCGCGGATCGTTTGGCTCCTGGCCGAACCGGCCGTTGACCGGTTGTCCTACGCCCAAACGGCCCCGACCGCAAGGGGAAATGGAGATTCGGAGCAGGCCGGGGCGGCCTGCGGTGGTCGGAGGGAGCATAGCGGGGCGAGGGCGCGAAAATCGCCGAACACAAAACCGGGCGACGCGCAGCCCCGGTGACGTGCCGCGGGAAAGTGCGAGGAAGGAGGATCGGACGAGGCGGCTGGCGGATCTGTCGGGCGGGCAGACGGCGACGCGGGACGACGGGCAGGTGGCTGAGGCGTTACACCGAGAGCGTGCGGTGGGGAGGATCTACGCGCTCGGGACCGCCGCCTTCTTCGATGAGTTCTTCGAGTCCATCCGCGAGATCTGGAGGGGCTGGAGCCCGGGCCGCGGGAGGGCGCGTTGTACCCGTTCGTGCAGCTCGTCCTGCTGACGAGGATGCGCCGCGTGGGAGACGTGCAGAGCGCGGTGGAGCGAGTCCGTCGACGTCCCGATCCTCGTTGAGGACGAACAAGACGACCCGCCCCGTTCGCGAAGCCTCGAACGGGGCGGGCCGGAGAACTGCCGAGAGACGGACGGAGGCCCGCAACTACATGCAGCCGCCGCCGTGCGTGCAGTGGGTCGCCCGCTCGCGGGGGGAGAGTCGCTGGAGCATCCCGCCGAAGGAACGGCTGCCCTGCGAGAGGTGCATCGCGCCGCTTAATCCGCTCCGGAACGATCCGTGGGTGTTCACGTCTTCGTTGCTCGGGCGGCCGTTGGCGTTGTGCTCGGCCTTTGCCTTGGCGGCCTGCGCGACGACCTGCGCCTCACGGTTGTTCGAGCCGATCTGCTCGACCGCGGCGGCGTGGTGTCCGGTCGCGGGCGCCGAGGCGGAGTCCTTGTCCCCGCCGCCATGGCCGGCCTTGGACAACGACTTGCCCTTCTTGGCCTGCGCGACGAAGGCGATCTTCCGTCCCTCAGTCGTGGCTGACGCGACGCTGCCGTCGATCCGGTTGCCGCGACCGTTCGCGGAGGCCGCGGCCGAGTCGGCGGTGCCGCCGTGGCCGGCCTTGGACAGGGACTTGCCCTTCTTGGCTTGCGCGACGAACGCGATCTTGCGCCCTTCGGTTGTGACCGAGGCGGCGGCGCCGTCGACCCGGTTGGCGTGGGCGGTCAGGAGCTTCGTGGGCGTAGCCGTGGCAGCCGCACGGCGGGCATGCGCCGTTGCCGGGGCCGAGGTCGCCGCGGGACGGTTCTCCGCGGCGAGCGCGGTGCTCGTCAGGGTGAGAACGCTGGCGAACAGCAGGTCTTTCCAAGTCATGACGCCTCCTCTAGATCAATGTCCCCGGGAATGGGGACGAAGCAAGTTATGCAAAGTCGGTGCGAACGTGCAAGCTCTTGAGCCGGCTGCCAGCTACCTGTTCGGGGAGACAAAAACAGCGACATCCATGTCAGGGGGAGCGCAAAAAAGGATGCGTCGCGCCGGTCACCGCCGCTTCACGACCCCCGTCTTGTCGACGTAGTATGGCTCCAGCAGCAAGGCCTCGACCTTTTCCCGGTAGCCCTGCACGCCGAAGCCGCTGTCGGCGAGGGCGGCGGCGAGCGCCTGTCGGACGCGCGCGCTCTGGTCGGGATGGACGAACGCGGTCAGGAGGTGCTCGCGCGCGGTCTCGAGCCTTTCAGCGACGATCGCGCGCAGGGCCGCGAGCTTGACGTCGTCGCTCATGTCGTCGAGGAACTGTGGCAGCAGCGGACCGACCCGGGCGTCGGGAGGCTCGCCGCGGTGTTCGGCGAGCCAGTTGATGAGCTGGACCTTCTTCTCGGGGTCGCGCGTGTACTCGGGGCCGAGGCGCGTCAGCTCGGAGATCACGATGGCGGTCACCTCTTCCGCGGGCAGCAACTCGGCAAGCAGCCGCAGAGCCCAGGAGATCGACTCCTGCCGGCGGACGAAGTCCCTGAGCGGACCGACGGCCTTCTCTCCCGCGTCGAGGACGAGGTCGAAGACGTGCTGCTTCTCCTCTGCGTCCGTGATCGACGGATCGGAGTTGATGGTGAAGCGCAGGAGCAGGGTCGAGAGCGCCTCGGGCGTGTCCATCTGCGCGAGTTGCTCGATAACCTTCTGCCGGTTCTCTGGGGGGCCGTACTTCTCGGTGACCTTCTTCCCGAGCCGGCGCAGCTTGCCTTCGGCTGAGAAGAAATCGGAGAGCGCCATGGGAACGGTTCAGAGGGGGGAAACAGGCGGGGTGTACGGGACTCGAACCCGTGGCCTCCGGCGTGACAGGCCGGCGTTATAACCAACTTAACTAACACCCCATGGAACGGGTGAAGCTACCGCGAAGACGGCGGTCGGGCAAGCGGCGAGGGGCCGGAGGAGCGAGCCTCCGGCCCCTCGCGCGAGAATCACTGGACGCAGGAGAGGCCGCCGGAGCAATCGCTCGCGCTCGTGCAGCTCTTGAGGCAGAGACCCCAGAACGATCCGGGTCCCGCGGACAGGCAGCCATCGCCCACGGGGCAGGCCGGTCCGCAGGCCGCGCCCGCCGTCGCCGGGTTCGTGCTGGCGTTGCAGAGCGAGAAGCACGTCCCGGTGTTGCCCGACGGCGCGAAGCAGAAGCCGCCGTTGGCGCACAGGGGCGGGTTCGTGCCGGCGTCCGAACGCTGCGTGCTGCACGCCTGGCCTGCGGCGGCGGTCCCGTTGAGCTGACAGACGCCGATGTCCGGCGGATTCCCTCCGGTCTGAGCCGGGATGCAGGTCCCGTCGTTGGGCGTCGCGTTGGTGCACGGCGCGTAATACGTGGTGCCGTTCGCGCTGCCGCCGAACGCGGCAGCGTTCGGTCCGCACAAGGAGTAGATGCAGACGTGACCGGCCTGCCCCGCGCTGATGCAGGAGGTGACCGGATCAGGGCAATCGGCCGTGGTGGTGCAGGGATACAGGCAAGCGTCCGACTTGAAGACGCCGCTCATGCACTTCAGTTGCGCCGTCGCGCAGCCGGTCGTCGTGCTGCACGGCTCGAACTCGCTCGGCATCTGGCAGGTGCTGGAGTTCTGGTTGCAGACGAGACCGTACTGGGCGCACGAGTCGGTGGCGGCCGTCGGGTTGCAAGTGGTGCCGAGGCCCTGCACGCCCGCGTCGCCGGCCGCCGGCGTTCCAGCATCGGT
This sequence comes from Myxococcales bacterium, assembly GCA_021807105.1. GTDB lineage: Bacteria > Myxococcota > Myxococcia > Myxococcales > JAKAPL01 > JAKAPL01. The sequence goes on along the minus strand of JAKAPL010000025.1, from coordinate 22,354 downwards.
CGCTGCCGGCTGCCCATAAAAACAGGCGCTGCCCGCCGGCTGCGGCTGCGGCGTGCAGCCGGCGTCCACCGCGCCGCTGCTCGAGTTGCCGCTGCTGGAGACCCCGCTGCTCGAAACGCCGCTCGTCCCGCCGCTGCTGGTGCTGCTCGTGGAGCCGCCGCTGGTGCTGCCACTCGTGGAACCGCTGCTGGAACTGCTGCTCGACACGCTGCCGGTCCCGGACGTGCTGCTGCCGTTCGTGCCGCCGCTGGAGGTGCCCGACGTGCCTCCCGAGGAGCTGGCGCCCATGCCGAGGTCGGTCAAGCAGGTGGCGCTGACGCTCGTCATGTCTTGCGCCGCGCACGCTACCGTGCCTCCCGCGAAGTCCGCGGCGGTCGACGGGGTACAGGCGGAGAGCTTGCCCACGCAGGAGGCGTAGCTGTTGAGCTTCGCCTGGTCGGCCGCGGAGCACTTCGCGAAGTTTGCCTCGCAATTCGGAGGAACGGTCACCGTAACCGACGTGTTGCCACTCGCGCATCCCTGCGCCTTGGTCGAGAAGCTCTGGATTTGCGAGCAGAAATCACCGCCGCCGCAGCCGGAAGCGGCGAGCGCCAGCGCGGGGAGGAGGAATGGGAGGAGCTTCTTCGCCTTCATGGGGACCTCGTTTTGGTTGGGACCACGCGAAACGACGCGAGAAGTACCTTGCTCAAACGAAAAGAGCAAGCGGAAAGACGGATGGCCCGCCGCTTCCGGCAGGTCGGCGCAACGGCTCATGGAAGGCGCCGGTTCGGGAGCGACCGGCTGCCCGCGCCAGCGCGAGCGCGGCGCGACCTTACGCTGCCGCGGGCGCCGCGACGTTCGGACCGATGGTGCCCGGCTCCTCCGCAGGGCCCCGTTGACACCGGCATCACCGGCGTTACGCTGGGCGGCGTCCTCTTACGGAGGCGTGGCATGATCGAATCGAAGATGGACATCGCGGCGCTCATCGCCGACTTGCGGCGGGAGCACGAAGAGCTGGAGGGAAGGCTGTCGGCACTGACGCGGCGCTCGCACCTCTCGGTCGCGGAGGAGGCCGAGGCGACGCGGCTGAAGAAGCTCAAGCTCGCGAAGAAGGACCGGCTGGCGGCGCTCTGCCGTTCCGCGCCCGCTTGACAGGCGCGCGCGCCCTGCCATAGTTCACGGCCGTGCGCGTTCGGCGGCTTCTCGCGGCACGGGCCGTGGCGCTCTTCGCCGCCGTCTCGGGCGTCGCGCGCGCCGACTGTCCAGTCTGTCCCTACGAGGACGACGGCGTCTGCGACGAGCCGCGCGTCTGTCCGCTCGGCACGGACGCGGTGGACTGCGCAGCCGTCTGCGCGAAGGATCCCGACCTCGCCCCCGTCGCGTGCAGCTTCCGCGGCGCGCCGCCTCCGCCCGCCGGTCCGCCGGCCGTTCCGGCCGCGAACGGCTCGAACGGAACCGGGGGCGTCCGCGGGACGTGGGACGGGAGCCTCACCGCCGCCGGCCCGAGACCCAACACGGAGATCCAGCGGTTCTTCCGCGTCTATGTGCCGCAGCGCTACGATCCCGCGGTGCCCGCGCCGATCCTCTACGTGATGGGCGGCTTTCGGCTGTCGATGTATACGCTCGCCTCCTACACGGAGATCGAGCGCACCGCGGACCAGAACGGCTTCATCGCCGTGCTGCTGGAAGCCGACTGGCGCGACTTCGGTCCGCAGGCGGGCGGATGGGTCTGGGCCTGGTATGTCTACGGGGCCGGGGCGACGCAGACCTCCTGCTGCCCGGCCTGCTCGCTCGACCCGAACTACGCCGAGTGGGAACCCGTCGGCGACTGGGGCGCCGACCCGGACGTGGACTTCGTCCGCAAGCTCACCGCGCAGCTCGAGGGGCTCTATAATGTCGACCGGAGCCGCATCTTCGTCTCCGGCCACTCGCGCGGGGCCGGGGAGGCGATCATCCTCGCCTACGAGCTGCCGGGCCTGATCGCCGGCTACGACTGCGAATCGGGCTTCGCCGACGTCAACGGCTTCGACCGCGTCATGGCGGCGGCCACCGGCCGGAGGATCCCCGGCGTGATCGTCCACGGCGAGGCCGACCAGGACGTGCCGTTCTGCTCGGGCAAGGACATCGTGGACACGCTGGTGAAGGCCGGCTACGTGGAGGGGCAGGATTTCCTCTTCTACGACCTTCCCGGCGTCACGCACCGCTGGCAGAGCTGGCTCAACCAGCCGATCTGGGACTTCCTCTCCGCCCATCCGCTGCCGCTCCCCGGAGGGAGCCCGTGAAGCCCCTCCCCACGTCTCGCGCCCTCCTCGCGCTCCTCCTCGCCGCGTGCGCGGGCAAGGCCGCCCCCTCCTCCTCCCCGGCGGTGGACGCCGGATCGGTCCTGCCGGCCGGCGCGAGCTGTCCGACCCCACCCGCGAAGCCGCCCGCTCATCCGCCGCTCGATCCGGGGAGCGTCGTCCGCTTCGGCGCGACCACCTATTGGGAGGGATTCGACGGCGGCGTGCAGGATCCGAACGGCTCCAATTGGTGGGTGAATGAGCTGCCGCCTCATGAGGTCACGCTCGACGCCTTCTCGATCGATCGGACCGAGGTCACCGCCCAGGCGTACGCGACCTTCCTCTCCTGGTCCGGCGGACTCGGTCACTGGTCGTCGCTGATGCCCGTCGTGGTCGGCCCCACGACCGCGGACTATGCTCCGGTCCCCGACGGCGGCACGCTCCCCGCGAGCTACGTCACCTGGTACGACGCTCGCGCCTTCTGCCTCTGGATGGGCGGCGACCTCCCCACCGAGGCGCAGTGGGAGTTCGCCGCCAAGGGCGCCGAGAGCCGTGTCTATCCGTGGCCGCCGGACGGCGGCGGGCCGTCCTGCGAGCAGGCGGTCTTCTTCACCGGCGACGTGGACTGCGCGGACGCGCCGCGCCCGGTCGGCACGCACCCGCTGGGCGACACGCCCGAGGGGCTGCACGACATGGCCGGCAACGTCGCCGAGTGGGTCCTCGACAGCTACGATGGCTACCCGGCCGCGCCGCAGGTGAATCCCGTCGACGAGGACGGCGGTCGGTACGGCGGCGCGCCGAAGGTCGTCCGGGGCGGCGGCTACCGCGACCTGGGGATCTCGCTGCGCACGACCGCGCGCTGGCCGGCCGATCCGGATCTGCGCTCCCCCGGGGTGGGATTCCGATGCGCGTATCCTTGAGCCCGATGGCGGACGCGCGAGCCAAGGATGCGGGCGGCCTGGCACACGTGGCGCCCCTCGCGCTCCTCTGCGCCGGGCTCCTCGCCTGCGGCGGGCCGACCGCGCCCTCCGCGGACGGCGGCTCCGTCCCGCCCTCCGACGCGGGATCGGTTCTCGCCGACGCCGGGGCCTATGATGGGGCGTGGGGCGTGCCCTACGACGCCGGCCCGGACTCGGGCGTCGCGCCCGAGGCGTCCGAGCCCACCGTCCTCGCCGCGGGCCTGGGCTCGCCCGCGGGCATCGTCGTGTCGGGCGGCACCGTCTACGCGGCCGACTCCGCGACGGGCGAGATCGTCGCCATCCCCGCGGGCGGCGAGGCGCGCGTGCTCGCCTCCGGCCTCGGCGACCCGCGCTGGCTCGCGACCGACGGGACCACGCTCTTCGCGACCGACGCCGCCGGCGGCCGGCTGCTCGCGGTGGCCCTCGACGGCGGCGTCTCGGTGCTCGCCCCGGGGCAAGACCAGCCTGGGAGGGTGGTCGTCTCGGCGGGGACGGTCTTCTGGATCGACCAGGGTTCGGAGAATGGCACGGGTAGGGTGATGTCGATCCCCGCTCCCGGCGGCGATCCCACGACCCTCGCCTCGGGACTTCAGACGCCGCACGATCTCGCGGTGATCGGCTCCTCCGTCTACTTCACCGAGCTGGGGCCACCCCCGAACTGCTCGACCGGACAGTGGGCCGGCGGCGCGCGGATCGCGAGCGTGCCGGTGGACGGCGGCAGCCCCCAGAGCGTCTACGCCTCGGAGACCGCCGAGGTCGGCCGCGTGGTGGGGCTCGCGTCCGACGGCAGCGGGCGGCGGCTCGCCCTGACGACGCAGGACCTCTGCTGGCCCAAGGGCGGCTGGGTCTACCTGCTCGACCTGCAGACCCGCCAGACGACGCCGCTCTCCCAGGCGCCGCCCAACTCCGACCGCGTCGACGCGGACTCGGAGGACGTGGTCTGGGCGTCGCAGCAGCTCATCTCCGAGGTCCCGGTCGCCGGCGGCCCGTACGTCAACCTCGTCTCGGAGAGCGCCGTCTTCGACTTCGTCTTCCAGGGTGGCGTGCTCTACTGGACCGATCCGGTCGCGGGCGAAGTGCTCTCGAAGGAGCCATGACGCCTCGCGGGTGGTTTTTTTGACTACCCCCGACTCCGGGTGCAGGCTCTTCGCAGGCGTGAGAGAATCTCCCCGGAGGCACCGATGCCGGACCGCAGGCGCAGCAACCGCTTCGACAAGGTCTTCCCAGTCTACCTCGCCGGCGAGAACGGCATCGCCCGCGGCGTGGCCCGTAACATCTCGAGCGGCGGCATGTTCATCGAGACCGCGGGACTCTTCCCCCTCGGCTCGCCGGTCGTGGTGACGTTCACGACGGCGGAGGGGTCGGCGGAGATCGTCGCCCGCGGCGAGGTCCGCTACCAGTGCGCGCTGGAGTACGGCGGCGCGAAGGGCCGGATCGAACAGCTCCGCGGAATCGGCGTCCGCTTCCGCTCCTTCGAAACCTCCCGCGAGGCACGCCCGGAAGCGCAAGTCCTCCACTGAGCCCGCGGGCTACCCTGGGACCACGCCTTCGTTGGCCGCCGCCGGCTGCTCCCCGAGGGTCCGGCGGTGGTGGCAGGTTCCCCCGCGCCCCGCGTTGGGGCAGACGAGGGCCGTCTCGCCGCCGCGGCTGTGCTTCTCGAGCAGGTACGGGCTGCCGCACTCGGGGCAGGTCTCGGCGACCGGGCGATCCCAGACCGCGAACTTGCAGTCGGGGTAGCGGCTGCAGCCGAAGAAGATCTTCCCCCGCCGGCTCCGCCGCTCGGTGAGCTGGCCGCTCTTGCACTCGGGGCAGGGGACGCCGATCGCGAAGGGTTTGCTCGTCTTGCACTCGGGATAGCGGCTGCACGCGAGGAAGCGGCCGAAGCGGCCGCGCTTGACGACCATCGGCGCCCCGCACTTCGGGCAGGTCTCGCTGGTCGTCTCGTTCTCCTGCACCGGGATGATCTGCCCCTCCGCCTCGCGGAAGTCCTTCGTGTTCTTGCACTGGGGGTAGGCGGAGCAGGCGAGGAACCGCCCCCGCTTGCCCCACTTGATGACCATCGGTGATCCGCATTTCTCGCAGGTGAGGTCGGTCTTGACCTCTTCGCGCTTCACGTCGCGCATCTGCGCCGAGGCCCGGGCGACCTCCTCCTTGAAGGGAGAGTAGAAGTCCTCGAGCACCTGCACCCAGGGCACGCGCCCCTCGGCGATCTCGTCCAGCCGCTCTTCCAGGCCCGCGGTGAACCCGACGTCGATGACGCGCGGGAACGCCTGCACGAGCAGGTCGGTGACGAGCGTCCCCAGCTCGGTCGGGCGGAACCGGCCGTCGAGCTTGGCCACGTAGTCCTTCTCCTGGATGGTCGAGAGGATCGCGGCGTAGGTGGAGGGGCGCCCGATGCCCTTCTCTTCCAGCTCGCGCACGAGCGACGCCTCGGTGAAGCGGGGAGGGGGCTCCGTGAAGTGCTGCTCGGGCCGGAGCTTGTCCAGGATGAGCGGGTCTCCGGGCGCGAGCGGCGGCAGCTCGGCGGCCGACTCCGCCCCGGCCTCCTCCTCGGCCCCGGCGCCCTCCGGCTTCTCCTCCACCTCATCGGCCTGCTGGCCGTAGACGGCCAGGTAGCCCGCGAACTTGAGGATCGTCCCGGTCGCGCGGAAGAGCGCGCTGGCGCCGTCCGGCGCGCGGGCGTCGATGTTCACGGCGGTCTGGTCGTAGACGGCGGAGGCCATCTGGCAGGCGACGAAGCGGCGCCAGATCAGCTCGTACAGGTGGGCGAGGTCGGGCTCGAGCAGCGGCCCCACCCGCTCGGGTGTCCACTCGACCGAGGTCGGCCGGATGGCCTCGTGGGCGTCCTGCGCCGATTTCTTGCTGCGGAAGACGTTCGGCGCCTCGGGCACGTACTCGGCCCCGTACTGCCGGCCGATGAGCGTTCGGGCCGCGGCGACCGCGTCGGCCGACAGGCGCACCGAGTCGGTCCGCATGTACGTGATGAGGCCGACCGAGCCTTCCTCCCCCAGCTCCACGCCCTCGTAGAGCCGCTGGGCGAGGGTCATCGTCTTCTTCGCCGTGAAGTGGAGGCGGTTGGCCGCCTCCTGCTGGAGGCGCGAGGTGATGAACGGGGCGGGCGGATGGCGCCTCCGCTCGCGCCGGTCGACGCCCGCGACCGACCAGGCCGCGGCCGAGAGGCGCCGCTCGATCTCCCCGGCGCGCGCGCCGTCCGTGATCTCCGCCTTCGCGCCGTCCACCCGGGTGAGCCGCGCCGTGAACGGCGGCGGGAGCTTCGCCGCGAGATCGGCCTCGATCGTCCAGTACTCCGCCGGCACGAACGCCCGGATCTCGCGCTCGCGCTCCAGCACGAGCCGTACGGCCACCGACTGCACCCGCCCCGCCGACAGGCCGCGGCGCACCTTCGCCCAGAGGATCGGCGAGATCTGGTAGCCGACGAGCCGGTCGAGGACGCGCCGCGCCTGCTGGCTGTCGAACTTGTCGCGGTCGAGCGGCCGCGGTGCTTCGATGGCCGCGAGGATCGCCTTCTTCGTGATCTCGTTGAAGAGGACCCGCGCGACCGTGACGCCCTCGCCGATCTCCTCGGCGATGTGCCAGGCGATCGCCTCCCCCTCGCGGTCGGGGTCGGTGGCGAGGAAGGTGCGCTCCGCCGCCCGCGCCGCCTTCTTGATCTCCGAGAGGACCTTCTTCTTCTTCTCCAGCACCACGTACTGCGGCGCGAAGCCGTGGTCGGGGTCGACGCCGAGCTTGCTCTTCGGCAGGTCCTTGACGTGACCGACCGAGGCCTTCACGGTGAAGGCGCGTCCCAGGTACTTCTTGATCGTCTTCGCCTTCGACGGCGACTCGACGACGACGAGAGCTCCCCGGGGGGCCTTGCGGGCGGCGGCTTCCCCTGCTGGCTTCTTCGCGCTGGTGGTTTTCATGGGCTCCTCATGATGGAGGGTCTTGCCGCCGGAACGTATTCCCGGGGGCCCTCGCGGCGAGCCCGAGCAGCTCGAGCCGCGTCAAGGCGGCCGAGACCCGGGCCGCTTCGAGCGCCGCCGTCCGGCCGATGGCGTCGAGCGTCACGGGGACCGCGGAGAGGAGGTCGAAGACGCGGGCCTCGTCGGGGGGCAAGGGAGGGAGGGGGTGGGGCGGCGCCTCGGGGGGGGAGGAGCCGTCCCCGCGCCGCCGCTCTGCGCGCGGCTCCGGCGCGACGGCGACCTCCCGGCCGCGCTCGCCCTCTTCCATGGCCGCCAGCACGTCCGCGGCGCCCTCGCACATCCGGGCGCCCTCGCGCAAGAGGAGGTTCGTGCCGCGGGCGAGGGGATCGCCGGCCGGCCCGGGGACCGCGAGCAGCGGCCGCCCGAGCTTGCGCGCCTCGTGCGCGGTCACGAGCGATCCCGACCGCTCGGCCGCCCGCACGACGACGAGGGCGCGACCCAGCGCGGCGATCAGCCGGTTGCGGCGGGGGAAGTGGGCGGCGGCGGGCGGGGTGCCGGGCGGCAGCTCGGAGAGGAGCGCGCCGCGGGCGGCGATCTCGTCCTGGAGCTGCGCGTTCTCGGGCGGGTAGCGGACGTCGATCCCGCAGCCGAGGACCGCGACGGTCGCCCCGGCCGCGCAGAGCGCCCCGGCGTGGGCCGCCCCGTCGATGCCGAGCGCCCCGCCCGAGACGACGCCGACCCCCGCGGCGGCCAGCTCCGAGCCCAGCGCGCGGGCGAAGTCGAGGCCATACGCGTCCGCCCGCCGCGCCCCGACTACGCCGGCGAACGGGACCCGGGGGAGCGCCCCGAGGACGAAGATCACGGCCGGGCTCGGCGAGACCTCGTCGAAGGCGGCCGGCCAGCCGGCGTCCCCGGGGAGGAGCGCGCGCCCCCCCGAAGCCTCGGTCGCCCGGAGCGCCTCCTCGCCCGCCCGCGCCGCGCCGCCGCCGCCCGCCCGCCGTACCGCCGCGGGGGCGAGCCCGGCGCGTTCGAGCTCCGCCGCCGTCGCGCGCAGCGCGGCGGTGAGGCTGCCGAACGATCGCGCGAGATCCTCGGCCTGCTTGCGCGAGACCCCCGCGCAGGCGAGCGCGAGCGCGGCGAACCGTTCCGGCCCTTCGGACATGGGGCCGGCGTATTAGGCCGGCGGGGTCCTCCCGTCAAGCGATGGGGTTTGCCCTGATCCGTCGAGAAGGGCGGATCTGCTTCGTTGCTCGGTCGCTGCGGTCCTCACCGTACAACCATCGTACGGTTCCGGTCCTCGCTCCGTCTGCTCTGGGGCCAAGAGCGAAGCTTTGGAGCTGCACCTTATCTCGCCGGCCAGGGCCGCGCCTCACACAGGGTGATCGCTTCTTGAGGAATCAGGGGTTTGGGGGCCTAAGGTCGTCGTGGCTCGCCGGCAGGATCGGTGGGCGATGGGTGCTGCTCTGGCCCTTGGGCGACCATTGGGAAGATCGACGGGCTGCGCCGCGGCGCACCCTCAGAACGGCGAAAGTGGCGCAACGCGTTGGAATCCTTGCGGGTTCATCGCCTATTGTCGAAGCCGATCGCCCTGCCGAGCGCTGATCTCGCCCTGACGAGCGCTGATCTCGCCTAGACGAGCGGTGATCTCGCCCGGACGGCCGCTCGCCAGCGCCCCGATCAGCGCTCTCCTTAGCGTGGATGGCTGCTGGTTCCGGCAGGCGCCCACCGCCTGGGCGCGGGCCCCCTGCTTGATCGCCGGTCGGGCAGGTGGCAGGCTGCGCGGACAGGAGGTTGCCCGTTGCTCGCGCTGCTCGCCCTCGCGCTCTCGTCCGCGCTCCCGTCGGTGGATGACGGCTGGCCCGAGACCGTCTCGTCGCCGGCCTCGCAGGACGCCGCGGTGGTGGTGGGGATCGAGAAGTACGTCTTCGTCCCGCACGTGCCGTTCGCCGCGCGCGACGCCTACGCGTTCTGGAGCTTCCTCGTCTTCGACCGGGGCGTGCCGGTGGAGCGGGTCTCGCTCCTCAAGGAGGACCCCGCGAAGGAGGAGATCGAGGAGGCGGTGAGGAAGCGGGCGGCGCAGGTCGGGCCCGGCGGCACGCTCTGGTTCTACTTCGCGGGCCACGGCGCGCCGGACCCGTCGGGCCAGGACGGCCTCCTCGTCGGGGTGGACGCGAAAGAGACCCCCGAGAGCGTCGCGGCGCGCAGCGTCACGCGGGGCTGGCTCGTCCGCCAGCTCAACGCCTCGCGGGCGCGCCACGTCGTCGTGGTCCTCGACGCCTGCTTCTCGGGCCGCGGGCGGGCGGGCGGCGAGATCGCCCGCGGGTTGCGGCCGCTCCTGCCGCTCGTGGCGCTCGCGGGGCTCACGAGGGGGGTGATCCTGACCGGGGCCGCGAGCGACCAGATGAGCGGGCCGTTCGATCGCGCCCGGCACGGCCTCTTCACCTACTTTCTCCTCGGCGGCCTGCGCGGCTGGGGCCAGAAGGACTCGGGCGGCGTGACGCTCGAGGCCGCCTACAAGTACGCGCGGACGGCGATGGATGTGGTCCTCTCCAGCGGCGGCCGGGAGCAGACGCCGGGGATCGAGGGTCCGGCCGCCGCGAAGGCGATCGCGCTCGTCCACGGCCTCGGCGAGAAGGGCCCGCCCCTGCCCTCGCTCGTGGCCGAGGCTGGCGAGGCCCCGCCGCCGGCGGAGGCCGTCGCCGCTCCGCCGCCGATCCTTATCGACGGTCGCTACACCCTCCCGGGCGGTGGAGTTGTTCGCGACACCGTGACCGGGCTCACCTGGCAACGGGCCACGGCTCCGGAGGAGCTTGACTGGAGCGACGCGAAGTCGTACTGCAAGGCGCTCCTCCTCGCAGGCGGGGGGTGGCGCCTGCCGAGCAAGGACGAACTCTTGTCCCTGCTCCAGGGGAGGGGGCGCACGATCGACACCGTGGCCTTTCCCGACACGCCATACGCGTGGTTCTGGACGTCCTCGCCGGTGGCGGGCGATCCGTCCTTCGCGTGGAACGTCGCCTTCAACAACGGCGACACGAACTACAACGACGTGAGCTCTACCAACCAGGTCCGGTGCGTGCGTTGAGGACGGGGCCATTTCGACCTTTCGACATCTTGACCCTTGAAACCCCGCGGGACGCACTGGGGGATTGGGGTGACGGTGACGGACGAAGCTGGCGCCCGCGTCCGGGCAGTGGTGACGGACGCCCGAGATTCACCGGCGGGCCTGCCCCATCGCTCGCGGGGCCGTCCCTTCCTTAGCCCGTCTTATTCACGGTCCGGCTGCTGCGGCGTCCGATCCCGCGCCTGCGAAGGGGGGGCTTGCCACCCCTACAACGACATGGGGGGGTGTGCTCGCTCCTTCCTCCTCGCGGGGGGCTTGCCACCCTCCAAACGACTTGGGGGGAGGTGCTTTACGCACGCCTCGTCGGTCGTCGCTCGCGCTTGCCCTTCTCGGCTGCGGTCTCGAACGCCTCGCTACGCCGTACCGTGAATAAGACGGGCTTAGACGGATTCGTCCCCCCACGCCGGCGAACGGGACCTACACCTGGGAACGCCGGCGTCCCGCCGGCACTGGGCTTCGGGGGTTAACGTGAAGCGTCCCCGCGAAATGGGGGCTTTGGAGGCCGGGCCTTGGACAGACCCCATCTCGTCGTGGCGAGGGCTACCGCTTCGCGCGTGCCTCGTACGCGCGAATGACCTGCTGCACGAGGGGATGGCGGACCACGTCGAGATCGGTCAGGCGGCAGAAGGCGATCCCCTCGATGCCCTCGAGGATCTCCGCGGCCTCCAGCAGGCCCGAGGCGCGGCCGGGGGCCAGGTCGGTCTGGGTCACGTCGCCGGTGATGACCGCTCTGGAGGAGAAGCCCAGGCGCGTCAGGAACATCTTCATCTGCTCGGAGGTGCTGTTCTGCGCCTCGTCGAGGATGACGAAGGCGTCGTTGAGGGTCCGGCCGCGCATGAAGGCGAGCGGGGCGACCTCGACGGTGCCGCGCTCGATGAGGGAGGAGGCGCGCTCGTCCTCCATCATGTCGTGCAGGGCGTCGTAGAGCGGCCGTAGGTAGGGGTTCACCTTCTCCGCCAGATCGCCGGGCAAAAAGCCGAGCTTCTCGCCTGCCTCGACGGCGGGGCGGCAGAGGACGATCCGCTTGATGCGCCGCTCGGCGAGCGCGGCGACGGCCATCGCCATCGCCAGGTACGTCTTGCCGGTCCCGGCGGGGCCGATGCCAAAGACGATGTCGTGGGTGCGCATGGCCTGGACGTAGCGCTTCTGTCCGGGCCCGCGGGGCGCGATGCCGCGGTTGCGGGAGGTGGTGAGGATGGTGTCGAGGAAGATGTCGGGCAGCGAGGCGGTGGGCTCGGCGGAGAGGACGCGCAGCGCCTGGTCGACGTCCTCGGGGGCGAGGGGGAAGCCGCGCGCGAGGAGGCCGGCGAGCTGCCGCAGCGCGCCGGCGGCCAGGGAGACGGCGGCCGAGCTTCCAGTGATTCGCAGCACGTCGCCCCGCTGCCCGATGGCGACGCCGCAGGCGCGCTCGACGAGCCGGAGGTTCTCACCGTGGCTGCCCGTGAGGCCGCGGGCGAGCCGGGCGTCGGGCAGCTCGAGGGTCTCGGTGGTCTCGATGCGGTCTTCGGGCGTCTTCTTCTCCTATTCGACCGGTGGGAGCAGCAGGTAGCCCTCACCCTCGCGCTGGTATGTCCAGGGGCCTGCGAAGGGGTAATGCAGATCGCGGGCCGAGAGCAAGCCTTCCGCGAGGAGATCGGCGAGGGAGGCGGGGAAGCTCCCCTGCTCGAGCCGGTGGACGGCGAGGGCGGACGCGATGCGCGCCCGCTCGGTCTCGCCGGCGAGGTGCTGCAGGGCGGCGTCGGCAAACGGCGCGTCGCTCGCGCGCGCGGCCGCGGCCAGCGCCTCGTGCAGGTAGGCGAGGCCGAGGACGGCCCCGGCGACGAGGAGCGCCATGCCGAGGTTGGCGACGGCGGCGCCGGCCCACTCGCGCAGGGCGCGGACGAGGGGCCCGAGCTTCTGCTTGCGAACCGGGGTTCCGGGCGCCAGCCGGCCGCGGCGGACGAGATCGGCGAGGATGGAGCAGGTCGCGTACTCGCCCAGACGCGAGAGGTCGACGATCTCCCGGACGGCCCGGCCCGCCTCGGCCAGCTCGAAGCAGCGCCGCTCGGCGCGGACGGCGGGCGGGACCTCGGCGCCGGGGGCGCCCACCTCGGCGAACCGCAAGGGGACGAACGTCATCTCGCCCGAGGTGATGACCGCCCGGATCTTCGGCCACTCGCCGACCTGGCGCAGCGCCTCCTCGCGGGCGCGCTCGGCGGGGACCGGCGCGAACCCGGGGTCGCTCGCGACGACCGAGAGGTCCTCGAAGGTGTACGTCCCGCGGCGCCAGCCGAAGAGCTTCCAGACGGCCTCGGACATCTGGAGCTGCACCATCTGCTGCAAGTCCTCCTCCCGGATGAGCTCCTTGATGACGAGGAGGTCGCCCAGCCGCTGGAGGGTCCGCGCCTGCACGTCGAGCGCGTCGGCGAGCTGCTCCGCGGTCACCAGGCCGGCGCGGACGAGCATCATCCCGAGGCGGTCGCGCTCCCCGCGCGTGACGGCGTCGACCCGGACGATGTTCCCGCGCGAGAAGGTCACGTCGATCTGCTCGCCCTTGCGCGCGACGTGGAGGACGCCGGACATCTCCTGCTTGCCGATGAGCTGGAAGGCCTCGGCGATCCCGAAGTTCGCGAGCGTGCCGGAGAGCGGCATGGGTCAGCGGCTCTCCAGGAACGCGTGGCCGACGGCGAACAGATAGACGAGCGCGAGGGCGACGGCGGCCGCCGCCGCGCGGAACGCGCCCATCCCCGGCGTGGGCGCGCGCAGGACATCCGAAACTCCGCTCGCCTCCGCCGCGAGGAAGGCGACGATCCAGAGGAGCACGAGGCCGGCGAAGGGACGGCCGGAGGCGACGTGGCCGCCGCCGCCCGTGAGGATCGCGAGGGCGCGGACGGCGGCGTGCCGGCGCCGCTTGTGGACGCGAACCTGGATCTCCTTGCGCAATCGGGCGACCGGGTCCACGCCCGCGCGCCGGACGAAGACCGCCACGCACTGGCCGCACAGCCCTTCGCCGGCGAGCGCCTCGTCGCAGCGCCCGCAGGCGGGCCGGCCACACTGGACGCAGGTCGAGGAGAGGTGGAGCTTCCCGGCAAGGAACGTCAGGACGACGATCACGCCCGCGAGGATGATGAGCGCCTCGGTCATCGATCCGCCGAGCGGACCGTCGAGGCGCGCCTCCACCTGCCGCCGGATGCCGGCTTCCTGCGGGGCCACGCCGGCCGCGACGATGTCCCGCCAGGGGAGCGGTACGTCGATGAGGAACCGGTTCGCCCGCCGGTCGTCGCCGCCGAGGTGGGGCTCGATGAGGGCGGGATCCAGGGCGAGGGCGCGCCGCTGCGCGTCCTGGCTCTGGTCGAGCTGCAAGACGTGGTTGTAGTACCGGCCGAGGTTGAAGTAGGCGGCCGCGAGGTTGGGGTCGTCGCCCACCGCCTGATCGTAGAGCTTCTTCGCCCCCGCGAGGTCGCCTTGCAGGAACAGGACGTTGCCGAGGTCGTTCTCCGCCTCGGCGCGTGCGCCCTCGGCCGCGAGCGCCTGTTCGTAGAGGCCCTTCGCCGCCGGAAGGTCGCCCAGCCGCTTGGCCCGCCGCGCCAGGGCGAAGAGCACGGCGAAGGGGGCGTTGCCCGCGCGGGCGGCGTTCTCGAGCGTCGCCTCCTCGGGGCCGCTGTCGAGATCGCGCTCGACGAGGTAGAGATCCGTGCCGAGGGGCGAGAGCGCGGCCGGGCCGGCGAGCGCGAGGACCCGCGGGGCGGCGACGAGCATGCCGAGCGCGAGCAGGATGGCGGCGTGGCCCCCGCGCGGCTGGTACGGCCACGCGACGGCGGCGAGGGTGGCGAGCAGCGCGAACGGACCGAGGTGGAAGAGCCACGGTCCGGCGAGCAGGAGCGCCCCGAAGAGGGTCGTCTGCGCCGGGTTCACCGCCTTCGGGAAGAGGTGGTGGAAGTCGTGGAAGAGTCGGCGCAGGGAGAGGAGTGAGAGCAGCAGGAGGGCAAAGATGGAGGCGGCGACGCCGGCGAAGATGGCGGCGACGGTGAGGTTGCCGAGGAGCAGCCGCCGGGAGCGCGGGTCCCGAACCTCGGCCGCGAGGCCGGCCTCAATGGCCCGGGCGGCCTCCCCCGCGCCCGAGAAGCCGTGGCTCAAGAGCTGGACGCGCGCCGCGAGCCAGTAAGCATCGGGGAGGTCGGGGGCGAGCCGGGCGGCGAGCTTGGCCGCGGCGAGCGCCCGTTCATCGCGCCCTCCCAGGAGCTCCCGGGTCGCCTCGTGGCAGAGGGCCTCCGCCGTGCTGAAGAGATCGGGGAAGTCCAGGGTCTCGCGGAGGTCGGCGAGGTCGCGGGAGAGGATCGCGACGTCCCCGGGGTTCCGCCCGGTCACGGCCTGCTGGCGCGCCCGGAAGGCCGCGAGGAGATCGGGGAAGCCCGCGTGCGGGATCCGAAGGGGCGGTGGAGCGGGCGGCGCGGCCTCCGGCGCGGGCGCAGCCGGCGCTTCGTCTGGGGCGGAGGGCGCCTGGGGGTTCGGGCGGGACTCCGGCGAGGCCGCGGAGGGGGCGATCGGCGCCGGAGAGGTCCGCGCGGCTCGACGCCGCGGGCGTGTCTTCGCGGGGAGCGTGTTCTCGCGCTGAGGCGGGCGGACGGCCGGCGCGGCGTGGGGCGAAGGCGCGAGGTTCGGCGCGGCGGGAGCGTGCGTCTCCTCCTCGTCGACCGCCTCCACCGCCGCGCGGGCCACAGGCGCGGCGACGAGGGCGGCGAGGAGCGTCGCTCGCAGGAGGGCCGGGCTGGAATGCATGCGCCGGACGAGAGTATACCAGAGCGTCCATGTCGGAGAGCGAGAAGCAGGCAGGAGCGGGACGGGGTGAGGGGGCCTCGGCCGGCCGGGAGCTGGAACGGCTCCTCGAAGTCATGCGGCGGCTGCGCGAAGGTTGTCCGTGGGACCGCGGGCAGGACCTGCGCTCGTTGCGGCCGTACCTCGTCGAGGAGGCCTACGAGGTCCTCGACGCGATGGACGCCGGCGATCTCCCGGCGCTGCGGGAGGAACTCGGCGACCTCCTCTTCCAGATCGTCTTCCAGTCCAAGATCGCCGAGGAATCCGGCGCGTTCGGGATGGCGGAGGTCGTCGCGGGCGTCGCCGGGAAGCTCGAGCGGCGCCACCCGCACGTCTTCGCCGGCCTCGCGGGCGTCGACGCCGAGACGGCGCTGCGCAACTGGGCGGCCCTCAAGCGGGAGGAGCGGCGTCGCGCAGGCGCTCCGAGCCCTTCGGCCCTCGATGGCGTGCCGAAGCAGGAGCCCGGGCTCCGGCGCGCGGAGCGGCTCTCCGAGAAGGCGGCCCGGGGCGGCTTCGACTGGAGCGAGATCGCGGGGGTGAGGGCGAAGGTCGACGAGGAGCTGCGCGAGCTCGACGAGGCGGTGGCCGGAGGCGCCCCCCGGCGTGTCGAGGAGGAGCTGGGCGACGTGCTGTTCGCCCTGTGCAACCTCGCCCGCTGGCTGAAGGCACCGGCCGAGGACGCGCTGCGCGGCGCCATCGAACGGTTCGAGCGGCGCTTCCGGGAGGTCGAACGCCGGCTCGAAGCCGAGGGGCGGACGACGCTCACGGCGGGCAGCGAGAGGCTCGACGAGCTGTGGAACGCGGTGAAGGCCGACGAGGGCGCCGGTTGAACGCTTCGTTCCTCGCGGGGTCGTCCGGGGCGTCGCGCGTTCTTCACACCGGCTGTTCACAACCTCTTGGCAAGGCGGTGAGTAATCGCGATGGGGCCTCAACTGGTCGCGGCCAGCGGCGTCTTGCCCGGTCGATGTGCAACGCCAATGTCGTTCTGTCCGTTCAGTTTCCTCTCTCGGATCGGCCCTCTTTTCCACAGCGCGACGCGCCGCCGCGATCGGGCCGGAGCGACGTGCGCGGAGCTCGGGCCCGTTTGGCCGGGGAAATGAATCGTGCAACCCGTTCGGGATGGCCTGGCACGGGTCATCCGAACCGGCGGCGAAGCCTCCGCCGGAGGGCGAAGAGGGGGAGGAGGAGCAGGACGAGGGTCGCGTCCGGCCCACCCGCCGTCCTGCAGCCGCAGCCGTTCGAGACGTGGAGCGGGGTGAGCGAACCGGCGTCGGTCTGGGGGCCGCCGGCGTCGTACCCCCCCAGGTAGAGCGCCCCGGCGTCGGGGGCTTCGCCGGAACGCGCGCCAGCTCCGCCGTCGGGCGCAACCTCGCCGGAATCCGAGCCGTTCCAGCCCGCGTCGGGAACGCTCTCGCCGGCGTCGCTGGTCTCGCCGGCGTCCCAAGGAGCCCCGCCGTCGACCTCGGGGAGCGGCGGGACGCAGGGATCCACCCCGGTGGCGATCGCGGCCCACGCGCTCCAGCCGGCCGTCGGGTCGTGGAGCGTGTGGACGAGGTCGCCATTCGTGTCGACCGCGAAGACCTCCGCCGTGCCGTCGCCGTGGATCCAGCCGAGCGGGTCGGAGCTCGCGACCTCGTCGCCGAGCGGCTGGAAGGCGCCGTAGGAGGACCCGTTCCACCCGAGGTGGACGAGGTGGCCGGTGGCGTCGCGGGCGAACACCTCGGGGCCGGGCGACGCGCCCTTGCCGGCGACGTTCATGATGGCCGAGGGGTTCCCGAGGATCGACCCGGCGCCGACGGCCGAGAGCGCCGGCCAGCCGCTCTGCATCGAGAAGTCGGAGGCGTAGAGCTTGCCGTCGGCGCCGCGGGCGAAGACCTGGGCGTGGCCATCGGCCCAGCGGACGGCGGAGGGACGGGAAGCGATCGCGCCGCCCGCCCTCGTCATCTTGGTCCAGGCGTACCAGCCGTTTGGATAGCTCGCGCCGGTCCCCGACCAGGAATGCCAGAGATCCCCCGCCGCGTCCGTGGCGAACAGCTCGCCGGTCCCGTTCGACCAGGTGACGGTCGCGGGTCCCGTGGAGAAGCTGCCGCCGAGGCTGCTCCAGCCGGACCAGGCGCTCTTCGCAAGGTCCCAGGAATCGTGCCAGATCGCGCCCCCCGCGCCGAGGGCGAAGACCTCGCTGCGGCCATCGAGCCAGACGAGCGTCGCCAGGTGGGAGAGGTCGCTGCCGCCGAGCGGCTGGTACTGGTTCCAGCCGCCGCCGGAGGTGTACCAGAGGTGGCCGATCCCGCCGGCGGAGAGCGGGCTCCACAGCTCGGGGTAGCTCCAGGGAGCGCCCCAGAAGGCCGCCGCGGAGCCGCAGGCCGCGCCCGTGTCGAGCGTCGCCGCCGAGCCGAACGTGTCGCCGGCCCCCGAGGTCGAGACGTGGAGCTCGGCGCCGGCAGGGGACCTCGCGAAGACGTCGAGGTGGCCGTCCGGCCAGTTGACCGCGGTGATCGCGTCGTTGCCGGACTGCTGGGCGATGGGCAGCGAGATCGGGACCCCCGCGAACTGCTGCAACTGGGCGAGCGAACCGTCGAACTCGTCGAGATCGACGTTGCCCGAGATGCCCGGAACGCTTCCCGTGTCGTTATATTGCCAGATCACCCAGGACGACCAGGGACTCGGGATGGCGGGGCAGGGCGCTCCCCAGTCGGCGACCCAGAACGGTGACGAGGCGAACTGCGCTGGCGAGCCGATCGAGGACCAGAAACCGGGGTCGGTGTAGAGGAGCGTCGGGCGGCCGGTCTTCGCCTGGATCTCGGCGATGAACGCCGAGGCTTCCGTCGCGTTCTGCGAGGCGGAAACGCCGTCCGTGACCTCCCAGTCGAGCATCGGCGGCAGCTCGCCGAGGCCGGAAGGTCCGCCGACGAAGGAGAGGAAGTAGTCGGCCTGCGCCGTTCCGCTCAGCGAGGCGCGCAGGAAGTGGTAGGCGCCGCGGAGCATTCCCTGGGCCTTCATACCCGTGAAGTTCGCCGCGAACGTTCCATCCTGATAGCCCGTGCCTTCGGTCGCTTTCGCGTAGCCGAACCGCCGGCCAGAGGAGGCGACCTGGGCCCAGTCGATCGTCCCCTGGTAGCTCGACACGTCGATGCCCTGGATGAGCGTCCCCGTGGCGCAGACGGTCGCGGCCTGCTCGTCCGTTCCGTAGAGGGCGGCCCTGACGCCGGGGTGCGCGGGGTCGTAATCCGGTCCGCAGGCGGCGAGCGAGAGGACGACGAGAACGAGGAACTTGCACGTTGACCGGGGGGGCATGACCGGCATAGTACCGCCCGCCGTGTCGAAAAGGATCGCGTGCGCCTGCGAGGACGTCACCGAGGGCGACCTCGCGGCGGCGGCCGCCCTGGGATTTGGCGATGTCGAGTCGGTCAAGCGCTACACCGGCTTCGGCACCGGCTTCTGCCAGGGCAAGAGCTGCCTCGCGGGCGTCGCCGACTGGCTCGGCGTCCACGGACTGCCGCGCGAGGCCGCCGCGCCCTTCACGCCCCGCCCGCCCCTCGCGCCCGTGGCCCTGCGCGAGCTCGCCGCGCTCGATCCGGATTCGCTCGGCCCCCCCGGCCCCGGGGTCCCGGAGGAGGACGCGATCCTCGGCTTCCCGCACCGGCGGCCGGAGGGTTCCCTGCCGGAGCGTTGCGCGGTGGCCATCGTCGGTGGCGGCATCATGGGGCTCGCCCTCGCCTACGATCTCTGCCGGCGCGGGATGACCGACGTCGTCGTCCTCGAGGCCGGTTACCTGTGCGCGGGGGCCTCCGGCCGCAACGGCGGCGGCGTCCGGACGCAGTGGAACACCGAGACCAACATCCGGCTCGCCCGGCGGTCCCTCGCCCTCTGCCGCGGTTTCGCCCGGGAGCTGGGCGTGAACGTCTGGCTGCGGCAGGGCGGCTACCTCTTCCTCGCCCAGAGCGACGCGGTCGCGCGCCGGCTGGAGGCGAGCACCGAGCGGCAGCGGCGGCTCGGGCTCGCGACGACGATGCTCACGGCCGGCGGCGCCCGCGAGGTCGTCCCGCAGCTCGACGATCGGCGCGTGGTCGCCGCCGCGTTCAACCCGGACGACGGCGTCGTCTTCCCTTGGCCCTTTCTCTGGGGCTACGCGGCCGGCGCGGCCCGGCGCGGCGCGCACATCGAGACGTTCACGCGCGTGACGGGCGTCGAGATCTCGGGCGGCCGGTTGCGCGCCGTCGTGACCGATCGCGGCCGGCTCGCCTGCGACGTGCTCGTCAACGCGGCCGGCGCCTGGAGCCCGCGGGTCGCGGCCCTGGCCGGGGTGAAGCTCCCGAACCTCCCCTACCGGCACGAGATCCTCGTCACCGAGCCGCTGGAGTCGTTCCTCGGCCCGCTCGTCTCGGTGCTCGACGACGGCATCTACTTCTCCCAGTCCATGCGCGGGGAGATCGTCGGCGGCATGGGCGATCGCGCGGAGCCTCCTGGTTTCGAAGTGGGTTCGACGCTTCGCTTCCTCGCCCGTTTCTCCCGCGCGATCGTCGATTGCCTGCCGGTCCTTGGCGGCGTGAAGGTCCTCCGGCAATGGGCCGGCTGCTACGACGTGACACCCGACAACTCGCCCATCCTCGGTGAGACGCCCGGCGTCACCGGGTTCCTCCAGATGTCCGGTTTCGTCGGTCACGGCTTCATGATGGCCCCCGCCGTCGCCGAGCTGATGGCCGACTGGATGGCCGGGCGCGGGCGAGACGAGATCCTGGACCGTTTCAACCTTGGCCGTTTCGCCCAGGGCCGCCTGGAGCGTGAGGACTTCATCATCGGATAGGTGTGCGAGAATGAGGGCGTGACCCGCGCGCTCGCCGCCCTCGTCGCTGTCTCGGTCGTGGGCTGCGGCGCCCCCGGCGGGCCGACCGACGCCGGCGCGAATTGTCCGCCGGGCTCCGACGCCGGGCTCGGCTGCGGGTGCGGCGGAGAGACGGACGGCGGTTGTCCCGGGGACCTCGTCTGCCTTCCGTCCGACTACGGCTATCCCGGCGGCCTCTGCACCGCGGCCTGCGGGCCGGACGAGCCGTGCCCTGCCGGCGGGATCTGCCTGCCGGACGACCTCGCGAGCGGCACGTGCCTGTCCCCTTGCGCGGCCGACGCGGGCTGCGGCCGCGCCGGATGGGCGTGCATCCTCGCGTTCGGTGCGTGCCTCCCCGCGGGCTCGACCGCCGGCCCGGATCCGGGCGGAAGGGGCGCGGGCGGCGAGGGCTGCCCGGCGGTCGCAGGCGGCGGCGGCCTCGGGATCACGTGGAGCCGCAACGAGCTCGTGGGCGCGGATTCGGGATACTCCCAGGCCACGACCGCCATCGCGGCCGCCGGGCCCGTGATCGCCATCGGCTGGGACATCGTCGGCTCCGAATCCGGCATGGGGCTCGCCGTCTCCACGGACGACGGAGAGACCTTCGTGACCGAGCCTCCGCTCGTGGACGGCACCGACGCGTTCCAGAGCGATCCGGCGCTCGCCGCGGACGATGGCGGCCGCTTCTACTACGCCTGGACCGGCTTCGATCGCTCCGCCGCCGATCCCGCGGTCATCGCCGAGAGCCGCATCTGGATGGCCGCGTCGAGCGACGCGCGCCGGTGGGAGCCCGCCGTCGAGATCGACGACCTCGGGGGGGGCGGCGGGGTCGACAAGCCGGCGCTCGCGATCGAGCCGGTCTCACGACGGCCCGTCGCCGCCTATCGCGCGATCGTCGGTGGCGTCGAGGAGATCCGGGCGTCGGCGGGAGGTCCGGACGGCGGGAGCTTCTCCCCGAGCGTTCGGCTCGATGACGGCCTGCGACCGTCTCTCGGCCGCAATTGCGCGGCCCTCGCCTTCGACCGGCTCGGGCACGGATGGGCCGCCTGGGTCGAGCTGGGCTCCGCCGACCCGAATCGGGACGAGGACGACATCCACGGGGATCCGGGCAACGCGGTCCGCACCGTCGCGTTCGGCCTCGACCCGGACGGCGGGCCGGTGCCCGCCGGGTCGAACGGGGTCGCGAGCGCGGCCGGCGCGGCGGTCGTACAGAACTGCCCCGGCCTCGCCGCCGCCGGCGACGGCAGCCGCCTCTACCTCGCCTATGTCGCGGGGACGAACGAGGCCACGGACGTCTTCGTGACCTCGAGCTTGGATGGGGCGCGAAGCTGGTCTCCGCCGGTCCGGGTCGACGCCGACCCGGGCTGCGCCACCCACTTCCATCCCTCCCTCCAGCTCGACGGCGCCGGCCGCGTCTGGGTCGCGTGGGACGAGAACCCCGGCGGCGTCGGGCGCGTCGCCTGGAGCGTCTCGACCGACGGCGCCGAGACGTTCTCCGTCGCCGGCGCGATCTCCGAGGCGCCGTTTGACTTCACGACCTCCCGCGACGCGCCGGGCTGGCTCGGGGACGGCCTCCAGATCCTGTCGGCCGGCCGGACGAGCCTGCTCGCGGCGTGGACCGATCCGCGGCCCATCGACCGGGGCGCGCCGGGTTGGCTCGCCCCTTCTCACGTCTACTTCTCCGCGGCCATCCTGCCGTAAGCCCGTCTTATTCACGGTACGGCGTAGCGAGGCGTTTTTAGACCGCGAGCCGAGAAGGGCAAGCGAGAGCGACGACCGACGAGGCGTCGCGTAAAGCACGCGGCAGGAGGAAGGAGCGAGCACACCCCCCCCATGTCGTTGTAGGGGTGGCAAGCCCCCCCTTCGGGAGGCGCGGGATCGGACGCCGCAGCAGCCGGACCGTGAATAAGACGGGGTGAGAGCCGGCGGCCAATCCCCCGCCGCGCCCGACGGCACCGTGCAGCACGATGGCCGATCGAGCGACGCGCGCGAACGAGCGAAGGGCGCTCTCGATCGACGGAGCGTCGCCTCCGTCGAGACTCTCGAGCGCGACGGCAGGCCCGTGAGCCGCTGCGATCGATCTCTCGTCGCGCCCGACGGCGCCGTGCAGCGCGATGACCGATCGATCGTCAGCCGCGATCGATCGAAGAGCGGCGGCGTTCGGTGTCGCATCGCGCGCGTTGCGCCTCTTGACCGCGACATCGAACCCTTCAGCGGCGATGAACGATCCGTCATCGCGCTCGATCGCGCGAAGAGCGGCGACAAGAGATCGATCAGAGCCCGCGATCGATCGATGTCGCGGGACAAACGATCGAGCAGCCGCGACCCATCGTCGAAGAGCGCCGACAAGAGATCGATCAGATGTCGGCTCTCACGTGCTTGGGACCCCCGCTTCTCAGATGCATTCCCCCCCCGGGTCCACGCGTGATGTTGGGTTAGGTTCTGCCTGAAGAAGGGCGAACTGTCCATCCGCCGCC
>JAKAPL010000129.1 GCA_021807105.1 Myxococcales bacterium | reverse complement strand
ACTCCCGCCCCCCGTGAAATCCGGTACTTGCGAAGGCGTGCTACCGCGTGCTAGAGCGTCCGAGCGCCCCGTAGCGCTTCGGGACCAAGGGGTCGCAGGTTCAAATCCTGTCTCCCCGACTCGCGCAAGCCCCGGAGAACGCTGGAGAAACCCAGCGGGCTCCGGGGCCTTCGCTTTGGGGTTTTCGCCCTCCGGGGACACAGCGGGGACAAGCGGCGCCTCGGCCGACGCGGCGAGCCGGAGCGCGGGGGGCTCGGCGGCCGGTGTCAGGTGGATCCCGATCCGATTCACCCCGTCCCGCAGATCGGCTAGGTCGACTCGCGAGTAGACGTTCGCCGTCAGCCTCGGGTCCGAGTGCCGGAGGATCCGTTGCGCGACCACGAGAGGCACCCCCGCCCGGGCAAGCAGCGTCGCGCACGTCGCCCGCAAGTCGTGAAAACGGACCTTGCGCACGATCGCCCGCGGCCACAGCCGCATGCCACAGACCGGGCAGGTCCGCGGGGCCGCGTCCGGGTGCTGTTCGACGTGGGGCGTCCCCCGGGCCTTGCAGCGCCGGCAAACATGCTCCCAGCGCTCGACAAGCCCAGCGCGCCCCATGGCCCGCCGGAGGATCTCTTCGAGCGGCGTCCCCATGGAGCGCATGTTGCCGTCCGGCCCGGGAAACACGTAGGCGCTCCTCGAAGCGAGCATGGCTTCGCGCAGGAACGGCCGGAGCGGATCGGCGATCGGCAGCACGTCCGCGCGCCCGCCCTTCGTCGTCGCGGCGTCGTAGGAGCGGCGCACCGTGATCGTGCCCGCGTCGAGGTCCACGTCGGCCTTCTGGAGCCCCAGCAGCTCGCCCTTGCGCAGCCCCGTCCAGATCGCGCACGCAACCAACGGGCGCCAGCGGGGGGGGAGCGCGTCGAGCAGCGGCCCCACCTCCTCGGCCCGGAGCACCTCGCCGATCCGCTTCGGAACCTTGCGCCGGGCGACGGCAGCGGCCGGGTTCACGCCAACCCAGAGCCCGCGGCGGACGGCCAACGAGAACATCCGGTGAACGAGTCCCCGCAGGTCATTGAGAGACTTCGGGCCGAGCGCGCCGTCTTTCGCCACGAGGAGCCCTTCGAGCCGAGCGCTCGTCACCTCGCCGAGCGGGAGCGCCCCGAAAGCGTCTCGTAAGTGCTTCTCCGCGAACAGGATCGTGCTCGGCGACCGAAGCTTGCAGCCGTAGTCCGTGCGCCACCAATCGAGCAGCTCGCCGAACGTGAGCCGGGGGCCGTCCCCCGGCAACGGCTCGAGTCCGTGGCGCGCGCGTTCGCCCTGACGTTCGAGGTCCTGGGCCTCCCGGAGCGCCTCGCGCTTCGTCGCGCACGCGGTCGCCTGACGGCGCCACTGGCCCGCCGCGTCCCTCCACCGGACGTAGTAGCGACCACGTTTTCTGAACACGCTCGCCATGGTCAACCCTGCCGCTCGAAGGCTACCACGACACCCGGACGCTCGGGAGCCTCGCCCCGGGCGAGCCGGCGGATCGCGGCCGGGTCGAAGCGAACCAACGCCCCGATCCGAACGCACGGCAACTCGCCTCGGACGGCCCGCTTGTAGACGAAACTCGTAGAGCACTTCAAGAAGCGGGCCGCGTCCTGCACGGTCCACAGCCCCTCGGGTTCGGCAAAGTCGCTCTGCTTGGGATCACTCACGAGTAACTCCTTTCGTCAGTCCCCGGGAGACCGCCCGGGGCAGGTTGTCCGGTCACGACGCGGCGCGCGACGGGCGGGCAGCGGCGGCGGGGGGCGCACGGCCGGCGCGCAGCCTGGGCAGGCGGGGGCCCCCCACGGGATCGCCAAGCCGCAGCCCGCGCAGCGTTTCAGCGCAGCCAGGCGTTCGAGCACCTCTTCAGGCGTCGCGTCCAGCTTGCACGCGGACGCCACATGGTGCGAGCCGCGCCAAAGCGCGACCCGCCCCCACCGATCGGCCGCGCGCATGAGCGGGTCGGTGATCATGGCGTACCCTCGGGGCCGGCGTACACCTCGAAGACGCGCAACCAGCCCGGCGCCTCGGCGTCGATCCCCTGCCCCATGGCGATCGCCTGGAGCCGGGTCGCACGGGCGCGCCCCGGGGTGGCGGCGGGCGGGTCGGCGCGGCGGTGGGCGGGCCTCATGCCTCGGCCTCGAACAGGATCTTGACCCTAGCTCCGACCATGGCGCGCTGCGACTCGTCGAGGTGGCCTCGGCGCATGTTCATCGACGTGCAGAAGGCCAGCGGGTCCTCCCCGATGAACTCGCAGAAGACCGGCGGCACGCCAGCCCGCCGGCAGGCTTCGAGCCGGAGCGCGCCGTCGAGAATTGCGCCCTCGAACAGCACGATGGGCTGCAGTAGCCCGACCTTGGGCAACGTCTGGGCAATCATTTCGATCACCGACTCGGCGTGCGGCATAATGTTGCACCTGTGGCGTTCCAGGCGCGCGATCTCGCCCTCGGTCGGAAACACCGGCACCGTGTCCTGCGGGCAGGGCAGGTCACCGATCGGGTGCAGGCGGTAACCGTTACCACTCGCGTCCCGGCGGACGGCCGCGACGAATGGATGCGT
>JAKAPL010000024.1 GCA_021807105.1 Myxococcales bacterium | reverse complement strand
CTAGACGGCCGCTGGTCTCGCCCAGACGACCGCTGGTCTCGCCCAGACGACCGCTGGTCTCGCCCAGACGACCGCTCGTCTCGCCCAGACGGCCGCTCGTCTCGCCCAGACGGCCGCTCGTCTCGCCCAGACGGCCGCTCGTCTCGCCTAGACGGCCGCTCGTCTCGCCCAGACGGCCGCTCGTCTCGCCTAGACGGCCGCTCGTCTCGCCTAGACGGCCGCTCGTCTCGCCCAGACGGCCGCTCGTCTCGCCCAGACGGCCGCTCGTCTCGCCCAGACGGCCGCTCGTCTCGCCCGGACGGCTGCTCGTCTGGCCTGGACGGCTGCTCGTCTGGCCTGGACGGCTGCTCGTCTGGCCTGGACGGCTGCTCGTCTGGCCCGGACGAGCGCTGATCTCGCCCTGCCGAGCGCTGATCGACCCCAGATCCAGGGGAGGCACTGATGGACATCCAGATTCGCTAGGGAATTCAGGGGAGTTGCCCGCGCAGCCCCACAGGTTGAGCACCGACGGGTTGCGCGCCGGCGAGTTAAGGGGCTCGGGAACGGGAGGGGAGCGGGTTTGGGCGACGACGCGGGGCGGGGGTCCGGGGGAGGCGAGGGCCCGTCCGGGCGAGAGCAGCGCTCGACAGGCCGATCTGCCCTGACAATTGGGTTAGCGCCGCGAGGCAGCGCTTCCATCATGGGCGGGATCGTGGCGAAACCACGGCGGGAGATCGTTCCCCTTCTCACCGACTGCCCGCGGCCGCCGCCGCGCTACGCGCCGCTGTCGCGGACCGCGACGTTCGCGGCGACGCGGAGCTCCTCGAGGTCGTCGGAGACCGAGAAGCGGAGCAGCTCCGCGAGGGCGGGGTTCTCGCGGACGAGGGCCGCGCGCTGCTCCTTGGTCGCCCGGCTGCCCGTCGCGCCGGCGTCCACCGCCGCCGCCGCCGTCAGGGCCGCGCCCACGTCGCCCGCCAGGAGGAGCCCGGCGCGATCGGCCGTCGTCGCGAGCGAGCGGGCCCACGGCAGGCCCCCCTCGGGCGCGGGCGCCAGCTCCGCTCCCGAGACGAGCCCCTCGAGCCGCCGCCGCGCGGAGCGCGAGAGCGCCTTGCCGATCCGCCGGGTCAGCGCCTCGTCCGGCCGGCCGCAGACGTTCGCGCCGGGCGCGGCCAGCCGGAGGGCCGCGCCCACGAAGTCCACGAGCCACGCCGCGTCCACGAACGCCGCGATCGCGCTCCCCTCGCGAGCGCGCGCCACGAGCCGGCCGAGCAGGAACCGCTGCTCGCGTCCGGAGTAGCGCCGGACGATGTCCGCGCCCACGACGAGCGCGGCGGGATCGCCGGGCAGGACGGAGAGCTCGGTCCCCTCGCCGGCGTAGACCGTCACCTCACCGATCGCGAGCGCCTTCCCGAGCGCGTCGCACAGCCGCCGCACCGGGTGGTCGGCGTCGAGCCGATCGCGGCGGCGCAGCCGGAACCGGTCGGCGGGCCACGGCGCCACCTCGGCCACGCACTCCGCGAGCAGGCGGAGCACCGCGGAGAGGAGCCCCCGGCCCGCGGGCGCCCGCAACCGCCGTTCGATCACCTCGTCGGCGATCGGGCTCGGCGGACCGGCGGGCAGGCGCGAGCGGGTCTCCGCGTGGAGGGCGCGCGCCTCCGCGTCGCCGGGGTCGAGGAACATCCAGACCGCGGCGGCGCAGTAGGCCCGGTCGGTGACCCGCCCGGCGGAGAGGACCTTCTGGAGACCGCGGTAGGAGGCCACCCGCGCCGCGTCGTGCTCGATCAGCGCGAGGTGCTCGGCCGTCGCCTCCCGGAAGCGGCCGGGCTCGGCGCCATAGAGATCGGCGAGCGCGGCCCGCCATTCGAGGTTGCCGGGGTCGGTCGTAAGCGCCCGGCGGTAGACCGAGATGGCCCCGGCCGGCCGATGCAGCTCCTGGACGTGGATCTCCGCCGCCCGCGCGAGGAGCGTGCGGGCGGTCCCGGGGTCGGCCGCCGCCTTGGCGACGGCGAGCTTCTCCAGGGTGACGGCGGCGGCCGGCCAGTCGCCCAGCCGCTGCTCGATCGCGCAGAGCTGCGAGAGCGAGCGCGGATCCTCGGGGGCGAGGCCGTGGGCGCGCCGGCAGACCGCGAGCGCCTCGCCGTCGTCGCCCGCCCCGTCGAGGAGGACGCGCGCCTCGGAGAGGAGCGCCGCGGCCGCCGCCTCGGGGTCGGCCGCCGCCTCCGAGAGCCGGTCGAGGGCCGCCGCCGCGGCCCGGAAGTCTCCGGCCTCCTCGTGGAGCCGGGCGAGCCGTTCGAGCGCGGGGGCATACTCGGGACCGGGGCCGGCGCCGGCCGCGTCCTGGAGGTGGACCTTCGCGCGGGCGGGGTCGGCGAGCCGGTCCTGCAGGAGCGCGCCCAGCTTGAACGACGCCTCCGCCCTCCCCCGCGGCTCTGGAGCGTGCTCGACGGCGAGCCGGTAGCCCTCCACGGCCTCCTTCTCCCGCCCAGTCGTGGCGAGGAGATCGGCGCGCAGGAGCAGCGCCCCGGGGTGGTCCTCGCGAGCCGCGAGGGCCCGGTCGAGCAGCCGGAGCGCCCGCCCGGGGTCCTTCACCTCGGCGAAGAGCTGGCGCGCGAGGCCGAAGAGCGCGTCCGCCGCCTCCGGATCGCCCGCCGCCGCGAGGGCGATCGCCCGCCGCTCGCGCAAGGTGAGGACGCCGGCGCCGTCGCCAGCCGCCTCGAGCATCTCGGCGAGCCGCGCGGTCGCCTCCGCGTCGAGGGGGTCGAGCTCGAGCAGCTTGCGCCACAGATCCGCCTCGCCGCCCTCCGCGCCGCCGATCTGGCGGGCCAGGCCGGCCGCCTCCCGCAGCGCCTCCACCGCGAGGCTGGGCTCCTGGAAGACGGCCGCGAGCCTCTCGAACGCCTCGCGCGCGGCCGGCAGATCCCCGCGCCGGCGCGCGAGCGAGGCCGCGAGCTCGAGGAGCGGCACGCAGACGGGGTCGCTCGCGAGCCCCCGGCGCGCGAGCGCGAGAGCCCGCTCGTCCTCGCCCTCCTCGGCGACGATCTCGGCCAGGTCGAGCGCGAGGACCGCGCGACCTTCGCCCGGCGTCTCGTCCAGCCGGTCCGCCCATAGCTCGACGAGCCCCCTCCGATCGCCCGCGCGGCGCAGCGCTAGGTCGAGGGCCTCCCGCGCGAGGCGGCTCTCCGGGTCCAGCTCGACGGCCCAGCGGTAGTCCATCGTCGCGGCCGCCTGCTCCTCACGGCCGCCGCCGCCCGCGGCTGGGGCGGCCCACGCCTCCTCCCGATCCTCGCCGGCGAGCAGGAAGAGCGCCGCCGCGAGCGGCCCGTGCTCGGTCCGGCCCGCGAGCTTCTCCCGGACCTCGGCCCGGCCGAGCGGGTTCTTCCTCGCCGCGTGGACGCGCAGCAGCCCCTCGAGCGCCGCCCGCGCGGCGGGGCCCTCGGCGCCGCTCGCGAGGACGATCTCGAAGCACTTCGCCGCGCGCGACAGGTCGCTCACCTGCTCGTAGCGCCGGCCGAGCGCGAGCCGCCGCGGCGCCGTGGGAGGTCCGCCCCCGCCCTCGGCGAGGAGCGCCTCCTCGAGGGCGCAGAGGTCGGCGAGGCGTCCCCGGGACTCGTAGAAGCCGCAGAGGGCGAGCGCCGCGACGGGATGGCCGGGGACCAGCGCCCGCGCCTGCCTCCACGCCTCCTCCGCGAGATCCTCGTGGCCATGCCGGGCGGCGGCCTCGCCGAGCTCCACGAGCACCGCCGCCTTCTGGTCCGGCGCCGCGCAGGCCTCCGCCTCCGCCCGCAGCGTCCCGACGAGCTCCTCCCACTCCTCGCGGCGGCGATGGGCCCGCGCGAGCGCCCGGAGCACGGGGAGGTGGCCCGGCCGCGCGGCGAGCGCCTCCCGCCACGCCGCGATGGCCTCCCCCTCGCGCCCCTTCGCGTGCAGGAGGGCGGCGGCCCGGCAGAGGAGATCGGCGCGCGCCTCCGGGGTCTTCGCCACCTCCGCCTGGTCGCGGGCCATCGCGGCCTGCTCCTCCCAGCGCCCCACCTTCTCGTAGAGGCGCCCGAGCGCCTCGAGCGCGGGCACGTAGGTGGGAGCCAGGGAGAGGACCTCGCGCCACGCGGCGATGGCCTTCTCCGGATCGCCGATCCGCTGTTCGACGGTCTCGGCGTTCTCGTGCAGGAGATCGAGGATCTGCTTCTGGTCGCCGGCGAGGGCCGCCTCCCGGGCGCGGACCGCGACGAGCGCGTCCCAGCGCTCGGCTCGCTCGCACAGCCGCGCGAGCGAGCGCAAGGTCGAGACGGCCTCGGGCGGCTCCGTGAGGATCGCCTCGTAGACCGCGATGGCGCGGTCCACGTCGTGGAGCCGCTCCTCGGCGATGCGCGCGATCTGGGTCCGAAGGGCCGTCCGGCGGCCCGGCTCCCGGGCCGTCTCGACCTCCCCGTCGAGCAGCGCGCAGAGCTCCTCCCACCGGCCGGCTCGCTCGTGGAGTCGGGCGAGCGCCCGCAGCGCGGGGAGATCCCCCGGGCGATTCTCGAGGGCCATGGCGTAGCGCGCGGCCGCCTCGTCGGGCCGGGACAGGCGGGTCTCGAGCAGCTCCGCCGAGCGGAAGAGCCGATCCGCCCGCCGCTCGGGGTCGTTCGCGGCGGTCAGCTCGGCCTCGTAGATCGCGAGCAGCTCGGTCCAGTCGCTGCGCCGGTGGTGGAGCTTGCCGAGCGCGGCGAGCGCGTCCGGCCGGCCAGGGGCCCGCGCGAGCACCTCCTGCCAGGCGGCGATCGCCTCCTCGTCGCGACCGTTCTCGCCGTACAGGGCGCCGAGCCGGGCCCAGAGATCCGCGGCCTCGGCGGCCGGGCGGGAGAGGGCGGCGCGGGCGCGCAGTGCGTCCGCCTGCTCGGGGAAAAGCTCCCGCTCGTCATAGAAGCGGATCAGCTCGTCGAGGATCGCCGGGTCGCCCGGCGCCTGCTCCCGGGCCTCCTTCAGGAGCCCGAGCGCCTCGGGCTCGCGATCGTGCTCGGCGGCGGTCCGCGCCGCGAGGAGACAGAGAGCCGCCGCCTCGCCCCCGATCGCCGCCGCCGCCTCGGCGCGCAGCGCGTCGATCCGCTCCTCCCAGCGCTCCTGCCGCGCGGCGTGCGCCCGGACCCCGGCGAGCGCCGCGGCATCCTCGGGCGCGGACTCCCGCGCGCGCCGCCAGAGATCCGCCGCCTCGTCCGGCCGGCCGAGCGGGCCCTCGCAAAGCGCCGCCGCCTCGCCGAGCGCGCTCGCCCGCGAACGAGGATCGGGCGCCGCCTCCGCCCGTCCGGCGGCGATCGCCGCGACGGCCTCCAGGTCGCCCGAGGCCCGCGACGCGGCCTCGAAGGCGCCGGCCGCCACCGGGTCGGAGGGGTCCTCGCGCCAGAGGGCCCCGAGCAGCGCCGCGGCGTCGGAGAGCTTGCCGAGCCGGCCGAGCAGCCGCGCCTTCGCGAGCCGGAGGACGCGCGCCTCCGGGGGAGACGGCCCCACGGAGAGCTCCGCCTCGCAGAGCTGGATCGCCATCGGCCAGTTGCCGGCCCTCGTGAAGAGGCGGCGGGCGGCGGCGAGGGTCGGCCGGTGGGCCGTGTCCAGCAGGTACGCCTTCTGGTAGCAGGCCGCCGCCTCCTTGAGCGACCCGAGCCGCGCCTCCCAGAGCCGCCCCATCTCGTACCAGAGAGGCGCGGCCGCGGCCGTCGCCCCGCGGGCGCGGGCTTCCCGCTCGTAGCGCGCGAGGAGGGCGCGCGCGTCGGGGAGGGCCGGCGCCTCCGGCTCGCCGCCGGGCTCCGCCGGCACCCGCGCTGTCGCCTCGCTCGTCATGGGATCCGCACCGCCTGAGGATCGTCGGAAGACGCGCATCATCGTCGGTTCCGGCCGCGGAGGCAAGGTCTCGGCGCGAGGCGCGACCCCATCTCTCTCGACGCAACCGATCGAGTCCTGGACCCGCTCCCGTTCCCGCTCCCAAGGCCCCGATTCCAAACGGAGGGTCTGTGCGCGGTCTCCTTCGATCCCTTTGGACTGCGGCTGTCGGGCGCGGGAACGGGAGCGGGGTTCATCAACGATGCGGGGTGGGGGGTCGAAACGTGGGTCAGCTCCTTTTCGGCGCGGCCCGGGGGGAGCGCCCGAGGCCCTGGGAGACGAGGCCGGCCTCCTTCCCCAGCTCCAAGCCCCAGGGAGAGGCTCCCCCTTCCCTTCCCGTACCCGTGTAGACTAACCCGCCATGCGCCTCCCCCCGCGGTCGGCCCTCGCCCTCCTCCTCCTCGCCGGTTGCGCCAGCGCGAACTTCAGCGGCGACGCGACCCGCGTCGGGGCCTCGTCGGGGAACTTCGACGAGGATCTCGCGCCGGTCTCCCGAGCCGCGGCGACGCGAGTCCGGGTCTTCGTCGGCCAGTTCCCCGATGGCATCGCCTGGAAGGACGGCGCGATCTCGATCACCGACCGCGACCGCTGGAAGCTCGTCGGGCGCGTCGCGGCGACCATGGACAGCCCCGGCGAATCGATGCTCTGGTTCTACGACTACCCCGAGGACGAGGCCTGGCGGAAGGCGTACTGCTACCCCCAGGTCCCGCTCGTCTGGTTCACCTGCTCGGCCTGGTGGCTCGTCCCCGCTTACTGGCCCTGCTTCGTCTGGGAGACGAACTCCGGATCGGACATCGCGAGCCGCAAGCGTCGCATCGTCCAGACGCTGCGGCGCGGGGCCGCGCGCCTCGGGGGCAACGTGCTCGTCGTCTCCAGCCTCGGCTCCATGCACCTGCTCGGCCCGCAGCTCAGCCGGCAGGGGCGGGCGTCGGGCGGCCCACCTGTGGGCGAGCTGCTCGACGACGGCGCGCAGGGCTACGTCTTCCAGGACCTCTTCACGGACCGTTGAGGACCCCGGATGGACGCGCCCGCCACGCTCGCCGTGATCCGCTTCGGCGGCGCCGGCGACGTGCTGCTCGCGACGCCGGTGCTGGAGGCGCTCTCCGGAGCCTGGCCGAGCACGCGCATCCTCTTCGTGGTCAAGGCTCCGCTCGCGCCGCTCGTCGCCCACCACCCGGCGGTCCACCAGGTCGTGACCCTCGCGCCCGGCGAGAGCCCGTGGAGCCTCGCGCGCCGGCTGCGGGAGCGGGGCGCCGCCGCGGTCCTCGACCTGCACGGCAAGATCCGCAGCAAGCTGCTCCACGCCGCGCTGCCCGGCCTCCCCTGGGCGACCTGGCACAAGCGCGATCTCGCGGAGACGGTCGCGGTGAAGCTCGCCGGACGCAGGCCGCGGGTGGCGCTCCGCCAGGCCGACCGCTACCACGCGGCGGCGGAGCGGCTGGTGGGGCGACCGCTGCCCCGCGGTTGCCTTCGCCACCACCTGGGCCCCGAGGACCGCGCCGTCGCCGGCGCCGCGCTCCGGGAGGCGGGCGCGAATCCCGATCGGCCCTTCGTCGTCCTGTCGCCGGGCGCGGCTTGGGCGACGAAGCGCTGGCCGCCGGAGAGATACGGCGCCCTCGCCGCCCACGCGATCGCCGCCGGCTTTCAGGTCGCCGTGCCGGGCAGCGCGGCGGAGAGACCGCTCGCCGCCCGGATCCGCGAGGTCGCCCCACAGGCACTCGACCTCTCGGGCCGGCTCGACCTCGGCGGCCTCGCGGGCCTGCTCGATCGCTGCCGGGCCTTCGCGGGCAACGACAGCGGGCCGATGCACCTCGCCCGCGCGCTCGGCGTCCCGACGCTGGCCTTCTTCGGATCGACCGATCCCGCGATGTTCGACCTCACGGATCACCGGCCGCTCTACCGGGGCCTCTCCTGTTCCCCGTGCTCGTTTTACGGCCGCTCCCGCTGCCCCGAGGGACACTTCCAGTGCATGCTCGGCATCGACGCCGAGACCGCCTGGCAGGCCTTCCTGACGCTCCTCGCCGGCGCGCGCCGCCCGCCGCCCGCGGCCTAGTGGTAGGCGCGCGCGTGGACCACGGTGCAGCGTTGGCCCACGATCCCGAGGACGCTCAAGATATGGGTGTCCGCCCGAACGTCGGCGAGCGCCGTGACGCCCGGGCCGAACGCCTTGGCCACCGCCGCCGCGTAGCCTCCGGAGCCCCATGAGATGTCGAGGTCGGGGATCTGGACGCCCACGAGGCGGGAGATGACGCCGATCGGGATGAAGATCCCGGTCGCGCAGGCCTCCGCGCGCACGTCGACCGGGATGGGGACGAGCCCCTGCACATCCCTGCCGGTGTACGTCTGGTAAGCGATCGGCCCGGTGTTGAAGTTGAGGCCGACCGTCGCCGGCGGGTTGGAGACGGCGACGTTGGCCGCCTTCAGATGTCCGGCCGTCCCGTACTGGATGTACGCGATCGCCGCCGACGGCGGGGACGCGAGGTTGCCGATCGCCTGGTCGATGCCGCTCGCGTAGGCCCCTCCGGGGAGGCCGTGGGTGGGCGGGACCTCGGGCAGCACGGAGCCGCCGAAGGCAGCGAAGCAGCCGGTGGAGAGCGCCGCGATGGCCACGAGAAGAAGTCGCATGGCGCCCTTACTTCTTCGCGACCTTGCCGGTGACGTTCGTGCAGCTCTCGGAGTAAATCCCGAGGACGTTGAACAGACGGGTGTCCGTCCGCACGTCGAACAGCTCGGTCGCGCCGGACTTCGTCAGGGCGTTCTGGTAGGCGGCGTCGAACCCGCCGTTGCCGAACGCGAGGAGGCCGAGAATCTGGAACGCGCAGGCTTCGCCCTTCGAGTCGCCGAGGGCCGGGACCGAGCCGACGTCGTAGCGGGTCTCGGTGCGGAACGAGAGCGGGACGTCGTAGTTGGCGAACAGGCAGCCGGACAACCCGGCGCCGCAGGCCAAGGCGAGCATCAGCTTCTTCATCATGGCGGACCTCCATCTCGCGACATGCGAGCGCGCGGCTCATAGCACGGGCGAGGCGGGGAGCAAGGGAACTCCAGAGGAGCAACCCTATTTTTCCTGAGGCAGCCGCTCGATTCCTGGACCCGTTCCCGAGGCCTCGATTCCAACCGGAGGGCCTGTGTGCGGTCTCCCCTTCGCCCGGCTCGCCGGACCCTCCAGCGGGTCGGCTCGACCGGCGCGGACCGCGGCGACGCGCTCCCGGGCGAGCGTGACGGCCTTCGCCGAGGAATCGCAGCCGATGAAGCGGCAGCCCAGCCCGAGGGCGGCGACCGCGGATGAGCCGCTCCCCACGAAGGGGTCGCAGACGACGAAGCCCGGCTCCGCCGAGGCCTCGATCATCATCGAGAAGAGCGCGACCGGCTTCTGCGTCGCGTACGGCGCGCGGGTGAGGCGGGGGACGCGCAGGATGTCCGGGATGTCGCGACGGGCGAGGGGGCGCCTGCCCTTGCTCGCGAAGACGATCAGCTCGTGGCGCCGCCGGAAGTAATGGCCCATGCCGAGCAACGCCTTGTCCCAGACCAGCAGGTTCTTCACCTCGAACCGCTCGCGGACGAGGGGGCCGAGGGAGAGGAGCGAGTAGCTGTCGAACATGACGTAGAGGTGCCGGTCGGGACGGAGCACCCGGAACAGCTCGCCGAGCAGGGCGCGAAACGTCTCGGGGTCGTCGTGAAACTCCGGAAACCAGCGGCCGCGCGGCCGTCCCGCGTCCCGGTACGTGCCGACGATCCGCCCGCGGCCGAGCATGAGGTGGCGGTTCATGCCCGAGTACGCGGGATCGGTCACGACGAGGTCGATCGACTCTCCGGGGAGGGAGCGGAGGAACTCGAGGCAGTCGCCGTGAGCGATCGTCGCCACCTCGTCCGGGGCGACCGCGAGGGGGGCGTCGGGGGTCATGGGCGGCCATCCTGGCGGCGGGCGGAGGGCGAGATCGCCTGCTGGAATTCTCCGGGGGGAACACCCTGAATCCGCCGGAAGTGGCGCGCGAAGTGGCTCTGGTCGGCAAAGCCCAGGATGGCCGCCGCCTCGCCCAAGAGCATCCCCCGCGCGAGGAGCCGGGCCCCCGTCGCGACGCGCACGGCGAGCTGGTACTGGTGGGGCGGCAGGCCCACCTCCTGTTCGAAGGCCCGGACGAGCCAGAAGGGGTTCAGCCCGGCGACCGCGGCCAACTCGTCGAGCGTGACGTTCACCGCCATGTGGTCGTGGAGGAAGGCCCGGACGCGCGCCATCGCCCGGGGCTCACGGGCGCGGCGCGGGAGGGGAGGCGCGTGCTCCGTCTGCTCGTACAGCAGCCGCCCGAGGACTCGGGTGAGGCGCGTCTGCCGCTCGAGCGTGGTCGCCTCAGGCGAGAGGCTGGCCATGAGGCCGCGCAGCTCGCGATCGAGCCGCGGGTCCTTGATGAACGCCTTCGCGAAATGGGGTTGCCGGCCGCCGCAGTCGAGCCGGCGTGCCGATTCACGGAGGCGGGCCGGGGCGATGAACAGGACGTCGAAGTCGACCGGCCCGGTCTCGCGGACGGTCGCGTGGAGCTCGCCGGGCTCGAAGAGCTGGATGGCGCCGCGTCCGCCCGAGTGGAGGCGCCCGCGGTAGGTCCACTCGGCACCGGTCCCGGGCTTCAAGAAGCCGCCGTTGCAGACGGTGTACGTGTCGTGAAAGACCCGCCAGAGCTGCTCGTCGTTGCGGACCCGCAACGTGCCGACGCCGGGGAGGTCGGCCGGCACACCCCACTCGATGCGCCGGGGAGCCCGTTGGAGCACTGGCATAGCCTGGGAGTCAAGCTACGCCGGTGCACCCCCGAAGACAAGCGCGCCGCGGTCGCCGCCCCGCCGCCCCTACGGCCGCGCGGGACCCTGGAGGACGATGCCGAGCTTCGCCGAGTAATCGAAGATCCGCTCATCCCGGTAGAACTCAGCGTAGACGATCCGCCCGATGCCCGCGTTGGCGATGAGCTTGAAGCACGGCCAGCACGGGCTCGCCGTCGTGTAGATGTCGGCGCCGTCGATCCGGACGCCGTTGCGGGCCGCCTGCAGGATCGCGTTGGCCTCGGCATGGATCGTCGCGACGCAGTGGCCGTTCTCTATCATGTGGCCCACCTCGTCGCAGTGGGGGAGACCCCGGATCGATCCGTTGTAGCCGGTGGAGAGGATGGTCCGCTCGCGGACGAGGACGGCGCCGACGTGTTTGCGGTCGCAGGTCGCGCGGGAGGCGACCACGCGGGCGATGGCCATGAAATAGCCGTCCCAGTCGCTGCGAGGCACGGCCTCCTCCTAACACGCGGGGCTGACGCCCGGCCGGCCGGACGCTGCTTGGCGCGTCAACCGCGGCTGCGCACCGTCCCGCTGGAGGGAGGACGCCATGCTCCGTATCGCCTTTCGCTCGTCCATCCTGGCGCTCGTCGCGGCCTGCGCGGGCTCGGCGCAGCAGACGAGGCTGCCGCCGCACACCGCCGAAAAGAACCCCGAGGCCGCCCCGGGCCAGCAGTTCCCGCCGCTCGTCACGCGTAAGCCGATCACCCAGCAGCTCCGCTCCGTGCCCCGCATCGGGGTCATCGACGGCCGGGTCGTCGAAATCCGCGCCGACCGAATCGCGATCGACGGCCGCTCGCTCGCGGGAGACAGCGCCGTGATGGCGCTCTTCGTCGGCCCGATCACCCAGATCACGATCGACGGCCACGACGGCCGCCTCTCCGACATCCGGCCGGGGATGGACGTCCGCGCGAGCTACACCGAGGAGCGCTCGACCGTCATCGCGGATCGGATCGAGGCGCGGACGCCCGAGCGGCGCTGACGAACCCGCCTCCCCTCAGCCCCGCCTCGCTCACGGGGTCAGGGCGGCGTCGCGAGGCGTTCGAGGCCGCGGCAAAGAGGGGCAAGCGAGAGCGACGACCGCCATCGATGGCCTTCTCTCCGGCCAGGGGCGCGCCGCACCCGGTGGGCTCGCGTCCTACGGGGGGGATTCGGGGGTCAACGCCCCAGGGCGGCCAGGCCGTGGGCGGCGAGGAAGCGCCGGATCTTCGCGGCCGGCGCGCCGAAGGTCTCGCCGGGCATCGGGACGTCGAAGCCCCACCGCCGGGCGGGCGCGGACCGCGAAGCCGCGGCGGCGACGTCGTGGCCGGGAGCCGTCCCTTCGGCCGCGGGATCGGGGAGCTCCACCCGGGCCGTCCGATAGCCCTCGACGAGTGCGACGAGCCGCCCGTCGCGGACCCGGAAGATGCCCCCGCCGCTCGTCCCGTAGCCGATGGCGGCGTCCGTCTTGAGCCGATCGAGCGCCCGCGCCGCCCCATCGCCCACCCACTCCAGACTCGAGACGAGGCCCCCCGAGACCGACAGCTCGCGCCCGAACGGAGCGCCGATGATCACCACGTCCTCGCCGACTCGCGCGCCGTCCCCCTCGGCGAGGAGGGCCGCCGGGACGTCGGCGCCCTGGACCACGAGCACGGCGAGATCCGTGTCCGGCACCGAGCCCACGGCCAAGAGCCGTGCCGGAAAGGCGCGGGCCGTCCCGCGCGGCCCCTCGACGAGCGCCTCGTAGCTGGGCCGCCCCGGGAGGCCGCCGGCGTCCACGACGTGCGCGTTGGTGAGGAGGTAGCTGCGATGCGTCGTCCGGTCGTCGCGCAGGCAGACCGCCGACCCGGTGCGGGCGAGCCGTCCCGCCGCGAAGACGTGCAGGCGAACCGCCTCCGGGAGCACCGCCTGGACGACCTCGAAGCGGCTCTCGGACGGCGCGGCGGTCGCGCCGGCCCGGAGCGGCCCCGCGCAGGCGAGGGCGGCGGACAGGACGGCCAGCGGGCCGCCCCATCCGCGAGGATGTCGGATGCTCATCGGCAAGCTCGCCGGAGAACAGCCGGCGGCGGGATCCATTCCGGCGGCCCGGTCACTCCGCGTAGCGCCGCGGGAGCAGGAAGAGGACGGCGTCCCTGGCGCACTCGGGGCAGTAGCCGTGGCGCCCCGTCATCGCGGCGAGCATCTTCTCGGCCTGCGCGACCTCGCGCGGCGACAGACTGGCGCGGTCGTCCGACAGGTACCGCAGCACGTTCTCGCCGTTCTTGCGCAGGACCTTCTTGTGCTCGACGAAGTAGTGATCGCGCAGCCGCCGGAACTGATCGGGGAAGATGCGCGCGTACTCGATGACCTGGACCTCCGGGTGGTCGAGCCGGTAGGCGCCGATGGCCGCGATCAGGCCGCGCCGGAAGTCGCCGCGGTCCTCGTCTTCGGGCATGACGATGGTCTCCAGCTCGGTCATCCGCGCCTCGTCGGGCGGTTCGTACTCCCCGGTCACCCGGTTGCGGAGCTTCTCGTTCTTGACCCAGTGCGAGACGTGGAGGACGTAGCGCTCGAAGAGGTCGCGGTACTGCCCTTCGCTGATGAGGCCCATCGAGTCGCCGACCTCCGCGTCCACCGCGTCGAGCAGCTCCGCATCGATCGTGCGGAGGAACTCCTCGTGGTCGTGGTAGCCGTCGACCACGTCCTGCTGGAGGAACTCGTAGACCGACTTGTCGCGGCAGAGCGCGGCCAGCTCCTCGAGCACCGACTGCGGGGTCAGGCAGGCGAAGTTGGGATTCTGGAAGGCGTTGGCGATGGCGGTCTTGATCTCGCGCGCGCTCGCGCCAGACCGCCCCTCGTAGTTCGGGTAGGAATCGCTCTCCCGCCAGAGGTCCTCCACCCGTTTGCGCAGCTCCCGCGCCTGGGCCGTGGCCAGCCGCGCGGGGGGATCGCCCCCGTCGTACAGAGCGAGCTTCTCTTGCGGCGAGAGGTCGTCGACGATGTCCCGGAGGTCGCCCTCGTATCGCTCCCGGATCGGCTTCTTCAGCCGGGTGAGCACCGCCCAGCCGGCGGCGACGTCGATGGCGTGGGGCGCGACGTGCTTGCCCGGCCGCGAGCGGGCGATCTGCTGTTCGTAGATCTCGCGCTCTTGGCGCCGCCGCCGCAAGAGCGGCACGCGGACCAGCTCGATCCGTCCCTTGAACGACGCGAAGTCGGGAGTCTCCTTGAAGGCCGAGAGGTGCTTCTCGTTCGTCGACGCCACGAGCACCGCGTCCAGGTAGAGCGTGAAGTGATCGAGCGACACCTGCGCGGTCTCGCTCACCCCGAGCAGGTACTTGAAGTGTTCGAGCGGCCGCTTGAGCAGGTCGGCGTAGGCCACGATGCCACGGTTGCCGGCCACCAGGGGACCCACGGGCTCGAAGAGGCTCACGCTCTGCAACGCGGCGGGCAGGCTGCCATGGCTCCGGTCCACCGTCACCTGGCGGTAGCTCGCGTCCACGGAGAGCTGGGGTTCGATCGTGGCCGCTCCGACCTGGTACCG
The DNA here is from genome assembly GCA_021807105.1 of Myxococcales bacterium. GTDB lineage: Bacteria > Myxococcota > Myxococcia > Myxococcales > JAKAPL01 > JAKAPL01. The sequence goes on along the minus strand of JAKAPL010000024.1, from coordinate 37,010 downwards.
GGTGGAGACGTAGAAGCGTTCGACCTGCACGTGGCGCAGGACCCTCAGGTAGTCGCCCTGGTACGCGGCGAGCAGGGCTGCGTAGATCTGCCGGCACTTGTGGCAGAGATCGCCGTCGAGGACGTAGTCGGCGAGGAGGAAGTCGGCCCCGCCGCGCCCCTCGCCTTTCCCGAGCTGCTTCTCGAAGAGCCGCCGCCGGTCGGCCCGGGGGACGAGGAAGAGCGGGTGGTCCTTGACGTCGCACGAGAGCCGGGCGTCGATGGCCTCCCCTTCGAGGTGGGCGTACGAGCCGGAGTCGGCGCCGCCCGGCCCTCGGCCTTCGGCGAAGCCGATGGACCCTTTCGTGAGCTTGTCGCTCGGGAAGACCCAGTTGAACCGGTAGAGTGCGCCCTCGGGCTCGTGACTGTACGCCTCCATCGCTGCCTGCATGGCCGCGATCAGGCTCGACTTTGCGGAGCCGTTGGGCCCGTGCAGCAGGATGAGCTTGTCGATCCGGCCCGTCCGGACGAAGTTCCCGAGGACCCGGTAGATGTCCGCCTGGACCTCCTCTTGGCCCGCCACCCGCCGTTCGCCCCCGGCGAACGGGCCATCGAAGAGGCGGAAGCGCCGGAACCGGCCGACGGGCGTCTCGAGATCGTCGGCGCCCCAGCGGTCGAAGACGTCGTGGAGATACTGGGCGGCGTTGCGGGAGTGGCGGATCGGGTCCTGGGCGAAGAGCTCCAGATATTCGTCAAACGAGAGGAGGGTCCTATCCTGCGCGAAAGCCTCGCGCACGTCGCTGCCGAGGGCTTTCAAGTAACCGCGAACATCCACCAAGTCTCTCCGGGACGAACGGCCACGGCCAAGCCGTGGGAATGGCGACATTTCCACCCCTAACACGCGGCGAAGTTCCGCGACAAGCAAGGGCGAATTCTTGCGCCTTCCCGCGGGGATCGGTTATCGTCGGAGGGTCAAAGGGACGCATGCGTTCTTCCCACCCTCGCCGCCGGGGACCCTAAGGATTGTGGCCGCCCCGATCATCGGCATCGACCTCGGAACCACCAACTCGTGCGCGGCCGTCGTCGGCGAGGCGGGCGAGGTCAAGCTCATCCCGTACAAGGGGGGCGATTTCATCGTGCCCTCGGTCGTCGCGGTCGACGGGCGGGGCCGCGAGCTGATCGGCCAGGAGGCCAAACGCCAGGCCCAGCTCAACCCCCTCAACACGATCTACGCGAGCAAGCGGCTCATCGGCCGCCCCTATCGATCCGAGGTGGTCGAGAAGATGCGCCGCCTCGTCCCCTACGGCCTGGCCGAGGACGCGCACGGTGGCGTGGTCCTCAAGGTCGGAAAGTCCACGAGGACCCTCTCCGAGATCGCGGCCCGCGTCCTCGCCAAGATCCGGGACGTCGCCCAGGAGCACCTGCACCAGGCGATCGATCGTGCCGTCGTCACCGTCCCGGCCTACTTCACCGATCGCCAGCGGCAGGCGGTCAAGGAGGCCGGCCGGATCATCGGCCTGTCGATCGTCCGGATCATCAACGAACCGACGAGCGCCGCCCTCGCCTACGGCGCGGGCAAGAAGCTACACGAGCGGGTAGTGATCTACGACCTCGGCGGCGGGACGTTCGACGTCTCGGTCATCGAGATCCGCGACCGGATCTTCGAGGTCAGGGCCACCGGCGGCGACATGTTCCTCGGGGGCATCGACTTCGACGACGCGATCATCCGACATGTCCTCGATGGGTTCAGGAGGAAGCACGGCATCGATCTCACCACCGACCCGGTGGCGATGCAGCGGATGAAGGACCTCGCCGAGCGGACCAAGATCGACCTCTCGGCGCGCCGGGAGGCCCCGTTCCACGTCCCCTTCGTCGCCATGAGCCCCCAGGGGCAGCCGCTCAACATCGAGACGGCGTTCGATCGGGCGCTGCTCGAACGGCTTACCTCCCCTCTCGTCGATCGGACGATCGCCATCGTCGAGGACGTGCTCGCGGCGAGCGAGCTCACGGCCGTGGACATCGACGAGGTCCTGCTCGTCGGCGGACAGAGCCGGATGCCCCTGGTCCAGGAGAAGATCGCGAAGCTCTTCGGCAAGCCGCCCTCCAAAGGGGTCCACCCGGACGAGGCGGTGGCCATCGGGGCCGCGCTCTACGCCCACTCCCTCGAAGAGAACTCACCGCTGCGGCTCCAGCTCCTCGACGTCATCCCGATGGCCATCGGCCTGGAGCGGGCCGACGGCAGCTTCCACGTCGTCTTTCCACGCAACGCTCCGATCCCCAACGCCAAGGTCGTGCAGGCCACGACGAGCTACGCGGGCCAGACTGAGCTCGCCGTCCGGATCTGGCAAGGCGATCATGCCCGGGCCGGAGAAAACGAGCTGCTCGGGGACTTCCTCTTCTCCGGCTTGCGCAAGGGGCGCAAGGGCGAGGCCCAGGTCGAGATCATCTTCGATGTGAACGTCGAGGGGATCCTGACGATGCGCGCGCAGGATCAGGCGACCGGCAAGGCCATCAAGACAACGATTCGCGTGACACAGTCGTGAAGTCCGGTTACATTCCCGCGGAGGTTTTCATGAAAGACATCCGTCTCACTCTCGGCGTGCTCGCGTCCTTCGCCCTCCTGTCGTCTCCGGCGGCGCTCGCCCACGGCCACGGGGACATGGACAACGACGACGACGACGCACCCGCGATCACGGTCCGCGGCGAGCTCATCGACGTGGCTTGCTATGTCGCGGAGGGCGAGCGCGGGGCGAAGCACGCGGCCTGCGCCCGCGCCTGCGCCGAGAACGGACTCCCCGTCGGGCTGCTCGATGCGAAGGGGCACGTCTACCTGCTGATCGACAAGGCGCACAAGCCGGTGAACCACGACTTGGCGCCGCGGATGGGTGAGACGGTCATCGCCCGCGGCAGCGTCTCACACCGAGGCGGCGTGGACCTGCTCGAGGTCGAGAGCGTCTCGCCGCCCGCCGGCGCGAAGAAACCCTGAGCCCGTCTTATTCAGGGGACGGCGTAGCAGCCGGACCGTGAGTCAGACAGGCTGAGTCGTCCCCGGCGCAGCGAAGGGATCGGTTTTCGCAGCAGGCAGCCATTTTACACCAGCCTCCTAGTCGTCCGGCGCCCCGCAGACGATCCAACCCATGATCGCCTGGCGCTCGGGCTCGGTGAGCGGCACGCCCCCCGCGGCCTCGTCCGGCATCCAGCAGCCGGCAATGGAGTACTGAACCGTCCCCCGCATCTCGTAGACGCGATCGTAGCCGGCGAGGTCCGGCGGGTTGAACTCGTCCGGCCACTGCGGCGAATGGCAGGGGAGGCATGTCCGCTCCAGGATCGGCAGCACGTCCTGCGAGTAGGTCGGCGCCGGGGTCGGGCAGCTCGAAGGCACGTCCTCCGGCGTGGGGCCCGCGCAGGGGTCGGCCGAGGTGTACGCCCCGGATGGCCCGCAGGCGCAAAGGGAGGCGGTGGTCGCGACCACGAGCCAGCGAATCACCAGTGCCTCAGGTAGCAGCCGCGGCTCTGCGTCCGCGCGGGGTTGGGTTCGCGGCCCGCGAGGACAGCCTCCACCGCGTCTCGGAGCCACGGGCGGGCACGGGACTTCAAGCGCGGCCCATCCGGATCGATTCCGCCCCGATATCGAACCCGCCCGTGGCCATCGGCCACGACCGCGGTCGCGCAGAAGGCCACGCCCAACGCCTTCTCCAGCCGCCCGCCGGGATCGAGGAGAATCGGGAACGGGTAACCGCGGGTTCGAGCCTCCGCCGCCAGCCCCGCCCGCGTCCCGTCGGGCTCGGGGGCCACCACGAAGATGGCGACGCCCCTCCCCTCCCACTCCGACGCGAGCCTCACGAGGCGCGGGTCGTGGGCCCGCTGCACCGGGCAGCCCGCGGAGAAGAACTCGAAGACGGTGACCCGATGGGTCGCCACGACCTCCGGCAGACGCCAGCTCCGGCCGTCGGTCCCGGCGAGCGTCAGGTCGGGCACCACCTCCGGGATTGCGGCGAACGACGACAGCAGGAGCAGGACGGGCATGGCGGCGGATCTCCGAGCAGGCGGGCGGTCAAAGGCTACAACTGGCAATACACCCCTTGCGTGAGCTCAAGCCCAAATCCAAAGGACGGTGAGGGTGAAACCATAGCCGGCCGGGAGGTTGCTTCCGAGCCCGCTGATTTGAAGCTCGTCCAGAACGGCCACCCCGAGCCTCCAGTCGTCGCCGAGGGGGAGCATCCCTGACAACGCGGCCGTCGTCTCGCCGCGGCCCGACTGCGGCACCGGCTGTCCGTTTACGACCGCGTTCTGCTCGCCCGTGTAGACCACCGAGAGCGCGATCGCCTGCCCCGCATCGAACGCCCAGGCCGCGCCGGCGATGGCGAAGAGCTGGAGCCCCAGGTCGGAGACGATGCCGTCGACGTGGCGAGGCAGCCGCTGGCTGACGAGGCCGGACAGGTCGAGCACCAGGTGGTGGCCGAACGTCTGCTCCAGCGCGACGCCGCCGGTGAGCTGCCACGCCCCGATGCCCGTCGCGTCGGCGAGGAGCGGCGGCGTCGCGGCCTCCGGAGGCCGGCCCGTCGGCGTGCTCACCCCGGCGAGGACGGCGATGCCCGGGATGTGCAGCGACTCGCCCGCTTCGAGGAAGTCCCAGCGGGCGCCGAGGTTCACGTCCCCGATTCCGCTGCCGAAGGCGCCCTGCCCCCGGACGACCCGGTCGGTGGCGAGGTAGGGGACGAGCAGGCTCACCTGCCCGCGGTCGAAGAAGCGCACGCTCCCGACCAGATCTTCCTCTAGGTCGATCTCGCTCGAGCCCGCCGGGTTGGGCACGTAGCCTCCGGGCGGGCTGAACGAGCCGGTCGCGAAGAGGGCGTGGCTCTCGATCCCCACCGCCGCGTCCTCGTGCAGTTCGAGCCGGGCCGGCGTGAGCGCCGCCCCACCCGCGCAGCACGCCTGGGCGAGCGCCGGCGCGGCCGGGCCCAGCGAGCCGAAGACCAGCAGGGCCGCGAGCCGGCGGCTAGTTGATCTCGACCGCGATCGTCGCACTGTCGCTCGGGGGCGCCGACGCCGGCACGCCGGGAGCCCAGATCTGCGTGATGAGCTGCCACTCTCCGGGCATGGCGAAGTAGACATTGTCGATGAGGTAGACGCCGTTGCCGATCGCCGTGACCGCCGTCTTCGCGGACGTGCCGTGCCCCATCGCCGGCATGAAGGGGACGACCGAGAGCGAGAGCCCGTCCTGGCGCGCGCCGGAGGGGTCGGTGATCGTGTACTGCACCGTCTCGTCCCCCCTGGTGGGAGGATTGTCGGGGCAGCTTCGCGCGGCGATCTCGTACCTGCCGCCATCCGTCGCCAGGGTCGCGAACGACGCCGCCGGGAAGAGCCAGCCACCGTCGGGCAGCGCCTCGCAGCTCGGCGGCGGGGAGGGCGCGCCGCAGGCCGCCGCGAGGACGGCGGCCTGGGCGAACGCGAGAGGGAGGAGTCTCATCTACGGAACGGTGAAGAAGAAGGCCGCGTGGCCGTGGGGGGAGTCCGGCCACGCATCGTCGCAGGTCTCGTTGAAGTGGAAGCGAACCTGCCACTGGCCGTGCTGGTTCATCAGGAACGGGCCGACACGATAGACGCCGGGCGGATTCTCCGTCGTCACGGCTTTCCCCGCGTCCGGCGGCGGGCTGCCCTGTCCCGAGTTGGACTCGATCTCCACGTAGGTGTTGGCCCCGGTGAGCGGCGCGCCGGTGGCCGTGTAGACCGCCGACACGTAGAAGGTCACCTCGCGGCCATACTGGATCGGGGTCGACCACCAGCCGACCTGATACTTGCAGTCGTCGTCGTCGGCCTCCGTGCCGTAGTTCGTCGGCCCGAACTCCGGCCCCGCCGGCTGCCCGGAGTCCGGCGGGCCGGCATTCGAATGACAGTGTTCGGGGTCGACCACCGTGACCAGGACCGGTCCGCTGCCGCCGTCCGCGGGGTTGACGTAGCAGTGGTTGTCCGGAGAACCCGCCACCGGCCCGCCGAAGTCTCCGGCGGGGACGGCGCCGGCGTCCTCGCCGCCGCACTGCCCTCCGCCGGCACAACCCACGACGATGCTCGAAAGAGACGCTACCGCCAAAGCAAGTACGGGACGCGCCGTCCGGCGCGCTCCTCCGTCTGGAGCCTGCATGGTTCCTCCTGGGCCGTCGCGCGGGACCTCGCCCGCGGCGGCGCTCGAGTTTGGTTGCGGCCATCAATGGCCGCGCTGCGAGATGGGTGGAGTTGTCCGGGGCGCGAGCTAGGCGCGCGGCGGAGGATGCGGCACGTCGGGCATCCAGCCCACCGGGAAGGGCGCGGCGAAGCCGGCGACCTTCGAGGGGCCAGAGGTGAGCGGGCCGGCGAGGCCGGCCGTACAGACGGGATCGGGATCGGGCGTCCCGGTGGACGCGTGCCCATCGCCCGCGTGGCCTCTCTGGAGCCGGCAGGGGCAACGCGCCTCCCTCCGTTCCTTCGCGCGGCGCGCCCGGCACATCGGACAGTTGAGGCCCATGTTGCAGCCACAGGTGTCGAGGGAGGCGAACGCCCGCGCGAGTCCGACCGCCCCCGGCGACAGGAGGAGCGTGAGCACCGTCCAGAGCGCGATGCCCTCGCGAACCATGAAGGCGGACTAATACGGGCCCATGAATGTGTCAAGCCATTCACGTCCGAGATCTTGACGCCGAAAAGAATCGCATGCTATCCGGACCGAAGCTCCGGCGCCATCGCCAAGTGGTAAGGCAAAGGTCTGCAAAACCTTCATCCCCCGGTTCGAATCCGGGTGGCGCCTCTCGATCATCAGCGCGACCTCCTGGGGGGGCGAGAGCCCAACGGGGCCAGGAAGCCGGCCGGGCCGCGAAGTCCGGACCACCTTGACGGCGGCCCTCTGGCAGGGGACGCCGGGCTCCCTCGCCCCCCGGATCCCAGCTCTTCGTAGGAGCGTCATCGAGATCTTCGCGCGGCACGAGGCGTTCCCGGAGGTCGTCGGTCAGATCGCTCCCGGTGCTCCGGCGGCGCTTCGCCGCGCCTTACGGAGCGCGAGCAACGCGAGGCCCCAGACAGCCGCGAAGAGCACGCTGGCGAGCGCCATCTGGCTCACCGGCGCGTGGGCCAGGTGCGGCCTCGCCATCCCGGCCGCGAGCCCCGCCGCGACCGCGGGCAGGCTCCCCGCGACGAGCCGCCTCCACGGCAACAGCGCGCGGGTCGTCGCCCCGAGCGCCCGGCCCGACTCCCAGAGCATCAGCACCACGACCAGCGCTTGCGCACCCACCTGCCCCACCACCGCGCCCGGCAGCCCCAGGGCTCGCAGCCCCACGACCACGAAGAGCGCGGTGAGCCCGAGCTTCCCGACTTGCGCCCAGAAGAAGAACCGCTTGCGCGCCCGGGCCCGCAACACCCCGTCGACGGGGAACGAGGCGAGGACGAGCGAGGCGACCGAGAGGCGGAAGATCGGCACCGCGTCCGCGTACCGCGCGCCGAACACGAACGGGAGCGCCGCCGGGGCGAGCGCCCAGAGCCCCGCGGCCGCGGGCAGGAAGATCCCGGAGAGACTCGCGACGGCCTCGCGGAAGCTCTCCCGCGCGCGGTCCGCGTCGCCGCGCCGGTCGGCCTCGCCGATCCGCAGGATCATCAGGTCCGAGATGGGCGTGTAGAGAAGCTCGACGATGGGGAGCTGGAGGCAGCCGACGGCGTAGATCGCGAACCGGGCCGGTGTCACCCAGGCGCTCACCACGTACTGATGGAGCGACTGCTGCGGGATCATGAGGAGCGCGGCCGCCCCGAAGGGGAGGCTGTAGCGCCACTGCGCGGAGAGCCGCGCCTTCTCCCAGAGGGGCCCCCGCCCGCTGCGCAGCGCCACGATCCACGAGGTGGCGGTGCGGGCGATCGCGAAGGCCGCCGACGCCCACAGGATCGCCTCGACCGTCCCGTACCGGCGGGCGGCCCCCACCTGTACGGCCACGCGCGTCAACTCCGAGAGGACGTAGGCGAGCCCGCCGCGCGAGAGGCGCCCGGCCGCGATGAGCCCGTGCTCGAGCGGAACGCTCGCCGTCCAGAAGGCGCAGAAGAGCGCCATCGGGAGGAGGCTTCGCGAGAGGCCCGGGTTGTGCATCATCCGCGCGATGGGTCCGCCCGCGGCGTAGAGGAGCACCCCCGCCACGAGGCCGGCGGCCGTCAGGTAGGCGTTCGCCTGGACGAGATAGGCACGGGCCCCGCCTGGCTCGCGCGGCAGGAAGTAGTAGAGCGACTGATAGATGCCGAGCTGGACGAAGCCGGCGCCCGTCGTCGCGATCAGGAATGCCTGCTTGAACGATCCGTACTGGGCCGGCGAGAGCAGCCGCGCGAGGACGACCGGGACGAGGATCCCCGCGATCGCCGACGCCGCCCGCCCCGCGACGAGCGGCGCCGCCTCTCGGGTCCAGCGCCGCGCCCGTCCGTCCGCCATCTCGGAAGCGTCGCCCCTTCCGCCCCCGCGGGCCAGCCCCCGTCCGGGTCCGCGCTACCAGCTCTTCGCGCCGCGCTCGCCCTTCTTGCTCTTCGCGGTCGTCACGCCCTTGCCAGCGGTCTGGCGCAACGGCGCCGCGACCGACCGCGCCTGCTTGGCCTCCGGCTTGTGCGCCGCCGTCCGGCGCTTGCCCTGTCCCATCGAACGCTTCCCCATCGTCGTCTTCCTCGGCAGAGGCATTGGCTCTCTCCTCGTACGGCGCGGCTCGCGCGCCCATGCCAAGTTGGGGCGCCCCCGGCCGGTCCGCAATCCCCCGCGTTCAGAGGAGGCCCTGGAGCAGCGCCTGCCAGAGCACCTCCGCGATCACGTCCGGAGCACGGTCGCCGCCGCGGCGGGAGAGCCGCAGGAGGCGATCGTCGAAACGAGCCCGCGGGGCGAGCGATCGGAGCTTCTGCGTGACGAGGTTGAGGTTCGCGAGGCGCGACGGCTGGACCTCGCGTCCGAGGCAGGCGAAGGCCACCTCGGATTCGTAGAGGATCGCCGCCCGCCCGCGGGCCGGGTCGGGGTAGACGAGCACGAACTGGTCGGCCGTCTCCGTCTCGACCTGGATCTCCTTCTTCTCGACCTTGGTGATCGAGAGGCCCTGGGTGAGGAGCGCCTTGCCGAGCGACAGCCTCCGCTGCTTCTCCGTATGGACCCGCGTCTCGTGGCCGATGGCCACGCCCCGCAAGAGGAGCCGGATGTCCTCGCCCGCGAGCCTCCTCTCCTCCCCCGCCCGCGGCCGCAGGATGACCGACCCCGGCGGGAATTCGAGCGTTCGGACGAGGAATCGATCCTCGTCGCCCGGCGGCTCGGCGCCGACGGAGAGCGCGGCGCAGCCGCACGCCGACAGCCGCGCGACGAGGTCCGGCGCGGCCTCGTCGGGGAGACGGGCCACCACGTACGGCGGCTCCCCCGCGAGCCGCATCCGCGCCTCCGCGGGCGCGAACCCCGCCGCCTCGCAGAGGAGTTTCACGACCACGGGGGGATCGGCCGGCGGCCGAACGAGCGCGACGAGCTTCACGGGCGCGAGGATAGCGCGACCCGCGGGCAAGAGAAACCCGGTCGCGCCGGCGAGGGCCACGCGGGCCTGCGCAGGGCGATGGCGCTCGCCCGTCTCTCCGCGGCCGTCCCTCGCCGGATCCCCGTGCCTTCCCCCCGTGTTTTCTCGTGCGGACTTTACGCTTTCCGGCTAGGCTGCCGCGATCATGGAACCCTCCGACGCCCGCCTGCCGCGCTTCGTCCGTCCCCGCCGCTACCGGCTCCACTTCGACGTCGATCCCGCCGCCGACCGCTTCTCGGGGAGCGTCGAGATCGTGCTCGCCCTCGACCGCGAGGTCTCCGAGATCCAGCTTCACGCGGTCGGCCTCACCGTCAAGGCCGCGACCCTCGACGGCCGCGCCGTCGGCGTCCGCCCGCGCCCCGAGGCCGAGCGCGTCGCCCTCACCCTCCCCGCCCCCGCGAAGGCCGGCGCCGCGACGCTCGCGCTCTACTTCGACGGCCTCCTCCAGAAGGGGCTGCGCGGCCTCTACCGCGCCGAGGCGAACGGCCGCGCCTACGCCTTCACCCAGTTCGAGCCGGCCGACGCGCGGCGCGCCTTCCCCTGCTTCGACGAGCCCGAGTTCAAGGCGATCTTCGAGGTCTCCGCGACCGTCCCCGAGGGGCTCACCGTGCTCTCCAACGGCTCCGACCGGGGCCACGAGCCGGCGCGCAAGGGGCGGGTGAACTTCAAGTTCGCGCCGACGCCGCCGATCTCGACCTACCTCGCCGCCCTCGCGGTCGGCGAGATCGCGCCCAACTGGCGGCGGCTGACGGAGGACCTCCTCGTCGGCGTCCACGCGGTCCCCGAGAAGCTCCGTCTCACCGAGGCCGCCCTCGACATGGCCTGCGCGTTCCTGCCGATCCTCGCCGACTACTTCGGCCTCCCGTACCCATACGGGAAGCTCGATCTCGTCGCCGTCCCCGACTTCGAGGCCGGGGCCATGGAGAACGCCGGCGCGATCTTCTTCCGCGAATCGACCCTCCTGCTCGACCCCGAGAAGGCCACGCTGGAGGCCACGCGGCAGGTCGCGATCACCGTCGCTCACGAGATGGCCCACCAGTGGTTCGGCAACCTCGTGACCATGGAGTGGTGGGACGACCTCTGGCTCAACGAGGCGTTCGCGACCTGGATGGAGTTCAAGGTCGTCGACGCCTGGAAGCCCGAGTGGAACCTCTGGGCCGGCTTCGAGCGGATGAAGGCCGCCCCGCTCCACCTCGATTCCCTCCGCTCGACCCGCCCCATCCAGGCGGAGGTCGCCACGCCCGAGCAGGCCAACGAGATGTTCGACGGCATCACGTACACGAAGGGCGCGGCCGTGCTGCGCATGTTCGAGATCGCCCTCGGCGAGGATCGCTTCCGCGACGGCGTCCGCGCCTACCTCGCCGCGCACCAGGGCGGCAACGCCCGCGCGGCCGATCTCTGGCTCGCGCTCGAGCAGGCGAGCGGACGTCCGGTCGGCGCCCTCGCGGAGAGCTGGTTCACGCAGGGCGGCTATCCGCTCCTCACGGCGGCGGCCCGTGGCGACCGGCTGCACCTCGCCCAGCGCCGCTTCTTCGCCCTCCCCGGCGAGGGCTCCGGCGCGCTCTGGCGCGTCCCGCTCGCCGTGAAGGTCGGGCGCGGCGGGGAGACCGAGGTCATCCGGGGCGAGCTGGCCTCTGCGCAGGGTGAGCTGCTGCTCCCGCCGGGACGGGACTTCCTCCTCGCGAACGCCGAGGCGAGCGGCTTCTACCGCGTCGAGTACGAGGCCGAGACGCTCGCCGCGCTCGCCGGGCGACGCGACGCGCTCACCCCCGTCGAGCGCGTCTCGGTCCTCGCCGACTCGTGGGCGCTCGCGCGCGCGGGCCGCCCGCTCGCCCCGCATCTGCGGCTCCTGTCCGCCTTCGCCGCCGACCCCGAACGCACCGTGCTGGAGACGGTGATGGCCCAGACCGCCTACCTGGAGGAGTTCGTCGCCGCCGACGCCGACCGCGAGCCCCTGCGCCGCTGGCTCCGCTCGCTCTTCGCGCCCCACCTCGCGCGGCTCGGCTGGGAGCCGATCGATGGGGAGTCCCCCGACGACCGGCTGCTCCGTCCGATGATCGTCGAGTTCCTCGGCGACCCGGCGCGTGACCCCGGCGTGCGCGAGGAGGCGCGCGAGCGGGCGCGGCTCCACCTCGAGTCCGGCGGCGGCCCCCACCCCTCGCTCGTCGGCCCTTGCCTGCGGCTCGCGGCGTCGGAGGGGGACGGCGCGCTCCAGAGAACCCTCCTCGCGCGCATGCGCCTCGCGTCCGTCCCGGAGGATCGCGATCGGCTCCTCTCCGCCCTCGCCGCGTTCGAGGCGCCCGATCTCTACGCGATCTCCCTGGACGCCGCGCTCGGCCCCGACGTGCGTGCCCAGGACGTCGCGAGCCTCCTCGGCCAGCTCCTCGGCAACCGCGCGGCCCGGGCCGCCGCCTGGAGGTTCCTCGTGGACCGCTGGCCGGAGGTCGCGGCGAAGACCCCGGCCTTCGGCCTGCGGCGCATCGTCCAGGCGACCGCGCGCCTGTGCGATCCCGCGCTGCGCCGAGAGGTGGAGGACTTCTTCTCCGCCCGCGAGCACCACGTCGAGGCGGGCGATCGCGATCTGCGCCAGGCGCTCGAGGCCATCGACATCGCCCTCGCCCTCCGCGGCCGGGAGCAGACCCACCTCGGCGAGTGGCTCCGGGCGCGGTAGGAGGCTTCAGCCCGCCTGATTCACGGGACGGCGCAGCAGCCGGACCGTGAAGCGCACGGGCTTCAGGAGAGCGCCGCCACCTCGGTCGCGATGGCCTCGCGGACCGAACCCCAGCGCCAGCCCAGCTCCCGCTCCGCCTTCGCCGAGCTGGCGCAGAAGTCGTGGAACAGGAGGCGCGCCGAGGTGCGGTTCAGGAAGCCGAACGCGGCCGGCCAGCGCTTCCCCAGCACGTCCCCGATCCGCGCCGCGGCCAGGACCGGCCCCTCCGGCAAGGGCCAGCGCGGCGGCTTCCTCCCGGCCACCTCCGCGATCATCGAGAGGATCTCCCGGTGGGTGAGGCAGTCCCCGGCGAGGATGTACCGCTCGCCCCGCCGACCGCGCTCCATCGCGAGCCGGCAGCCCAGGGCCACGTCGCCGACCGGCACATAGCAGGCCGCCCCTGGCGCGTAGAAGGGGTTCCCGCGCGCGGCCATCCGGATGATCGGCGCGTAGCCCCCGGGGACCGCCGCCCTCCCGACGACGTTGCCCGGGTTCACGATGACCGCGTCCAGCCCCCGGGCGACCTCGGCCTGCACCGCCTCCTCCGCCTCGTGCTTGGTCGTGAAGTACGGCCCGTACCCCGCCGCGTCGAAGACGTGCGCCTCGTCGGAGGGCTTCTCCCTGGGCCCGAGCCCGATCGCCGCGACGCTCGAGACGTGGACGAGCCGCTCGACGCCCGCCTCGCGCGCGGCGGCGGCGAGCGCGGCCGTCCCGGCGACGTTGATCTGGCGCATCTTCCCGGCCGCGAACGGATCGAGCCGCACCGTCGCGCCGAGGTGGAATACGCGCCGCACGCCCTTCACGGCCTGGACGAGCGATCCGGGGTCTCCGAGGTCCCCGATGGACTCCTCCACGTCGAGCCCGGCGAGCGCCGCCCGCGAGCTCCAGGGCCGCAGGAGCACCCGCACCTTCTGGCCCTGCTCCACGAGCGAGCGGACCAGCACGCCGCCGATGTATCCCGTCCCCCCGGTGACCAGCACGTCCGCCATGGCGAAACCTCGTCGGTAGAGAAGGGCAGGAGGGGGGACAGGGTGGCCGGACGGGCCTTACGCCTGGCGGAACTCCGCGTCCACGACCTCGCCGTCCTTCGGCTTCTCCTTCGGCGCCCCGCCCTCCCCGCCTCCCGACCCGCCTCCCGGGCCCGGGCCGGGGCCGGCGGCGCGGTAGAGCTCCTCCGCGGCCCGGTGGCTCGCCGCCTCGAGCTGCTCGACCGCCTTCTGGATGGCCGCCTCGTCCTCGCCATCCTTGACCCCGTGGACCGCCGCGACGCCGTCCTCGACGGCCTTCGCCACGTCGGCCGACAGCTTGGCCCGGTTCTCGCGCAGGAGCTTCTCCATCTGGTAGGCGAGGTTCTCGGCGCGGTTCTTCTGCTCGATGAGCGCCCGCCGCCGCTTGTCCTCGGCCTCGTGGCTCTGCGCCTCCCCGACCATCTTTCCCACCTCGTCCTTGGAGAGGCCCGAGCTGTGGGTGATGACGATCTTCTGTTCCTTGGCCGTCGCCTTGTCCTTGGCCGAGACGTTCAGGATGCCGTTCGCGTCGATGTCGAAGGTGACCTCGATCTGCGGCAGGCCGCGCGGCGCCGGGGGAATGCCCTCCAGGTGGAAGCGGCCGAGGCTGCGGTTGTCGCGGGCCATCTCGCGCTCGCCCTGGAGCACGTGGATCTCCACCGACGTCTGGTTGTCGGAGGCCGTCGAGAACGTCTCGCTGCGCCGGGTCGGGATCGTGGTGTTGCGCTCGACGAGCCGGGTCATCACGCCGCCGAGCGTCTCGACGCCGAGGGAGAGCGGGGTCACGTCGAGCAGGAGGATGTCCTTGACCTCGCCGGACAGGACCGCCGCCTGCACCGCCGCGCCCACGGCCACCACCTCGTCCGGGTTGACGGACCGGTTCGGCTCCTTGCCGAACATCTTCTTGACCGCCTCCTGCACCATCGGGATCCGGGTCGAGCCGCCGACGAGCACGACCTCATCGATCTGGTTCGCGGCGAGCTTCGCGTCGGCGAGGCACTTCTTGGTCGGGTCGAGCGAGCGCTGGACGAGGTCCTCCATCATGCTCTCGAGCTTCGCCCGCGAGAGCTTCACGTTGAGGTGCTTGGGGCCCGCCGCGTCGGCCGTCAGGAACGGGAGGTTGATCTCCGTCTCGAGCGTCGTGGACAGCTCGATCTTCGCCTTCTCGCCCGCCTCCTTGAGCCGCTGGAGCACCATCTTGTCCTTGGACACGTCGATGCCGGTGTCCTTGCGGAACTCGGCGATTAGCCAGTCCATGATCCGCTGATCGATGTTGTCCCCGCCGAGGTGGGTGTCGCCGTTGGTCGCGAGCACCTCTACGACGTTCTCGCCCACCTCCAGGATCGAGATGTCGAAGGTGCCGCCGCCGAAGTCGTAGACCGCGATCTTCTCGTTCTTCTTCTTGTCGAGGCCATAGGCGAGCGCCGCCGCGGTCGGCTCGTTCACGATCCGCTTGACCGTGAGGCCGGCGATCTCCCCGGCGTCCTTGGTCGCCTGCCGCTGGCTGTCGTTGAAGTAGGCCGGCACCGTGATCACGGCCTCGGTCACCGGCTCGCCGAGGTAGTTCTCGGCCGCGCGCTTGAGCTTGAGCAGGACCTGGGCGCTGATCTCCGGGGGCGCGATCTCGTCCTTCTCGATGGCGACCCGCGCGTCGCCGTGGGGGCCGCGGACGACCTTGTACGGGACGAGCTTGGCCTCCTCCGTCACCTCTTCGTACCGGCGGCCCATGAACCGCTTGATCGAGTAGATGGTGTGCTCGGGGTTGGTGATGGCCTGCCGCTTGGCCACCTGGCCGACCACCCGCTCGCCGTTCTTCACGTAGCCGACGACGGAAGGGGTCAGGCGGCTGCCTTCCTCGTTGGTGATGACGATCGGGTCCCGTCCCTCCATGACCGCGACCACGCTGTTCGTCGTCCCCAGATCGATGCCGATGACCTTCGCCATGAGATGCCGCCTCCTCGCGGGCCTTGGGTGAGAAAACTCTCCGGGCTCCAGATGGGGTTGCGGTCCCCTCCCGGCGACCCGGGAGCCTCTCGAACCGTTCCACCGGAACTCGTGAGCAACATATCCGGTAAGGGGGGCCTGTCAAATCCCAAAGTTACGACCGGAGGAGGCGAGCTTCGGATTTCCCACGGGTCCCGCACGGGACCGCGTCTCCCCACCGGCGAACCGGAAGGCCGGCCGGCGGGACGGCCATCGCCCCCTCCATCCCCCACCGCCCTTCCTGGCGCCAGAGGCCGGCCCGCCCGCCCCGCCCTTCCCTCCTACGATGCCGCACCGCGCCACCGCGTAGCCCCTTACGCGGCGGCGCCACCCGGGTTTCGCGCCGGAGCCCCTCCTTGCGGGCGCATCCGCTCGGCAGGCCAAGTCCTTTCAAGCGGTTACAAGATCGTGAACTTCCTGAAACAAGCTGGCATGTTCCCTGCTTTACTCCCAAGAGCCGAAATTGATCCCTGCCCGGGTGAGCCCATGATCGAGCCCTCCGTCGCCGTCCTGCTGAACGCCAACGCCAAGCGCGTCTCCCATCGCGTTCACGGGGTCCTCTCTCACGTCGTCCCCCCGGAGGACATCTTCCTCTCCCGCAACCGGCGCGACGCGCGGACGATCGCCCGGGCGGTCCTGGCGCGGCACTACGACACGGTCTTCATCGGCGGCGGCGACGGCAGCTTCGTCGGCTTCGTCAACGAGATCATGGACTCGGCGCGCGGTCCCGAGTCCGTGCCGCGCTTCGGCATGCTCAAGCTCGGCACCGGCAACGCGGTCGCGGACTTCGTCGGCGCCTCCCCGGCCCGCGGCGACGGCATCCTCGACGACATCCTGCGCACCCGGGCGGGCGAGATCCCGGGCACCTACAAGCTCGACCTGGTGGAGACCGAGGGCAAGCGCTGCCCGTTCGCCGGCTTCGGCATCGACGCCGCGGTCATCAACGACTACAGCGATCTCTCCCGCCGCTTCGCCCGGACCGCGCTGCGCCGCCTGACGACCGGAGGCCCCGGCTACGCGGTCGCCATCACGGCGAAGACCATCCCCTACTACCTCGCCGGCAAGGGCTCCGCCGAGGTGGAGATCGTCAACGCGGGGAGCCCCGCCCGCCGGATCGCGGAGGGCGGCCGCCGGATCGGCCCACCCATCGGCCGGGGCGAGGTCCTCTACCGCGGCCCCTGCAACATCGTCGGCTGCTCCACGGTCCCGAACTTCGGCTTCCAGTTCAAGTTCTTCCCGTTCGCGGGCAAGGAGCCCGGCACGATGCAGCTCCGGGTGGCGAACGTGGCGGCGACGACCGTGGTCGCGAACCTGAGGTCCATCTGGAAGGGCAAGTACGTCGACGAGGAGACGATCTCCGACTTCCTCTGCGATCGCGTCGACGTCCACTTCGACCGGCCGATGCCCTTCCAGATCGGCGGCGACCCCGAGGGCTACCGCGAGCGCGTCGTCTTCGGCGTCGCCCGCCCGCCCGTCGAGATGGTCAACTTCAACAAGTCGCTCCGGCAGTAAGCGCCCACCCGCCGGAGGCCGGCGAGAGCCCTCTCGGCCGCGCGCGCTGGCCTCGCGCGCGGGGGAACCGGCGGCGGGCCCCGGCCGATCCCACGCCGCTCGCGCTCAACCCGCGCCTTCGTGGATCGCCGCGCGGACCGCCGCGAGCTCCGCGGGGAGCTCGATCGGGACGTTCTCGACATCCTCCTGCGCGCCGGGGAGGCTCCCCCGCGCCACGGCCAGCTCGAACTCGGTGAACTTGAGCCCGTGCGCGGTGGCGAGGACGACGACCTCCTCGTCCGGCAGGACCGCCCCGACCGCGGCGGCCTGCCGCAGGGCGGCCAGGGCGACCGCGGTCTGGGGACAGGGATAGAGGCCCGCGCGCGCGCAGAGCCGGGCGGCCTCGGCGAGAGCGCGCTCCCCGACCTCCTCGACCCGCCCGTCGCACGCCCGCAGGGCGCGCAGCGCGCGGGGCGCCGAGACGGGATCGCCGATCCGGATCGCGGTCGCGGCGGTCGGACCGGCGGCGACGGGGGTGAGGCTCGAAAAGCCGCGCCGGAAGCTCTCGTACAGGGGGCTGGCGGCCGCGGACTGGGCGACGCAGATGCGCGGGAGGCGATCGATCAGCCCGAGGTCCCGCGCCAGCGTGAAGCCCGCGCAGAGGGCCGCCGTGTTGCCGAGGTTGCCGCCCGGGAGGAAGACCCAGTCGGGCACGGTCCAGGAGAGCTGCTGGGCCAGCTCGACCGCGACCGTCTTCTGCCCCTCGAGCCGGAGCGGGTTCATGGAGTTCGCGAGGTAGACCGTCCCCTCGGCGGCGAGCGCCTTCACGATCCCCATGCAGCCGTCGAAGTCGGTGGAGAGCGAGAGGACGCGGGCGCCGTGGGCGAGGGGCTGGACGAGCTGCGCGGGGGAGACGAGGCCGCGGGGGAGGAGGACGGCGCACGGGATCCCCGCGGCGGCGCAGTAGGCGGCGAGGGCCGCCGAGGTGTCGCCGGTCGAGGCGCAGGCGATGGCCGCGGGCCCCCCTCTCTCCCTCCTCCGGTGGCGCACGGCGGAGACGAGGACGGTCATGCCCAGGTCCTTGAACGAGCCGCTGTGGGAGGTGCCGCATTGCTTCACCCGGAGCCGCTCATGGCCGAGCGCGGCGCCGGCGCGCGGCGCGGGGACGAGCGAGGTCCAGCCCTCGCCGAGGGAGACCACGTCTCCGTCGGGCAGGCCGGGGAGGACCCACTCGCGCTTGCCCCAGACGCCGCTCGCGAGCGGCCAGGCGGAGGCGGGCCCGCGCGAGTCGAACAGGGCCCGCCACTCGGCGCCGGACCGCCGGCCGAGCGCGGCCGGGTCGTGGCGGACATCCAGCAGCGCCCCGCAGCGCGGGCAGGCGTAGATCGCCTCGAAGACGGGAAAGCCGCCGGCGCAGCCGGCCGAGCACGCGAGGACGGCGGCCCCGGGTTCAGGGGTCATCGCGGACCTCGCCGCGCGCCCTTCGAGGGGCGGGAGCTCGACGCGGCCACGCCGCGGGCCCCCGCCGCGACGTCCGGAGCGGCTCACGGCGGTCCTTCAGCAGGGGAGCCCGGCTCCCCCCGCACCCCCGCCGCGCCTCGTCTTCGTCGGCGCGTCGCGGGATCTTCGCGCGGCTCGAGCCTCCCCGGAGTTCGTCGCTCGGCGCCGCCCTCGACCCGCCGCCCCTGGCGGCGGCAGGGGGGGCTTCGGCGGCGCCTCGCAGCTCCATCATCGCTCGCGCAGGAACGCCGCGACGGCCTGGCAGGCGCGGGCGATCCGCTCCTCCGGCTCGACGAGGGCGAAGCGGACGAAGCCGTCGCCCCCCTCGCCGAAGCCCGCCCCCGGGGAGACCGCCACGCCCGTCGCGTC
Source organism: Myxococcales bacterium (assembly GCA_021807105.1). Lineage (GTDB taxonomy): Bacteria > Myxococcota > Myxococcia > Myxococcales > JAKAPL01 > JAKAPL01. Next base: position 18,439 of record JAKAPL010000024.1, on the reverse strand, counting down.
GAACAGGGCGCGGGAGAAGGCCCAGCTCCCCCGGCTCGCCCAGGCCGGGGGAAGGCGCGCCCAGAGGAACATCGACCCCCGCGGCATCGGCGCGCTCCAGCCGGCCCCCGAGAGCCCCTCGCAGAGGGCGCGGGCGCGCGCGTGCATCCGGGCGCGCACCGTGGCCGGGAAGTCGTCGCACTCGTCGAGCGCCACCCGGGCCGCGGCCTGGACCGGGTTGAACATCCCGTAGTCGAGGTAGCTCTTGATCCGGGCGAGGGCGGCGACGAGGTCGCGGTTGCCGCAGCAGAAGCCGCAGCGGAAGCCCGCCATCTGGTAGCTCTTCGAGAGGGAGAAGTACTCGACGGTCCGCTCCCGGGCGCCGGGGAGCGCGAGGGCGGACGGGGCGCGCTCGCGGGCGAAGTCCAGGTCCGCGTACGCGAGGTCGTGGAGGAGGAAGAGGTCGTGCTCGCGGGCGGCCGAGAGCAGATCGGCGAGCTCCCCCTCCCCGGCGGTGACGCCCGTGGGGTTGTGCGGGAAGCAGGCGAGCAGACCCCGGGGGCGGGAGCGCGTCCGCTCGAGCGCGCGCCGGACGTTCGCCGCGTAGCTCTGGCCCGGCCCGATCGCGACGCCGACCACCTCCGCGCCGGCCATCTCGCCGCCGAACCGGTGGATGGGGTAGCTGGGAGAGGGGGTGAGGAGCGCGTCGCCCGGCCCGAGCGTCGCGAGCAGCAGGTGGCCGATCCCCTCCTTCGCGCCCAGGACGGGGAGGATCTCGGTCTCGGGGTCCAGCTCGACGCCGTAGCGGCGCCCATACCAGCGGGCCATCGCCTCGCGCAGCTCGCGGCCGCCGTTCGCCTGGGGATAGCGGAACTGGCCGGGCCGGGCGGCCTCGCGCAGCGCCCGCACGACCGCCTCGGGCGGTTCGCCGTCCGGATTGCCGAGGGAGAAGTCGAAGACCGTCCTCCCGGCGGCGAGCGCCTCGGCCCTCCACCCGGCCACCTCGGCGAACACGTAGGGCGGGAGACGGGAGGCGCGTCGCCAGCGGGAGGGATCCAAGGTCTCGCTCCTCACGGCGCGGCCTTCGGGGGGCGCCGATCCAACGGGGCCGCGCGGCGGGCCGCGCCGCGACGAGCGGACCGGCTGGCGGCGGTCCTCCGGCGGGGTGGGCCTTTCTCCCCCCGCACCCCCCATCCCGCTCCCCTCCATGGGAGCCTCCCTGAATCTTTGCGCGGCGAGAGCATTCTCGGGGAACGTAGTCGATCAGGCCGGCCGGCGGAGGCCGCAGGACCGGCAGAGGATCCCGGAGAAGCCGCGCGCTCCACAGGCGGGGCACGGACCGTCCTCCTCCAGCGGCTCGATCTCCTCGAAGAGGACGCGCGGGCGGCGGCGGCCGCAGGCCTCGCAGAAGGGGCTCTCGGAGGCGGGCGCGCCGCAGCGGCATGGGGCGGGCAGGCCGCTCGCGCCGGCCGGCGCGGCCGGTTCGGGCCCCGCGACGGCGGTCGCCGCGAGGCCGGTGAGCGGCTCGGGCGCCGGCGGGGCGACGGCCGGCAGGAGCGTCGTCTCCAGACCCTCGAGCGTCTCGCCGGCCGGCACGGGGAGGACCTCGAAGACCGCGCCGCACGTCGGGCAGTCGAGCGCGCCGGGCGCGCGCGGGGTCTCGCAGACCGGGCAGAGGGGCGTCACGCCGCCAATCTACCCCAATGCCCGGCGGCCACGGAAGCAGCCGCCGGACGGGGGCTACGGCCCGCAGGCCGAGACGAGGGCCCTCTTGCCCACCCCCGCCTCTCGCGGCCAACCGGCATGGCTTCTCGTCGCCTCCGAGGCCGTCGAGGGCCCCTCAGAGGCCTCCGAGGGCCCCTCAGAGGCCTCCGAGGGCCCCTCAGAGGCCTCGAAGGCCCCTCAGAGGCCGTCGAGGGCCCCTGAGAGGCCGTCGAGGGCCCCTGAGAGGCCTCCGAAGGCCCCTCAGAGGCCGTCGAGGGCCCCTGAGAGGCCTCCGAGGGCCCCTCAGAGGCCGTCGAGGGCCCCTCCGAGGCCGTCCTCATCGACTCGGAGGGGTCTCTCGCCGCCCGGGCGGACCTCCTCGCGAGCGCCGATGGCCACCCGGTCCGCCGTCCCCGGGCGGGGAGGACCCGTGGCCCGCGCTACAGGTACTTCTCCACCCTGGAGAGGAGGTCGATCCGGTCGACGAGGTCGGTCAGGTAGTCGAGCTGGTCGGTCTCGATCGTGAGGATCGGCGAGAGCTTCCAGCGGGAGATCCAGGCCTCGTAGAGCACGTTCAGCCGGCGCAGGTAGGCGGCCGGGACGCCCTGCTCGAAGCTCCGGTTGCGCCGGCGGATCCGCTGGCGCAGCGTCCGGACGGGGGCCCGCAGGTAGATCAGGAGGTCGGGCGGGCGGAGCATCTCCCCGGCCACCCGGTAGAGGCTCTCGTAGACCGCCCAGTCGCGCCGGTCGATGAGGCGCTGGCGGAAGAGGTTGCGGGCGAAGATCTCGGCGTCCTCGTAGATCGTCCGGTCCTGCACGGCCGCCCCCTCGACGCGCTCCAGCTCCCGGTGGAGGCGGGCCTTGTGGACGAGGAACCAGAGCTGCGACTTGAAGGCGAACCCCCGCATGTCCCGGTAGAAGTCGGCGAGGTAGGGGTTGTCGTCGTTCGGCTCGTAGAAGGGCGAGAGGCCGTAGCGCCGTTCGAGGAACTGGCACAGCTCGGTCTTGCCGGCCCCGATGTTGCCCGCGAGGGCGATGAAGCGCCGGGGCATGGGGCGGCTCATAGCACGCTCGGTTGAACCCGCCCAGCGGTTTGGGGTAAGAGACCCGGGCGACATGGACGGGAAGCTCACGGCCGCCGCGCTCCTCGCGGTCTTCGGCGCGGCGGCCTGCCACACGAGCGGGCGGACGCACCTCGCGCGCGGCAACGTCCTCGCGAACGCCGGGCAGCTCGAGCCGGCGCTCGCCGAGTACCGCGCCGCCGGCGCGGACGACCCGGCGCTCGCCGAGCCGTGGCTGCGGATGGGGGACCTCCTCTACCGCGAGGGGAAGAAGGACGAGGCGCTCGCCGCGTACCGCCAGGCGGTGGCCCGCGCCCCGGCCGCGGTGGAGGCGTGGATCGGGATGGCGCGGGTGCAGAGCGACGAGGGGCGCGACCGCGACGCCCGGGCCTCGCTGTCGCGGGCGCTCGACGCGCGCCCGAAGAACCTCTACGCGCGGCTGTCGCGGGCGCGGCTCGCGCTCCAGGACGGCGACGGGGCGGCCGCCCTCTCCGACGCGCGGATCGCCGCGCGCCTGGAGGACTCGAACCCGACGGTCCTGTACGTATACGGCGAGGCGATGATCGCGGCGCGGGACTTCAGCGGAGCGGCCGCCGCCTTCGACCGGATCGCGAAGCTCGACCCGGGCGGGATGCTCGCCGACGACGGCCGGGCGCGGCTCGCGATGGCGCGGGGCGACCGGGAGGAGGCGGCGCGGGCGCTCGCGGCAATCGTCGCGCGGGCGCCGGAGGAACGGGCGAAGATCGCGGCGGACCCGGCCTTCGCCGGGCTGCGGCGGGGGCCGGACGAGGCCGCCGGACCGGACGCCGGTGGCGGGATCGATTCCGCCGTGGGGGCGAAGTAATTGCTCCGGACGACCGTCTCCGTCGGCTTCGCGATCCTCTGGACGGGCCTGATGATCGTCCCGCTGGCCGCGGGCGTCCTCCTGACCGGATCGCACGACGGCGCGGGCTGGGTCACGAGCCACATCTGGGCGCCGCCCCTCCTCTGGGTCGCCGGGGTGACCCTCCGGGTCGATCCGCTCCCCCCGCTCGACCCGCAGCAGCCGTACGTCTTCATGAGCAACCACCAGGGGCTCTTCGACATCCCCGCGACCGTCGCCGCCCTCCCCCGCCCGGTCCGCTTCGTAGCCAAGCGCGCGCTCGCGCGGATCCCCGTCTTCGGCTGGGAGCTGCACATCGCCGGCCACGTGATCATCGACCGGGAGAACCAGCCGCGCGCGGTCCAGTCGCTGCGCCGGGCGGCGGCCAAGATCGCCCGCGGCGCCAACGTGCTCATCTATCCCGAGGGGACGCGGACCGAGGACGAGGCGGGCGCGCTGCGGGGCTTCAAGAAGGGCGGCTTCATGCTCGCCCTGGAGGCGCAGGCGCCCATCGTCCCCATCGCCGTGGACGGTTCGCACCGGATCCGGCAGAAGCACGGCCGCGCCATCCGCGCCGGCGAGATTCGCGTCAAGGTCGGGGCGCCGATCCCCACGCGAGGGCTGACCGCGGCCGACCGCGACGCGCTCGCGCGCCGGGTCCGCGACGCGATCATCGACCTCCACCTCTCCATCGGCGGCGCCGGCGGCGACCGCGAGGCGGTCTACGCGCCCCCGAGGGCCCGGCCCGCGTGAGGCCCGCCGCGCCCCGAGGGCGGTCACCCGAACCGATCGAGCCCGCGATGAGAGCCCCCTGGCTGCGCGACATCACCTGGCCTCGCGGGAGCCGCTCCTCTGCGCGCGGGCGGGTCCAGAGGCCGCCCGCGGGGCCGCTCCCGGCGTGGCGGGCCGCGCGCGCGCTCCCCCTCTTCGCCGTCCTCGCCGGCTGCGCGGCGGCGTCGCCCGAACAGCGGGCCGCCGGCCGGGAGGCCGCGGGCCTCTCCGCGCTCGGCGCCGACGAGCCGTGCCGGGCGCTCGCGGACTTCCGGGCGGCGCTCGCCGCAGACCCCGAGCGCTGGAGCGCCCTGCGCCACGAGGTCCTCGCCGCGCGCCGCTGCGGGCGGCTCGACGCGCTCACCCGCGAGGCGCGGGCCGGCGTGGCGTCCGGGCCGGAGAGCGCGCGGGCCCACTACCTCCTCGGCCTCTGCCGGCTCTCCGGGACCGGGGGTGGGGAGGAAGGTCTCGCCGAGCTCTCGCGCGCCCGCGCGCTCGCGCCGGCGAGCCCGGAGCCGGCGCTGCGGCTCGGGATCGCGCTCGTCCAGGCCGAGCGGTTCGCCGAGGCGCTCGCGCCGCTGCGGGACGCGGTGAGGCTCGCGCCCGCGGATCCCCGGCCGCGTCTCCCCCTCGCGCTCGCGCTCCACCGGACCGGCCACGACGCCGAGGCGCTCGCCGAGATCGACGCGGCCCTACCGCTCGATCCCACCGCCGCCGACCTCAAGTCCGCGCGCCGGATCGTCGAACGAATCCACGATCCCTATCGAGGCATGCCGGCCGCCGACCGCGACAAGTTCCGGGACACCCTCTCGGTCATCGAGAAGAGCGACGCGCCGAAGCGGGCGATCGACCACCTCGAGGCGCTCATCCGGGAGGCCCCCCAGGTCCCCGTCTTCCAGGCGGCCCTCGGCCTCGCCTACTGGCGGATGGGGGACGACGCGCAGGCCGTCGAACACTTCGAGGAGGCGGAGAGGCTCGACCCGACGCTGCCCGATCCCCACCTCTACCTCGGCGAGCTCTACCACGGCCTCCAGCGCTACGATCAGGCGGCCGCCGAGTACCGCGCCGCGCTCGCCCAGGACCCACTCCTCGCGCAGGCGCACGACCGGCTCGCGCAGATGGCGTTCGACGAGGGGGACGGGCCGGCGGCGGTCCGGCAGCTTGGCGCCCTCCTCGCCCTGCGCGGCAAGGATCCGAAGATCCGCGCGCGGCTCGCCGCGGCGCTGGCCCTCGCGGGCGACGTCGCGGGGGCGGAGGGGCAGCTGCGCGCGATCCTCGCGGCGAAGCCCGGCGACCTGTCGGCGCGGGTCGGCCTCGCGGCGATCGAGCTCAAGGAGGCCGGGGAGGCCAACCGTCCCGAGACGCGGGAGCGGTACGCCGATTCGGCGCGCAAGCTCCTGCGCGGCGTGCTCGCCGAGCAGCCCGACAACGTGGCCGCCGCCCGCCTCCTCGCGACCCTGGACGCCCGCGGGAAGAAGTGACCCCGCCCGGCGGGCGCGGCCGCTCCCCGGCGGCCGCGGCGTGGTATCCTCGGCGTCGTGGACCGGGCCGCCGCGCCGCCGGCAATGACCCCGTCGCTCGTCCCGGGCGATCGCGTCGCCGCGCGCCAGGCGATGCTCGTCGCCGCGTGGCTCGTCGCGTCGGCGGCGACGATCGTCGCGGTGATCGCGGCCGGGGATCGGACGAACGCGCTCGGCGCCCAGGCGCGGGCGCGGATGGGCATCGACGGACCCGTGCTCCTCGTCATGAACGACGGCGACTCGCCCTGGACCGACGTGACCTACACCCTGGACGGCCGCTACGTCTTCTCCCAGGCCGCCCTCGAACCAGGGGGGGTGCTCACCGTCGCCATGCACCGTTTCCACCGGGGCGGCGCCGGCGGCCCGGCCGCCCCGCGCGACCTCGCGCCGCGGGTCCTCGACATCACCTGCGCCGAGGGGGCGGCCCACCTCGTCTTGATCCCGCAGGCCGGGCGATGAGCGGTCCGCCCGCCCGGGTCCTCGTCGTCGATGACGACCCGGACGTGCTCGCCTTCATGGAGCTGCTGCTGTGCGCGGAGGGCTTCGCCGCCGCCTGCGCCCGGAGCGGCGACGAGGCGCTGGGCCGACTCGGCGAGGGGCCGGTCGACCTCGTGCTGCTCGACATCGCGATGCCCGGCTGCGACGGCCTCGATCTCTGCCGGCGGATCAAGAGCGGCTCCGGGATGCGCGACCTGCCGGTGATCGTGCTCTCCGCCTACCCCGGGGACCTCGCCGCGTCGGCGGCCCAGGCGGCCGGGGCCGACCATTTCCTGCGCAAGCCGTTCGACAACGACGAGCTGGTGGCCCTCGTCCGCGGCGAGCTCGCCCGGCCGCGCCGCTCCGGCTAGCCGGCCGGCGCGGTCCGCAGCCCCGCCCTGGGCGGCGACCGCCCCCGCGGGCGATCGAGCGGCGCCGGCCTTCGCCGGGCCGTCCAGAGGGAGCTCGGGCGCCGCCCGCGCGAGCAGCGCCGATCGGGACGGCGCGCGAGACTCACATTCACTGGCAGAAACCGCAATTTCGTTCTATACGCCCGCGGGCCGAGGGTGCAGAGTACGGGGGTGCTTTCTCCTGAAGATGCGCACCCTATCGGGACGAAAGGGGACTACGATGGACACGGGAGCTTTCGAGACGGCGGCAATGGCAGCTCGTTGGATCGAGGCGCTCGGCGACTGCGCGGACCGGGAGGAGGCCGTGAAGATCGCGGCCCGGGAAGGGGCGCGGGCGTTCGGGAACGTCTGCCTCGTCGCGACCCCCGCTCCCCGCGGGGCCCCGCGGGCGGCGGCCGCCTCGCCGGGGAAGGAGCGCGACGAGGCCGCCTCCGCCCTGACCGCGCTCCTCGCCTCGGGCGCCCTCCCCCCCTGCGTGGCCCACGCGATCGAGAGCGGGATCACGCTCCTGTGGGGGCCGCGCGCCGCGAGGCCCGAGCTGCCGGAGGACGCGGATCCGGAGCTCTTCGCGAGCCTCGCGAGGCTGGGCATCCGCTCCTGTCTCGCGATGCCGCTGCACGTGCGGGAGCGCGCCCTCGGCGCGCTCGCCTTCTTCACCTTCGGGGACGAGCCGCCGCTCGTCGAGGCGCACCGGGAGGCGGCGCGCGATCTCGCCGCGCCCCTGGCGCTCGCCCTCGAGAACGTCGCGCTGCGCGAGGATGCGCGGCGGGCGAGCGCCCTCAACGAGGCCGGGCTGGGGATCGTCGCCCACGAGCTGCGCCAGCCGATCACGGCGATCCTGATCGCGACCCGGGATCTCTGCCGGGGCGCCTTCCCGCTCGCCGCCGAGAAGGCCACGCCGCGGCTCCAGGCGATCGAACGGGCGGCCCGGCGGATGGAGCGGCTCCTGAGCGACCTGCTCGACGTCACCCGCGCGGCGTGCGGGCGGTTCACGCTCGCCCGGCAGACGCTGCCCGCGACCGAGCCCCTGCAAGAGGCGGTCGAGACGCTGCACGGCCAGATCAACGAGGCGGGCCTCGCCCTGCGCACCGAGATCGCGGGGCGCCTGGGCCACCTCTCCGGCGACCGCCAGCGGCTCGTCCAGGTCCTGGGGAACCTCCTCGGCAACGCGGTCAAGTTCACCCCGCACGGCGGCCGCGTCACCGTCGGCGCCCGGCGAGCCGACGGCGAGATCCACTACTGGGTCGAGGACAGCGGGCCCGGCATCGCGGCCGAGCAGCTCCCCCGCGTCTTCGAGCCGTTCTGGCAGGCGAGCCCGGGCGACCGGCGCGGGGCCGGCCTCGGCCTGGCCATCGCCAAGGGCATCGTCGACTCCCACGGCGGCCGCATCTGGGCCGAGACCCGGCCCGGCGCCGGGAGCACGTTCTTCGTCGCCCTGCCCGCCCAGCCCGACCTCGGCGCCCCGCTCCCGCCCCGCTAGCGGGCGGCTCCGGGCCGTTTTCTGGACGAGGCCCCCCTCGGTGCTAGGCTCGTCACCGCCGCCTCCATGATCTCGAGATCCCTCACGAAGCTGTCGGTCTTCGCCGTCGCCGCGGGCGGGATCGCCCTGAGCACGCTGCGCGACCGGAGCGGCTTCCTGCGCGGGCGCGAGCTGCGGGGCGACGTGCTCGCCCTGCGCGCCCGGAACGCGACGCTCGCCCGGGAGAACCGGACGCTCGCCCGGGAGATCGAGGCGCTCCGGCACGACCCGGCCTACCAGGTCCGGGCGGTCCGGGAGGAGCTGGGCTTCATCCGGCCGGGCGAGCGGGTCGTCGAGCTGACGGCGGAGGGCAGGCCGTGAGCTGGGGCGGGGCGGCCCGGCGCGCCCGGCGCCACGCGCCCTGGGTCGCGGCGTCCGCGGTGATCGGGCTGCTCGCGCTCGGCCGCTTCCGCCGCTTCCCGGCGTGCAGCTGGACCGAGGCCGCCTCGCTCGCCGCCCTGCTCGCGGGCCTCGCCGGCGTGCTCGTGCGGCGCGCGCAGCGGGCGATGGAGGGGCGGCAGCCCCGGCTCCGCGACGACCTCGAGCTGGGCCTCATCCTGCTCACGCTCGCCGAATCGGTCTCGCTCCTCGCGGGCGGCCTGCACGGGCCGTTCTATCCGATCGTCTACCTGGTCGTCGCCTTCCTCGTGGCCTTCCTCCGTCCGGCCGCGGGCGTGGCGCTCGCCGCGGCCGCCATCGCCATCGACCTGCTCGCGTTCACCGGCGCGCGCGCGCTCCCGGCCGCCTGGCCGGAGCTCTCCGCGCACGCGGCGTTCCTCGCGCTCTTCGCCCTCCTCTACCAGCTCGTCCTCGCCGTGCAGGTCGCGGCGGCGCGGCGGGCGGAGGGGCAGGCCGTCGCGCGCCGGCTGCTGCGCCTGGACGAGCGGGCCCGCGAGTATCGCCTGATCGCCGCGGGGAGCGAGGAGGCCGACGCGAGCCCCGAGGGGCGGGCGCGCTGGACGGCCGCCGCCGTGCGGGAGGTCGAGCAGGCGGTCGGCTCGGCGCTCGAGATCGCGGAGCGGGCGCTGCACGCGCACACCTGCGCGGTCTTCCTCCTCTCCGCCGACGATCGCGCGCTCAAGCTCCACGACTGCCGGAGCAGGAGCGAGGCCGTCCGGCGCGACCCGCTCGCCGCCGAGAGCGGCGTCCTGGGCGCCGCCGTCCGCTGGCGCAAGGCCGTCCGGCTCTCCGGGCGGCTCGCCGGCGTCACTTACTACGATCGGCCGGTGGCCGTCCGCGCGCTGCTCGCCGTCCCACTCTTAGAGACGCGGGGAGGAGCCGCGGCCGAGGGCTTCCTGCGAGGCGTCGTCGTGGCCGACCGGATCGAGGACCGCCCCTTCACGCCGGAGGACGAGGATCTGCTCGCCGCGATCGCCCGCGAGGTGCTGCGGGCCATCGAGGCGGAGCGGCTGCTCGGCTCCGTCAAGCGCGCGCGCGACGAGAAGGAGCGCTTCTACCGCGCGATCGACGAGCTGAACCGGCTCGCGAAGCCCGAGGAGGTGTTCGAGGCCGCCCTCGCCCTCGCGCGCTCGCTCCTGCCCGCCGACTTCGCGGCGCTCACCCTCGTCGAGGGGCCCGCGGGCCGGCAGCGGATCGCCGCGGTGGCCGGCGTGCACGCGGGCGAGGCGCTCGCCGGCCGCCTCTTCGCGGGCGACCGGGGGTTGTGCGGCGACGCCATCCGCTACGGGACGGTCCTCCCCGCGAGCGGCGTCCGGCTCGGCTCGCGGCCGGTCGTCTTCGACGAGGAGGCGCAGCTCCGGGGAGCCGAGTCGCTCAAGGTCTTCCCGCTCCGCAGCGGCGACCGGATCCTCGGGACGCTCGTCGCCGCCTCCCGCCGCCGGGGCGCGTTCGACGTGGAGGCCGTCCAGGCGATGGAGGTCATCGCGCTCCAGGTGGCGCAAGCCATCCAGCGGGCGCAGCTCTTCTCCGAGGTCGAGCGGATGGCGACGACCGACGGGCTGACCGGCCTCGTCAACCACCGCCAGCTCCAGCTCGTCCTCGGGGAGCGGCTCGCCGAGGCGCGCCGCTACCGCCGGCCGCTCTCGCTGCTGCTCGGCGACATCGACCACTTCAAGGCGGTCAACGACACGCACGGCCACCCCGCGGGCGACGCGATCCTGCGCGGCGTCGCCGAGGTGCTCTCCGGCGCGGCGAGGGAGACGGACGTGGTCGCCCGGTACGGCGGCGAGGAGTTCGTCCTAGTGCTGCCGGAGACCGACGCGACGGCCGCCGGCGCGCTCGCCGAGCGGGTGCGCGCGGCCGTCGAGGCGCGCCCCTTCCCGATCGGCGGCGGGACGCTGCGGATCACGCTCTCGCTCGGCATCGCGACCTTCCCGGAGGCGGCGGCCGACAAGGCCGAGCTGATCGCCCGCGCCGACGCGGCGCTGTACGCGGCCAAGCACGCCGGCCGCAACCGCGCGGTGGCGGCCCCCGCGCGGGGCGAGCGCGCCGCCGGTTGAGGCGGACGATCGGGGCGGCCCGGCCCCGTGGGGCTCGCGCCCGGGTTCGGCCGGCGCCCCGGGGCGGCGGCCGGGCCCTTCAATCCTTCCCGGATTTCGGTTACATGGGAGGGAGCGAGGCGCCGCCCTGCTCAAGAACTTCATCCTCGACACGAACGTTCTCCTGCACGACCCGCGGGCCCTCTTCCACTTCGAGGACAACAACGTCGTCGTCCCGATCTACGTGATCGAGGAGATCGACCAGTTCAAGCGCGATCTCTCCGAGCTGGGGCGCAACGCCCGCCAGGTCGCCCGCTACCTCGACGACTTCCGCACGAAGGGCTCCATCCACGAGGGCGTCCCCCTCCCCGGGGGCGGCAAGGTCCGCGTCCTCTTCTCCACCCGCGACCTGCCCAAGGCGCTCGCCAACGGCGCCGGGACCGACAATCGGATCCTCGCCGTCGCGCTGGACGTGAAGGACGAGGATGGCTCCGTCCCGGCCATCTTCGTCACGAAGGACACGAACCTGCGCATCCGCGCCGACGCGCTCGGCCTCACCGCGGAGGACTACGACGCCGAGCGGGTGGAGATCGCGGACATCTACACCGGCCTGCGGGAGCTGCCGGTGGCCGCGGGAGAGGTCGACGCCTTCTACCGCGACGGCGAGTTCACGCCCGACGGCGTCCCGTTCGCGCCCAACGAGTTCGCGCTCCTCAAGGATCGCGAGAGCGCGCAGCACACGGCGATGGGCCGCTTCCGGGCCGATCGGGGGAAGGTCGTCCCGCTCCTGCGCGGCCCCAAGGAGGGCGTCTGGGGCATCCGGCCGCGCAACAAGGAGCAGGGCTTCGCCCTCGATCTGCTGCTCGACGACGAGGTCGGTCTCGTGACGATGGTCGGCAAGGCGGGGACGGGGAAGACGCTGCTCGCCATCGCCGGGGGGCTGCACAAGGTGATGGAGGAGGGCGTCTACCACCGGCTCCTCGTCTCCCGGCCCATCTTCCCGCTCGGCCGCGACCTCGGCTACCTGCCGGGCAGCGTCGAGGAGAAGCTGAACCCGTGGATGCAGCCCATCTTCGACAACGTCGAGTTCCTCATGAACCTCTCCCGGGCCGAGAAGAAGGCCGGCCGGAGCTACCACGAGCTGCTCGACCTCGGCATCCTGGCCATCGAGCCCCTCACCTACATCCGCGGCCGATCGATCCCGAACCAGTTCATCATCGTCGACGAGGCGCAGAACCTCACCCCGCACGAGGTGAAGACGATCCTCACGCGGGTGGGCGACGGCACGAAGATCGTCTTGACGGGTGACCCGTACCAGATCGACAACCCGTACGTCGATTCGATCAACAATGGCCTCATCCACGTCGTGAACAGGTTCCGGACCGAGAAGCTCGCCGGCCACATCTCGCTCTCCAAGGGGGAGCGGAGCGCGCTCGCCGAGCTGGCGGCGAACCTCCTATGAGCGCGACGCCCGTGGGCCGCGCCGAGGCGGTGGAGTTCCCGGGCACGGCCCACCCGGCCGCGCTCGAGCCGCCCGCCCGGCGCGAGGCGCGGCTGCGGCGGCTGGGGCGGCTCGCCCGGCTCGGGAAGAGGAGCCTCGCGGTCTTCCTCGGGCCCGACGCGGGCGGCGCGCTCATCCTGCCCCGGTTCTTCGGCTGCCGGACGGTCGTCATCGACCGCGACGCCGTCACGCGGGAGCGGCTCGAACGCGACGCCCGGGCGGCCGGCGTGGCCGATCGGTTCGAGGTCCGCGACCTGGACCCGCTCGCGGCCGCCCCCCCGGAGCTCGGGGGTGGGGCGGACCTCCTGCTCGCCGAGGGGCTCGCCGCCGCGCGCGGCCTCTCCGCCGCCGCGCAGGCCCTCCGGCCGCTGCTCGCCGAGGACGGGCTCCTCGCGCTCCACCTGCGCGTCGCGCTCGGGCGGGAGGTGCCGGAGCCGGTGCGCAGGTACTGGGAGGCGCGGTGGTCCGGACCCCTGCGCACGGTGCCGGAGACGCTCGCGCGGCTCTCCTCGCTCCTCCTGGAGCCGATGACCTGCGAGCTGCTCGCCCCGGCGGCCTGGGACGCCTGGTACGCGGAGCAGGAGCGGTTCCTGATCGCGATGGGGGACAGGGACGGGGACGGGACGGGCGGCGCCGGGCGGGCCCTCGCGGATCTGCGCGAGGAGCGGCGCGTCCACGAAGCGGGCGGGAGGACCTCCACCGCGTCCGGCTGGTTCGTGGGCAGGCGCGTCATTCCCGGCGCGCCGCCGCGCTGGCCGGTGCGCGGACCCGCGACATGACGGCCGCGCTGGCCCTCGCCGCGCTCCTGGGGGCGGGCCCTCGCCTCCTGCCGCCCCTCCAGCTCTCCCTCGCCCTCCCCGAGCCGCCGGCGGCGGCGATCGAGCCGAGGCCGCCGCGCAAGTCGCCGGGGCTCGCCCTCGGACTCACGCTCGCGAGCGAGCTCGCGACCTTCGGGCTCGGCCCCTCGGCCGGCCACGCCTACGCGGGCGAGTGGGAGCACTTCGCCGTCACCGGCGGGGGCCGGGTCGCGGACCTCGCCCTCCTGACCGTGCTCGAGAAGTTCGTGCCCGGCTTCGGCATCGGGCCGCTCTACGCGCTCACCCACCCGGAGCACCTCGGCGCCAGCTTCTCGGCCTATCCTCTCGCCTTCCCCGTGGACCTCGTGCTGGTGGTCGCGCTCTTCGGGAGCGCCGTCTACGACATCGTGGACTCCTGGTTCGCCGCCGGCCGGGCGAACGCGGCGACCGCCGCGCCCCTCGCGGGCTCCCTGCCCGCGCCCGCCGCGGCCGCGTTGCCCCCGAAGTAGCTCTGCTACCGCCGGGCCCGCCGCTTGCGCGCCGGCCCGAGGCCGAGCTCCGCGATCTTCTGCCGCAGCGTGTTGCGGTGGAGGCCGAGCTGGCTCGCCGCCTTGCCGCGGTGGCCCCGGCAGCGCTCGAGCACGAGCGCGAGCAGGCCCCGCTCGACCTCGCGCAGGACGAGGGCGTGCAGATCCACGACCGGCGCGCCGTCCAGCCGGTCGAGCATCGCCGAGAGCCGCTCGCGGACGAGCTGGTCGAGCGGCCGCGCGCAGGGGTCCAGCTCGGCGATCAGCGCCGCGTCGCAGACCCGCGCCACGGCCGCGAGGGCGCGCGCCTCGCCCGCGCTCTTCACGACCCGGACCGTGAAGCCCGCCTTCTCCAGCAGGGCGGCGTGGTCGGGGGGCCGGCCTTCTCGCGGCAGGACGAGCGCGAGGGGAGGATCCGTCGCGACCGCGTCGTTTGCAGGAGCACCCGCCATCAGAAGCCCGTCTAGTAGGGGCGCGGCCGAGCGGCTGTCAAGGACGGCCGGGGCCCTCCCGGAACTTGACTTCCGGCCGCCGCTCGACTCTGGATTCACGCCATGACCGATCCCGCGACCCCGGCCGCCGCCCTCCCGCTCGTGCTCGTCGTCGACGACGACCACAGCAACCTCGAGTCGGTCGGGCGGATCTTCGAGAAGGAGGGCTGCCGGGTGGCCACCGCGGCGGGCGGCGAGGCCGCGCTCGCCCGGGTCCGCGCCGAGGCGCCGCAGGTCGTGATCACCGACCTCGCGATGCCCGGCATGGACGGCGTCGCGCTCCTCAAGGCGGTCAAGGCGATCGCCCCCCACGTCGAGGTGGTCCTGATGACCGCCTACGGCACGGTCGAGGGCGCGGTCGCGGCGATGAAGGAGGGCGCCTACGACTTCGTGACCAAGCCGCTCAAGCGCCACGCGGTCGTCCGCAGCGTGAAGAAGGCCCTGGAAAAACAGGCGCTCGTGGCGGAGAACGTCCGGCTGCGGCGGCGGCTCGCCGGGCTCTGCGCGCCGGGGGGGATGATCGGCCAGTCCTCCGCCTTCCGGGCGACGCTCGACCTCGTGCGCCAGGCGGCGGCCTCGCACGCCACGGTGCTCGTCACCGGCGAGAGCGGAACGGGCAAGGAGCTGGTGGCCCGGGCCCTCCACGAGCTCTCGCCCCGCGCGGAGGGGCCCTTCGTCGCGGTCAACTGCGCCGCCATCCCCGAGAGCATCCTGGAGGCGGAGCTGTTCGGCTTCGAGCGCGGCGCCTTCACCGGCGCGGTGGCCCGCAAGGAGGGGCGCTTCGAGCGCGCCCACCTCGGGACGCTCTTCCTCGACGAGGTGGGCGAGATGGCGCCCTCCGTGCAGGTCAAGATCCTCCGGGTGGTGCAGGAGGGCGAGATCGAGCGGCTCGGCGGCGGCGGGCCGATCCCCGTCGACGTCCGGATCGTGGCCGCGACGAACCGCCGGCTCGAGCAGGAGGTCGCCGCCGGCCGCTTCCGCGAGGATCTCTACTGGCGCCTGAACGTCGTGACCGTCGCGCTGCCGCCCCTGCGCGAGCGGCCCGAGGACGTCCCGCTGCTCGCCCACCACTTCCTGCGCTACTTCTGCGAGAAGAACGACAAGCCGCTCGCGGGCTTCACGCCGGCGGCGATGGGGGCGCTCGAACGCTACCGCTGGCCGGGCAACGTGCGCGAGCTGGAGAACGCGGTGGAGCGCGCGGTCGTCCTCTGCCGCGGGCCCGCCATCGATCTGCCGGACCTGCCGGGACTTGGCGGCGGCGACGGGGCGGACGCGCCCGCCGCGGCGCGGGCCTTCTCGCTGCCGCTCGGCACGCCGCTCGACGAGGTGGAGCGCCACGTGATCCGCGAGACGCTGCGCCAGACCAAGGGCGACAAGGCGCTCGCCGCGCAGTTGCTCGGGATCTCCATCCGGACGATCTACCGGAAGATCGATCGGGAGGAGTAAGCGGGCCCGCCCCGCGCGCGGCTCTCCGCCCGCCGGCCGGGGGCGCGCGCCCCTCCTCCGGGCCGCGTCGCTTTCGGCGGCAAACGCGCTACACTCTCCCCGATGCCGCCGGCATGGTCCTCGGCCCTCGGCCGGAGCCTCCTCCTGGGCGCGTTGTGCGCCCTCCCGGCCGCCTGCGTGATCCCGGAGCCCGACAACGCCGAGGACGCCGGCCCGGCGAACCTGCCCGACAACGCCCCGTTGATCCGCTCGACCGACCCCGTGGGCCGCACGGTGATCGCCGAGCCCGCCGGCGCCGACGCGGGCTGTCAGATCACCCTGAACCTCACCGTCCTCGACCCGACCGAGGCGCCGCTCTCGGCCCGCGTCTTCGTCAACGACGGCAACCCGGCCGCCGCGGGGCCGACGCAGTTCCCGGTCGCGGTCGGCGGGATCATCGACGTGCCGCTCGTGACGGCGAACCAGCTCGACCCGCAGATCCAGGACTTCGCGACGGGCCTCGTCCTCCCGCTCGCGCCGCTCGTGGCCGAGCAGATCCTCGTGCCGCCGTCGCAGGGGGGGAACTACGTCGAGCTGCTCGTCAGCGACGGCTGGGCGACGGAGGACGACCCCGTGGAGATCCGCGACCCCGCGCCGGGCAAGGCGGTGACCGAGGCGTTCTGGCTCATCGACGACCTGTCGCGCTGCGACCCGTGGCTCGGGTACGTCCCGGAATGAGCGGGGCGATTCGCGGCGCGCCCCCCGCGCGGGCGGCGCGGGCGAGGGCGGCCTGGGCGAGGCGGCTCCCCCTCCTCGCCCTCGCCCTCTCCGCGTGCCGCCCCTGCCAGCCGCCCCCGCCGCCGCCGGCCTCCTGCAAGAGCGATTCGGACTGCCCGCCCGGCGACGCCTGCCTCGCGGGCTCCTGCAACCCGCTCACCGAGGTGCTCGCGAACCTCGCGGCGGCCGTCGCGCCCTCCTCGCCGGACCTCGCGCCCCAGGAGTTTCGGGGCGTGAACGCGATCGCCCCCTCGACGCCCACCCTGCGCCTCACGCCGCCGCAGCTCCTGACCGGCGCGTTCCAGCTCCCACCGGCCTGCCTCGCCTCCGAGGCGCTCCCGATCACCCTGCTCTTCACCGGCCACCCCTTCATCCCGCTGCTCGACTGGACCTTCCAGTTCACGACGGACGAGGCCGGCGTGGTCCACGGCGCCCTCCCCGCGAACGAGCAGTTCGCGGTCTGGATCACGACCGCCTCGCCCTGCGCCGCGCCGATCTTCGGCACCGACGACGCGATCCCGGGCCCCGTGCCGGCCGGCGCGCGCTGGCCGTTCCCCGGCGCCGGCGACGTGCTCACGGTGGCCGGCACGGTGACCGCCCCCGGCGCCGCCGAGCCGCTCGCCGGCGCGTCGATCACGATCAAGGGCGCGCAGGGGATCTTCGCCGGGACGACGCTCTCCGCGACCACCACGACCCGCGCGGGCCCGGTGGGGTTCGTCCTTCCCGTGCCGCTCGCCCAGGTCCTCGCCCAGCCCGACGCGGATGGCGGGCTCTGCGCCCCGCCCCCGCTCGGCTCGTGCGCGGGCGAGAGCTGCCCTCCCCTGCCCCCCTGCGCGCGGCTCACCCTCGAGGTCGGCCCGTCGCCGTCGGTCCCGGAGCTGCCGGTCATCGACGTCCCGATCGCAGGGCGGCTCGACCTCCCCCCCGACGGCGGCGTCGCGGCCGGGCCGCTGCTCTCCCTCACCGGCGCGGACGGCCTCGGCGTCCGGCTGCCCATCGGACCCTCGCAGACGGCGCTCGTCTCCGGCCGGATCCTCGACCCCGGCGGCGCCGCGCTCGCCTACGCGGCCGTCTCCGCGGACGGGCTCGTCATCCTCCCCGGCGGCGCGTGCGCGTCCGGCTGCCGCTACCGGATCGACAGCTCCTCCAGCGAGACGGGGAGCTTCGCGCTGCCCGTCCCGCCGGGCGGTGATTACACGCTGACCGCGACGCCGCCGCCCGGCGACGGCTTCGCGCCGGCCTCGATCGCCGTGCCGAACGTCCCCGCGACCGGCGCAGGCGGCCTCGACGTGCGCGTCCGGCCGGGGGTCCGCCTCTCGGGCCAGGTCCTCGACCCCGAGGGGGGCGCGCCCGTCGGCGGCGGTGAGGCGCAGCTCCTCGGCCTGTCGACGGGGGCGCTCGTCGCCCTCGCGGCGGTCGCCGCCGACGGGACCTTCTCCGCCACGGTCCCGCCCGGCCGTTACCTCGTCACCGTCCATCCCCCCGATTCGACCGGGCTGCCCGACCGGGCGCAGCCGATCGACCTGACCGCGGACACGTCTCTTTCCCTGACCTTCTTCCCCGGCGCGCGCCTCCAGGGGGCGGTCGTCGCCGAGTCCACGGGCATGCCCGTGCCCCTCGCGTCGATCCGCCTCTTCTACATCGACACGACCCAGGAGTTCGGGACCTTCGCCCTGCCCATCGCGTCCGGCGTCACCGACCCGCAGGGGCAGTTCTCGGTGACCGTGCCGTCCGCGACCTCCGCCTCACCGTGAGGCGGAGAGACCGTTAACGACGCCGCGAATCAGAAGGACGATGATCAGCGCCACGACCGCGAGGTAGAGCGAGAGGAGCGCGACGCGAAAGGGGGAGGCTTGCCGGGCCATGACGTGGGGCGGCAGCCTACTGGATTGATGGACGAGGGGACAAGCCCTCGAAAGGGACCCGACAGCTCCAGGCGGATGGGCGCGGGCGGGAGGGGCGCACCCGACAAGGGGAGGAGCGTGCCCGACAAGGGGAGGAGCGTACCCGACAAGGGGAGGAGCGCACCCGACAAGGGGAGGAGCGTGCCCCTCCCAGGGAGGAGCGCGTCCCTCCCAGGGAGGAGCGTGTCCCTCCCAGGGAGGAGCGCGTCCCTCCCAGGGAGGAGCGCGTCCCTCCCAGGGAGGAGCGTGTCCCTCCCAGGGAGGAGCGTGTCCCTC
>JAKAPL010000088.1 GCA_021807105.1 Myxococcales bacterium | reverse complement strand
GACGGGGCCGAGCCTGGAGGTGACGGGGCCGAGCCTGGAGGTGACGGGGCCGAGCCTGGAGGCGACGGGGCCGAGCCGGGAGGTGACGGGGCCGAGCCTGGAGGTCGCGGGGCCGAGCCTGGAGGCGACGGGGCCGAGCCTGGAGGCGACGGGGCCGAGCCTGGAGGTGACGGGGCCGAGCGAAGATGTCGCCTCTCCCCGATCAGCACCCCCAATCCTTTCGCCGAACGGCGGAAGTCGGGCTCGTCGCCTTCAGCGAGCCGCCGGAGCGAGCTGGCGCAGCGGGGCGGGAACGTCCACGTCGGGGTTGTCGACGAGCGCCTGATCGAGCCGGTCGCGCGCGTCGGCCTCGCGGCCCAGAGCGTTTAGGGCGCTCGCGGCGCACAGGAGCGCACGGCAGTTGTCCACCGCGGCCTTCGCGGCCGCCTCGCAGGCGGAGAGGGCCTCCCCCGGCAGGCCGAGCGAGAGGGCGGCTTCCCCCACGTCCGCGAGGGCATCGCCGGGGTGCGGGGCGCCTCGGGCCGCGCGCGCGGCCGTCCGGAGAAGGTCGGCGGCCTCGGCGCCGCGGGCGAGCCGCGCCTGGCCGATCCACCCCTGGACGCAGTCCACGTCGAGGCGGGGCGCGAGGGCGAGCGCGGCCGCCCGGTCGCCGAGCGCGAGATCGGCGCGGACCTCGGCCGCGGCGGCGCGGGCGTTCCAGACGTTCTCGGCGGCGAGGTCGAGATCGGCCGGCGGGCCGGCCGCCACGAGCTCGCGGATCGCGCGCGGGTCGTCCTCGATCTCGGCGAGCGCGAGCGCGACGTCGCCACGCCCGCTCGCGACCCCGGCGGCCTCGCGCAGCAACGCGACGGCTTCGCTCCTCCTGCCGAGGCGGCGGTCGAGCCGCGCGAGCGCGATCGCGCACGCGGGAGGTGGAGCCGGCAGGTCGCCGGCGCGCCGCAGGCGGCCGAGCGCGTCCAGCCCCCGTCCGAGCTCGAGGTCGAGCTTCGCCAGGGCGGCGACGGCGCGGCAGCGCTCGTCCGGGCTCGCTTCTCCGGCGAGCAAGCCCAGGACGCGCGCGGCGGCGGCGGCCGCGGCCGCCCGATCCCCGGCCTGGCCCTCGGCGGCCAGCTCCGCCAGCGCGACGATCGAGGGAACGTGCTTCGGATTCGCCGCGAGGATGGCCCGGTAACGGGCGATCGCCTCGCCCGGCTTGCCGTCCGCCCGCGCGAGGTCGGCGGCCAGGTGAAGGACGGCGATCCGGTCCGGTGCCAGGCCACGCGCGCGCTCCACGGCGGCGGCCGCCAGGTCGATTCGCCCGAGCGCCCGGTCGGCCTCGGCCCGCGCCAGGAGCGATTCCACCGTCGCCCGGCTCCCGGAGAGGCCGGCGAGCAGGACGATGGCGTCGCCGGGCCGCCGATCGGCGAGCGCGGCGAGCGCCGTCGCGGCGCGAAGCCGGGCGGCGTCGCCGGCCGGGAGGGCCGCGCCCCGGGCGGCCGCCACCTCGATCGGACGCAGGAGCGCCGGAAGCTCGGCGGTGGAACGTGCGTCGCCGTATCGGGCGGCGAGCATCGCGAGCGCGTAGGCCCGCACCAGGGCGAGCCGGAGGCGAGGGCTCCCGGAAGGGACCAGGTCGCGCAGGGCGAGGTCGGCGTCGCGGTAGCCTCCGTACGTGTCGCGGGCGAGGGCGCTTCGGGCGGCCTGCGCGGCGCGCCGCAGGCGTACGCGCCGGAGGACGGCATGGAGGGCGAGCGCGCCTGCCAGGGCGACGGCCGCGGCGGCGGCGGCCGTGACGACGCGCCGGCTCCGGCGCTCCGCGGGCGAAGCGGAGCGGCCCATGGCTACCGATCGCGGGTGCGCTGTTCCACGACTTCCTTCATGGACGGCAGGCGGCGGACCTCGTCGCGGGCGAGGCGCCAGGCCTGCTGGACCACCCAGGAGAGCGACCGATCCTGGCGCACGGCTTCGCGCTGGATCTCGACGATCATCTCGGCAGGGAAATAGAAGCTGAGCTTGTGGTTGGTCCCGGCCACGAGGCTCACCTCCGCCGTTCGGCGTCCAACTCGGGGAGCACGTCGTTGGCCGCCGGGAACCGGATGATCTCGTTGCGGGCGAGGCGCCACGCCTGCTGGACCACCCAGGAGAGAGAGCGGTCGAGTCGGGTCGCTTCCTCCTGGATCTCGCGGAGCATGTCTTCAGGGAAGTAAAGGCTCTGCTTGCGCTTATCGGTGTCGGCCATGATCTCGAACTCGGCTCTGGGGTGGCAGGCGGGCCGCCACCGCGGCGGCCGGTCGATGAGTATACGACAAGTCGGCCGGGTGGTCCAAAGAGGCGCGTGGCGCGCGTCTCACAAGCTCTTCGCCGGGACGATTCGCGGCAGGGCGCGCGTCGTCCCGGGCCGTGGTAGCCTCAAGGGGGCGATGGGCCGCACGTGGCACAGGGAGCTGCGGGGGCTGCGCGAGCGGCTCGTGAGCCCGAGCGTCCGCGCGCGCCTCTCGGCGGATAGCCCCGTCCTCGCCGCGGCGCTCTCGAAGGCCCGGCGGACCCGCGCGAAGAAGAAGGGCAGGGGGTAGCGGATGGGGCCGGACCAGCCGGCGGCGCTCGCCACCCCCGCCGGCGCGTCCGGGCGGCCCCCCCCCTGGAGGCAGGGGGAAGGGCGTCGAATCGCCGGGCGCGTCTTCGCCCGCTTCTCGAACGGGATGCGGCCGCTCGCGGTGGGCACGGCGGTCGTCGTCGCGCTCTCGGCGCCGATCGCGGACTTCCTGCTGGAGCGGCACGACCTCGTCCGCCGCTCCTCTGCGCGGGCGGCGAAGCTCGCGCGAGGGTGGGTCGCGGGCGGGGGCGGCGTCGCGGCGCGGGGCGCCCTCCCCCTCTCCCGTGGTGGGGCGGGGGCGCGGCGGATCGGGGAGGAGGGGGAGGCCCAGGGCGACGTCGTCGCGGTGGAGCTCTTGGACTCGGCCGGCGCGGTGATCTCCGGGGCCCCGGCCCGCCCGGCGCCGTGGCCCTCGATCGAGGCGCGCGCGCCGCTCCCATCCGGCGGCTCCTTGCGCGTCGTGATGGCCGAGCGCGAGTGGCTGCCGCGCGACCTGCTCCTCTTCGCGGTCTTCTCCGCGCTGGGCCTCGTCCTCGGGCTCGCGCTCTACCTCTTCCCCTCGCGCCTCCTGCGCGAGCAGGATCTCGCCTCGGCGTTCGCCTTCTCGGAGGTCGCTGCGGCGGAGGAGGAGCGGCGCCGCCTCTCGCGCGAGCTGCACGACGGCCTCGGGCAGACGCTCGGGGCGATCGCGGTGACGCTCGCCCGGGCCCGGGCCGCGGGGGGCGGTGGGGAGGAGCTCGCGCAGGCCGCCCGCCTCACCGACGACGCGCTCGCCGAGCTGCGCCGGGCGATCGAGGACCTGCGGCCGCCGGCGCTCGAGGATCTGGGCCTCTCCGGCGCGGTCGAGGCGCTCGCGCGGCTGGCGGAGCGGGCGGGCCTCCCGGTGGAGGTCGCGATCGGGCCGCTGCCGCCGCTCGACCCGGCGCTGGAGCAGGCGGCGTTCCGCCTCGCGCAGGAGGCGATCGCGAACGCCGTCCGCCACTCGGGGGCGGGGAGCCTCTCGGTCGCCCTCGCGGCGTCGGCGGAGGGGATTCGGCTCTCGGTCGAGGACGACGGCCGCGGCTTCTCGCCCGGTGGCCGCTGGGGGCGCGGGCTCGCGGGCGCGAGGGAGCGGGCGGAGCGGGCCGGAGGGGAGCTGCGGGTCACGAGCAGCCCGGGGAAGGGGACGAAATTCATCGCGCGGCTGCCGACCGGGGCGGGAGGGTAGGGTGTCCGCCCGTCTCCGCCGGCGTACGTCGGGGGCCGCCCGCGCGGCCTCACCCGCGCGGCCGAGGCGCGGATGAGCCCCGCCCCCCTCCGCGTGCTGATCGCCGACGACCACCGGATCCTGCGCGAGGGGGTCGCGCTCCTGCTCGCCGCGAGCCCAGGGACGCCGCGCCTCGAGGTCGCGGGGGAGGCCGGCAGCGGGCCCGAGGCGCTCGCCCTCGCCGCGAGGCTCGCGCCCGACGTCCTCGTCCTCGACCTCGCGCTGCCCGGCCTCCCGGGGATCGAGGTGGCCCGGCGCGCGCGGGCCAGAGGCGTCCCCGTCGTCGTCCTCACGATGCACGTCTCCGCCGAGCACGTCCGGCAGGCGCGGGCGGCCGGCGCGGCGGCCTACGTGGTCAAGGGCTCGGGCGTCGGCGAGCTCGCCGCGGCCGTCCGGAGGGCCGGCGCCGGCGGGGAGGGACCGTTCCCCGACGTGGCGGCGGACCCGCTGGAGCGGCTCACGGCCCGCGAGCGGCAGGTGTTCGTCGAGGTCGCCCGCGGGGCGAGCAACCGCGAGATCGCCGCGCGGCTCGGGATCTCGATCCACACGGTCAACACCCACCGGGTGAAGCTCATGGAGAAGCTCGGCGTCCACGACGCGGTCGGCCTCGCGCGGCTCGCGACCGCGACGGGGCTCGTCTGACCCGCGGTAGCGCCCTCGCGCGATCGCGCGATTCCTTGGGACCCGTGCGGGCCGTTAGGCTCGCCGGCCATGAAGACGATCCCGCTCGCGGCGCCGCTCGGCGCGCTCCTCTTCGCTCCCGCTGCCCTCGCGCAGGTCGCGGGCGGATACGAAGCCGGGCCGGGGCTCTCCGCGCCGCGGGAGAAGGTCGCGAAGAAGGAGGAGAAGAAGAAGGAGAAGAAAGAGAAGGAGGGGGCGCCGGCCGAGGCCGGCGGGCTCACGGCGGGTCCGAGTCTCGCGCCGCCGTCGCCCGAGGAGGGCGGCGATTACGAGACCCGCGTCCAGACCTTCCGCAGGTCGCCGGCCTTCTCCCAGGACCGCGACTTCCCCGGCACGCGGTTCTGGCGGCTGGATCCCGGCTCCTACGAGGTCGAGGGCTGGTGGACGGGCCAGACCTACTCCCCGAGGCTCGGCGGGGGGCAGGACAACTTCTATCAGACCGAGATCGAGATGGGCCTCGTGCCCCACGTGCAGATGGACATCTACGCGAACCTGGACAACCCGCCCCACACCTCCGACTACAACCTCGACGGCCTCGCGGTCGAGCTGCGGTATTCGATCGCCCGGGACTACGGCGAGCTCTTCGCGAACCCGGTGCTCTACGTCGAGTTCACGCCGCAGTACTTCAACTCGCCGAGGCTCGAGGGGCGGCTCCTGCTCGGCGGCGATCTCATCAAGAAGAAGCCCAGCTTCCTCGTCGGGGCGGCGAACCTCTATTACGAGCAGAACCTCCTGCCTTCGCAGACGCCCGACGGCATCGACGCGGAGATGGGGGTGGACGCGGCGGCGTCGTTCAACGTGGTGGACGACGTGCTGCGGCTCGGGGGAGAGCTCAAGGGCGGCCTCGACGACCACGCGGTGCGCCGGCTGGCCTCCGGCCTGCCGCAGTTCCCGACCCTCCTCGTCGGGCCGAACTTCATCGTGAAGCTGCCGAGCAACGTCATCAAGCTGATGGGGACGATCTTCTTCGGCACGCAGCCCTACGACCCGGCGGTGATGCCCATGCTGGTCCTCGGCTCGATGTTTCAATGATTCTCCGCCTTGCTTGACATCCGGAGGGGCCGAGTCGTCCAATGGGCGGACGGCAAGGAGGCCCGGATGGCGATCGTGACGAAGGCGGCGTGGCTCGTGGGCGTTTTTGCGGCGCTCCTCGCCGGCGGCTGCTTCAACGCGGCGAGCGGCGAGGGCGCAGGCAATGACGCGGGCAGGTCCGCCGGGGCCCCGGGCGCGGGCGACTCGGGGACCGTGCCTTTCTCGGGGCCGTCGGACGGCGGCCTCGTCGACGGGGGCAACCCCCTCGCGGTCGACGGCGGCCCCGATTCGGGTCCTCCCCCCGCCCCCGACGGCGGCGGGATCTGCGCGACCGACCCGTCGATGAGCTGCGCGAGCGTCGCGGACTGCCCGAACTCGACGAACTTCAAGTGCGACCCCGGCAGCGGTTGCTGCGTCTTCTTCTGCACCCGGACGAGCGACTGCGGCGGCCCTTACGACCCGAACGATCCCTGCACGGGGGGAAACGGCGGCTGCGCCTGCCGCGGCGGCGTCTGCGAGAGCGCGACCTGTTCGGCCAACGCGGACTGCGGCGGCGGAGAGGTCTGCGCGGCCGGCTCCTGCGTCACGCCCCCGCCGCCCGCGCTGGCGGCGAGCGTCCTCGTGAAGCCGAACCCCGCGGTCCTCCACGTCGGCGTGCCGCAGCCCTTCACCGCCGCGGTCTTCGACCAGGACGGCGGCGCCCTCGTGCTCGCGCCCGGGAGCCTCGACTGGTCGGCCTCCGGCAACGGGACGATCGACTCGAGCGGGACGTTCACGCCCACGAAGGCCTCGACCGCGGTCGGCGACACGACGATCACCGCGACCGTCGCCGGCACGAACGTCGCGGGGAGCGCGATCGCGACGATCTACGCGGCGCCGGCGAGCGGGACGACGCTCACGCTCTTCGACGCGGCCACCGGCACCCCGGTGACCGGCGCGACGGTCGAGTACTCGGACAACTCCGGCCACGTCGTGGGCACGCCCGTCACCTCGGGCAGCCCGCTCGGCGTCTATACGCTCCCCGGGAGCGCGCCGGCGGGCGCGGCGCTGCTCTCCGTCTTCGAGAAGAACCACCAGTACGTGTCGATCGCCCTCGCGAAGGTCGCGACGCAGGACCTCGTGCTCTTCCTCCCGCAGAATTCGGTGGTGGTGACGGTGAGCGGAGCCAAGGTCCCGGTCGTCGGCGGCTTCACCGGCGACTTCACCCGGGCGCCGGGCATCCTGAACCCGGACGACGGCGAGCCGCCCGACCAGCAGAGCGAGGTCCACCTGGGGATCGCCGGCACCGCGGTCTCGCAGGACCTGCTCGACTTCTCCCTCTCCTCCTTCCTCGGGCCGACGCACGTCGTGACGATCGACCTGGGCTTCTCCAGCCAGAACGTGCCCCTGCCCGCGGGCGTGGAGCTCGGCAACGGGTCGCAGTATTACCAGTGCAGCTACGACGGCCTCGGGCCGGCGGGGGGCTGCGGCCTCCCGCCGTGCAGCGACACGGTCACGACCGGCTGCCTCAACGGCGAGACCGACCCCACCCAGGCCGACTGGCAGGAGAGCGCCTTCGCGTGCGGCGCGCGGCCGGCGTGGGGGATCGGGGGGAGCGTGCCGTTCCAGGCGGTCCTGAGCGCCTTCCTCAGCGGCGGGGGGGGCGGCGTGGACGTGGGGAAGGTCCTCGGGGTCATGCTCTCCTACGTGCCGGAGTTCCAGTCCGGCGTCCTCTTCCAGGTGCCCTACACCCTCTACCCGCCGGTGCCCGCCAATCAGGTGGTGAACTCGTGCAGCGGGCAGGACTACCCGGACGCGACGCCGATCCCCGACCCGAAGAAGCTCGATGGGAACGTGACGCTCGGCCTCACGACGCCGCTCTCGCTCGCGGCGACCTTGAACACGCCGGCGCTCCCCGAGGTCGGGGGGAGCGCGCAGCACGACCTCCTCGTCCTGGGCGGCGCGGCCATCCCGGGGGTGGGCCTCTTGCCGCTCGGCCTCGCGCACGGGTCGAACGTCGATTCCAACGGCAACCCGACCGCGAACGGGAAGGTCTGCGACACCGCCGACACGACGGGCTGCCAGCCGGACGGCCAAGTCCTGCTGCCCCTGGCCCCGGAGAGCGGCGGCGTCGAGGGGAGCCCGTACGTCGCGGTCGCGGTCGCGCTCGACCTGTCGGCGGCCGGAGGCGGCGGCGGGGGCGGGGCGATCTCCGGGCTCGTGCAGACGTTCGTGAACGGCCTGCCGCACGGGGCCGCGAACCTCGGCGCCTCGTTCCTCCCGTACGCGCAGAACGCGGCCTACGACGCGACCAGCCGGACATTCACGAACGACGCCGTCGCCGGCGCGAGCTGGATGCGGGTCCGCTTCGCGAACGACGCCGGACAGGAGTGGGTCGTGATCTTCGATCCCTCGGTCCCCTCGTTCGTGCTGCCGTCGCCGGGAGCGCTCGGCGACCGGACCCTCGACAGCGACGGGACGACCCCGGCGGCGATCTACGTGCAGGCGGTCGCCGCGGCCGGGAAGATCACGCTGCCGCAGTTCCTCGACTTCTCGAACGGGACCGGCGTCGCCGCCGAGGAGCCGATCGACGATCTCGCGGGCTGGAGCAGCCTGCGGCTCCCGTGAAGGCGGGGGCCTCTCATCCCCTCATGTCCCCCCGCGGGGCGTAGAGAGGGCTCGCTCATCGCCTCATGTCCCTCCACGGGGCGCAGAGAGGGCTCGCTCATCGCCTCAAGTCCCTGCGCGGGGCAGAGAGAGGGCTCGCTCATCGCCTCATGTCCCTCTACGGGGCGCAGAGAGGGCTCGTTCATCCCTTCATGTCCCTCCGAGGGGCGGTGAGAGGGACATCCCGCCGCCGGAGATCCCTCCCCGACCCTGCGCGGGGCGGGGCGGCGCCAGGGGCCGGGGCGCGAGAGGGCCCGGCCGTGGTACGAGGGCACGGGAATGGGCGGTCAACTCCGGTCGATTTTGCCGGGGGGCTGGAGGGAGCGCTCTCTCTCGCTTGACAGGCGGCGGGGCGGCGTGATCGAATGGCCCCCCGTCGGCCTTTCTTCCACCACTCGCGCGTAAGGAGCGACCAGCGATGCTGAAGCGAACCGTCTTGATGTTCTTCGTGGGGGCCTCGGCGGCCCTCGCGTTCACCGTCGTCTCGTGTGGGGGCAAGAACAAAGCGAACGGCACGACGGACGGCGGCCCGTCGTCGACGAGCAGCTCGAGCGGCGACGGGGGCAGCCAGAACGGCTCGGGCAGCAGCACGAGCAGCAGCGGCGGCAACGGGACCTGCGCGACCGACTCGTCGATGACCTGCGCGAGCGTCGGCGACTGCCCGAACTCGACGAACTTCAAGTGCGATCCGGGCAGCAGTTGCTGCATCTTCTTCTGCATGGCCCCGACCGACTGCGGCGGGCAGTATGACAACAGCGGCTGCAAGGGCTCCGCCCTCGGCTGCATCTGCGACCAGGGTGTCTGCAAGGCCAAGCAGTGCTCGGCCGACGTGGACTGCGGGCAGGGCGGAGAGGTCTGCAAGGGCGGGGCCTGCACGGCCCCCGACCCGGTCTCCGCGGCGGCGTCGGTCGTCGTCGAGCCCGACCCGGCGTCGGTGCACGTCGGCGTACCCCAGCCGTTCACCGCGACCGTGCTCGACAGCAAGGGCGGGCCGGTCATCCTCGCGGCCGGGTCCATCGCCTGGTCGGTCGACAAGAACGGGAGCATCGACGCGAAGACGGGGATCTTCACCCCCTCGACGGCCTCGACGACGGCCGACGACACGACCATCACCGCGACCGTGACCGGGGCGAACGGCGTCGCGGGGACGGCGAAGGCGACCGTCTACGGAGCGCCGGCGGCGAACACGATCCAGCTCACCCTGATCGACGGGCAGGCAGGAGTCCCGGTGACCGACGCGACGGTCCAGTACTCCGACGCGAGCGGGAACCTGATCGGCACGGCCGTCACCAGCGGCTCCGCGATGGGCGTCTACGCACTGACGCAGCCGGCGGGGGCGGTCCTGCTCAACGTGTTCGACGCCAACTACCAGTACATCTCGATCCTCGTCACGGACCTGCCGACGGACGGGGACCTCGTCCTCTTCCTCACGCAGAACCCGGTCAACGTGACGGTCTCTGCCACGAGCGTGCCGGTCGTCGGCGGCTACACGGGCAACTTCGTCGACGACCCGGGCATCCTCGACCCCAACAGCGGCGAGCCGGCGAGCGAGCAGGGCGACATCCACTTCGGCGTCGCGGGGGTCACGCTCCCGCAGAATCTGCTCGACATGTCGCTCAACTCGCTCCTCGGGCCGAGCCACAAGGTCACGATCAACGTCGGCGGCAGCCACGACGTCAACCTGCCGCAGGGGATCGAGATCGGCTTCGGCGCCACCTGGTTCACCTGCAGCTATGACGGGCTCGGCGCGCCGGGCGGCTGCGGCCTGCCCCCGTGCGGCGGCAGCGTCACCACCAACTGCGTGAACTCCGAGACCGACCCGACCAAGGAAGACTGGGCGCACAGCGCCTTCGCGTGCGGGCAGAGGTCCGCCTGGGGCCTGGGCGGCGGCATCCCGTTCTCGGCGATCTCCAGCCAGCTCGGCGCCCTCGCGGGCGGCGGCGCGAACGTCGGGGCCATCCTCGGCGCGATCCTCCCCGAGTTCTCGGGCTTCAACTCGGGCGTCGCCTACGACGTGCAGTACACGATGGCGCCGCCCGTGCCGGCGGACACCGTCGTCGACCCCTGCTCCGCGACGAAGGCCGACTACACCGACACCACGCCGATCGCCGATCCCAGCAAGCTCAACGCCGACGTCCACCTCTCCCTCGACACGCCGCTCGCGCTCATGGCGAGCGTCACCGGGCCGGCGCTCCCGACGATCGGCGGCACGGCCCAGCAGAACGTGATCGTGCTGGCCGGCGCGGTCGAGCAGGGGCTGGGGCTTCTCCCCCTCGGCCTCTCGGCCGGGACGACGCTCGACGCGAACAACAACCCGAGCGGCAACGGCGAGACCTGCGACACGGACAACTCGTCGGCCTGCACGCCGAACGGCCACATCACGCTCCACTTCGCGCCCGAGCACGGCGGCGCCGAGCGGAGCGAGTACGGCATCGTCGCCCTCGTGTTCAACCTGTCGAGCAGCAGCTTCACAGGCAGCAGCCCCGGCTCGAAGCAGCCGACGTCGATCTCCGGGCTCGTCAAGACGTTCCCGGCGGCGCAGGGGCTGCCGTACAACACGCCGGTCACTCTCCCGGCCTACCTGCCCTACGCCGAGCACGACACGTACGCGGCGCGCGCGTTCACCCACCAGGCGCTCACCGGTCCCTCCTGGATGCGGCTGCGCTTCCAGGACGACGCGGGCCGCCAGTGGGTGACCTACTTCGATCCGGCGGCCAACAGCTTCAAGCTGCCCGCGCCGCCCGCGGGCTTTTCCGACCGGACGTTCGACCTCGACGGGAAGACGCAGGCCGAGACCGAGGTGCAGGCGGTGGAGGCCGCGAGCGGCGGCATGACGCTCCAGAACTTCCTCGACTTCGGGAATTCCTCCGGCGTCGCCGGGGCGGACGTGATCGACACCATGGCCGCCTTCAACAGCGTCCAGATCTGCCCGGCGACAGGCTGCTAGCCGCCGGGTCCTGAAACGGCGAGGGCTGCCCGTCCGTCCGGTACGGCCGGGCGGCCTTCGCCGCCCGGGGGTGAGCGGGCGATGAAGGAGCGCGCTGGCGAGGAGGTCCGCCGTGGGGAGACGGCGAGGGGGAAGCACGGTCCCGCCCACGCGAAGACGGCCGACCTCGACGAGGTGACCGGGCGGACCAGCGTCTCGGCGGTCAGCAAGGTCGGGGAGATCGCGAAGGAGGCGGCCCTCGTCGTGCTCCACGGCGGCGATCTCGGCCGGCGCTACCTGCTCGCGCAACCCGAGACGGCCATCGGCCGGTCGTCCAGGTGCGACATCCGGGTGGACCACGAGAGCGTCTCGCGCCGCCACGCGATGCTCCGCCGCGAGGGGCTGTCGGTCTTCCTGCGGGATCTCAAGTCGACGAACGGCACGCTCGTCAACGACCAGCGGGTGGGCGCGGAGCGGGAGCTCGCGAACGGCGACCTCATCAAGATCGGCCGGACGATCTTCAAGTTCATCGCCGGCGGCAACATCGAGCAGCTCTACCACGAGGAGATCTACCGGCTCACGACGATCGACGGCTTGACCCAGGCGTTCAACCGGCGCTACTTCGTCGAGCAGCTCGAGCGGGAGATGGGGCGCTGCCGGCGTTACGGCCGCAAGCTCGCGATCGGCCTCTTCGACGTGGACAGCTTCAAGGAGGTCAACGACGTGTTCGGCCACCTGGGCGGCGATCGGGTGCTCGCGGAGCTGGTCCGGGTGATCCAGCCGCGCATCCGGCGCGAGGACACCCTGGCCCGGATCGGCGGGGACGAGTTCGCGCTCGCCTGCCCCGAGATCACGCTGCCCCAGGCCGTCCGCGTCGGCGAGAAGCTGCGCCAGGCGATCGCCGAGCACGAGTTCTTCTTCGAGGGGGATCGCGTGCCGGTGTCGATCTCCGTGGGGCTGACCGAGTACCGGGGCAGCGCCGCGGACGCGCTCGAGCTGCTCGACGAGGCCGACCGGAAACTATACGAGGCCAAGCGTCGCGGCCGCAACCAGGTCTGCGGCTGACGGCCCGACGACCTCGTCTGCGGCTGACGGCCCGACGACCTCCGAGAGGGCTCGCACCGCGCGAAGATTCCGCGGCGCTCCGGGGGCGAGGGGCGGGGGCGCGAAGCCTCCCGCGGCTTCCTGCTCCCTGAGCCCGTCTTATTCACGGTCCGGCTGCTGCGGCGTCCGATCCCGCGCCTGCGAAGGGCGTGCTCGCTCCTTCCTCCTGCGGGGGGCTTGCCACCCTCCAAACGACTTGGGGGGAGGTGCTTTA
>JAKAPL010000023.1 GCA_021807105.1 Myxococcales bacterium | reverse complement strand
AAGCTTGCGAGACCCATCGGCTCTCCTCTCACTCGTCGTAGAACGACGTCTCTTTCGTCACGCCCTCGCGGCTGATCGGGCGGTTCATGTCGAGCGGCCGCGAGACGTCGTCCAACTCCGCCCGGCCGCCATCGACCGAGAGGGCATTGGGGAGCCCCCGCTGCTGCTTCAGCACCCGCAACTCGTCGTCCTGGCGCTTCACGATGCGGGTCAGATCCGAGACGCCCTTGAGCACGTCCTTCAGGCCCGGGACGTCCGCGAAGGCCGTGGCCGCGCTCTGGCCGGTGTTGTCGGGATCGACGCCGGCGCCGAGGTTGGGCTTGCTCGGGTCGGTGGTGCGCGGGCCCTGCGTCGCGCCCTCGGGTGCGGACTTGCCTGTCAACTCGGTGAGGATGCCCGCGAGCAACTCCATCGCCTTGTGGAAGCGGTCGAGTCGCTCCTTGGCCATGCGGGCGCCGACCTTCTCCACCTTCGCCGCCTTCAGCGACGGGCTCGGGTAGCTCTCGGTGAGGCCCGAGAGCAGCTCGGACAGGGCGTCGATCTCGGAGCCGACGTCGCTCGGAAGCGGGGCCTCCGTCTCGCCGTCCGGCTCCGAGGCGACCTTCACCCGGTTGAGCAGGTCGAGGCCGCGCTGGAGCACCTGCGTGAGGGTGCCGGCGACGGCGACGCGGACGGGCGCCGCGAGGACGAACTCGTCATCATCCTCATCATCGTCGTCATCCGGATCCTCGTCGTCCTCCGGGCTTCTTGCCGCGTGCCTTCTCGGTCTCGTCCTCGTCCTCGTCGCCGCTCGGCTTGCGGGCCTTCTCGGCTGGCTCCTCGTCGTCGCCCTTGGCGGGCTGCGCGCGGCGGCCCGCCTTCTCCGCCTCCTCGTCCTTCGGCTTGCGCGCGGCCTTGGTCACGTCGGTGACCTTCAGACCGTCGCCGGTCGCTTCGGGAGCCGTCTCGTCCGTTGCCATACCGTCCCTCCGCTTCACGACCAGGAAACGCCGCTTGTTCACAGGGCGATCGATGGGCGAGACCTCCTCGACCACGATGTCCCGCAGCCGGTGCACGCCTTCGTCGTCATCTGCTTTGCTCGCCATCGGTCTCCAGAAACGCAAAGAGCCCCGGCGCAGTCCGAGGAGGACCACGCCGGGGCTCGATGAACTCGACGACTTGTGCCGGGCACGCACCCGACGATGAGGCAAGACTACGGTATGCGCGGACTCATGTCACGAGGCTCCAGAGTATGACGTGACAGAGGATACAGATCGTGTCGCGAGGATCTCGCAGGTGGATCAAAGGCTGTAGGAGCAAGAGGCGACGCTGCGTTCGAGCTTCGCCGCTCCGTCGTGGCTGGAGGGTGCGGGAGGATGCGCTCTGCGAGGAAGTGCCGTGGCGATGTCCTGGTGCTGTCACTCGGGGTGCCGGACGACTCGGTGCCCACGTGGTCAGCGATTGTTCTTGACCTTCTATTCAAAATATATTTTGAATGCCGAGGTGGCTTCCAATCACCAGAAGGTTCGGCTCTTTAGCTCCCTCGCGCAGGTCGGCAAGGCGCTCGCGAGCCCGGTCCGGCTCCAACTCGTCGACCTGCTCGCTCAGGGTGACCGGACGGTGGAGGCTCTCGCCATCGAGCTCGATCTTCCCGTCGCGAACGTCTCACACCACCTCCAGGTTCTCCGCGAGGGCGGTCTGCTCGCCTCCCGGCGCGAGGGGAGCCACGTACGCTACCGGCTGGTCGACGAGGATGCCTTTCGCCTCTACCGCATGCTCCGCGATGTCGCCGCGCGGCACCTCGAAGAGATGGACCGAGCCGTCCGCTCCTACCTCGGCGGCGAGGGACTGGAGGCGATCTCCCGGGAAGAGCTGTCCACCCGGCTGCGCGCGGGAGAGATCATCGTCCTCGACGTCCGGCCCGAGGTGGAGTACCGCGCAGGCCACCTGCCCTCCGCCCGCTCAATCCCGGTCCGCGAGCTGGCGAGCCGTCTCGCGGAGCTTCCGCGCGGCGTTCCGGTCGTGGCGTATTGCCGCGGCCCCTTTTGCGTCTATGCGGTGGAGGCGGTTCGGCTGCTCCGCCGGCATGGCCGCGAGGCGATCAGGCTCGCGGACGGATTCCCCGAGTGGCAGGCGGCCGGCCTCGCCGTGGAGCGCGGATGAAGATATCCGTTTGCATTTTCTTGGTCCTGCTCACATCCTGCGCCGCGTCTCGCGAAGAGCAGCAGCTGGAGAACGCCGCCCGTTCCCATGTCTATCGGCGACCGCGTGCGGCGGTCCTCGCCGCCCTCCGAGCGATCCTCGTCGAGAAAGGCTATTCGATCGAGCGCTTCGATGTCGCCGCGGGCATTGTCGCGACCGGCTGGCGCATCCGGGGCGACCGGCAGGATCGGGTGGTCGCCTCCGAGCTGGCCGAAGGTGCCGGCGTCCGGGTGCAAGCGACGCGCGAGCGGCAAGAGACCGGCTCGGACTCTCCAGCGATCCCGAGCGCGCCCGAAGAGGCTTCGGACGTCGAGCGGACCCTCTTTGAGCGGCCCGAACCCGGCGAGAGCGCCGGGCTGAGACAACTTGCTGTCTCGGGCACCGCCCCCTGAGGATGATGGACAACAGGCTGAGCCTGCTCTGCTTGTCCGCCGCGGCGCTCTTGGCGCAGAGCGGATCGGCTCGAGCGGACTCCGAGCCGCCAGCGGTCTGGAATCCGGTGATCGCAGGGCCGGAGTTGCTGAGCGGCGTCGGCCTTCAGCCGCCAGGGCAGATGTTCTTCCGCCTCTACATCTTCAGCGAGGACGCCTACGCGCAGTACGGCGGCTGGTCGCTCGGGACCCGGCCGCTGCCGCAATCGCTCGCGGCGATCAACCCCAACGTCGAGTATGCCCTCGGCATTCTTCCCTGGATGGAGTGCGGCGTCTTCGCCTCGGAGGCCTCCTTCTGGCAGGGTTCGGGAGGAGGCGTCCCCGCCGTTTCCGGCAACGGCGTGGGCGACACCAACCCTTACTGCAAGTTCCGCTTGCACGATCCCCACCAGGGCGGCCTCCCCGTCTGGCTCACCGAGATGGTCTTCGCCTCGCTGCCCACGAGCACCTGGGCCGGCTCGCTCGGGACGCCTCCCATCCCCGGAGGCTTCGCACCGCTCGGTCGCCTGCCCGCGACCCACTTCGGCGAGCCGGAGATCACCGAGCTGCTGCTCTTCCGCAAGGCCTTTGAGCCCTTCCGCCTGACAGCCGGACTGTACTACTCCTACGCGCTCCCGGGTGGGGGCCCCGGACAAGCCTACGGCGACATCTTCCAGTACCGCGGCGCCTTCGAGCAGGTGCTCGACGAGCGGCACGGGCTTGCCTACGCGATCGAGGCGCTGGGCCTGCAAGGCCTCCCGTTCCGCCTCGATGGTCAACCGGTCGAGGTGGGCCGTCCGAGCTTCGGCCTCGTGGGAGTGCAACCGACGTTCGAGTTCCGACTCGGCAGCCAGATCGCCGGCGAAGTTGGGGTGCTCTTCACGGTCGCGGGTGCCAACGATGTTGCGGCTGTCTATCCGAACTTCTCGCTCTACTACTACTGGAACCCAGCCGGTGCCGTCGCGGGGCGGTAGGGCCAGACCAGCGTTTGCTCGTGCTGCCACTTTCTGCCCAACCCGCACGAGCGCTCGAGCGGCTCAATGGGTTGAAGCGAACCCCGCGGGCCCCCGCGGGCGGTTTGCTTGACACGCGGACAGAGTGGGACTATTCAAACCCTCGTTTGAGGAGTCAATGAAGCCGAAGCGCCGCCTCTACCAGCAGTTTGCCAAGATCGGGAAGGCCGCCTCGAGCCCGAGCCGGCTGGAGCTGATCGAGATCCTCTCGCAGGGCGAGCGGACCGTCGAGGCGCTCGCGAAGGAGACTGGCCTCTCGGTCGCGAACACCTCGCACCACCTCCAGTTCCTGCGCGAGGCGCGCCTGGTCGAGGCGCGCAAGGAGGGCCTCCACGTCCACTACCGGCTCGCGAGCGACGACGTGGATGCGCTCGCCCGGCTCCTCCACACGCTGGGCGAGCGGCACCTCGCCGAAGTGCAAAGCCTGGTGAAGCGCTACTTCACCTCGCGCGACGACCTGACACCGGTGAGCCGCGGCGATCTCCTCGCCCGCGCGCGCAACGGAACGGTCCTCGTCCTCGACGTGCGGCCCACGGACGAGTACCGGGCAGGCCACATCCCAGGAGCGATCTCCGTGCCGCTCGACCAGCTCGACCGGCGCATGCGGGAGCTGCCGCGCGACCGGGAGATCGTCGCCTACTGCCGCGGCCCCTACTGCCTGCTCGCGTTCGACGCCGTGGCTGCGCTGCGCGCCCGCGGTCGCAAGGCGCGGCGGCTCGAGGAGGGTCTCCCCGAGTGGCGAGCGGCCGGGCTGCCCATCACAAAGGAGCTTGCGACATGACATTCGTGATCATCATCAACGACGCGCCCTATGGCTCCGAGCGGGCCTACAACGCGCTCCGGCTGGCGGGATCGCTCACCCAGCGGGAGGGCGTCGAGTTGAAGCTCTTCCTGGTGGGCGACGGCGCCGCCTGCGCGAAGGGCAGCCAGAAGGTGCCGGCCGGCTACTACAACGTCCAGAACATGATCTCCGCGGTGATCCGTCATGGCGGCGAGGTGGGCGTCTGCGGTTCCTGCATGGATGCTCGGGGCATCACCGAGACGGAGCTGGTCGAGGGTGCGCACCGGAGCTCGCTCGAAGAGTGGACCACCTGGACCGCCGAGGCCGACAAGGCGCTGGTCTTCTGAGCTGCGGAGGCAACCGTGAGGCGTGCTGGTCTCATCCCGTTTGTCTTGATCGGCTCTCTGCCGTTCACATTCGCGTGCGCGAAGCCGGCTCCGCCTCGGGCCGCGGCGCCTGCTGCGCCGGCCAGCCCTGCGCTCTCCGAGCTGCCTCCCGACGAGATCATCGAGCCCGAGGAGTTGATCCGTACGCTCGGCGGCGACGCCGGAGCGCCGCCGCTGGTGCTCCACGTCGGCCCCGAAGCCATCTTCACCCGGAATCACGTTCCGGGAGCCCACTACGTTGGGATGGCGTCCACCCCGGAAGGGCTCTCGGCGCTCCAGAGGGCGGTGCAGGGGTTGCCGCACGACACCCCCATCGTCATCTACTGCGGCTGCTGCCCCTGGGCGCGGTGCCCGAACGTGCGGCCAGCGATACATGAGCTGGAGAGGCTCGGATTCACCCGCGCGAGAGTGCTGGACTTGCCCCACAACTTCCAAACCGACTGGGCGACGAAGGGCTTGCCCATCAGAAAGTAGGGAGAGCGCATGGCGAGCACCGTCTTGGTTCTGGGATGTGGCGTCGGAGGTCTCGTCGCCGCGAACGAGCTGCGCAAGGCGTTGCCCAAGGAGCACCGCGTGGTGCTCATCGAGCGCGAGGCTTCCTTCTTGTTCACACCCTCGCTGCTCTGGCTCATGACGGGCGGCCGGACCGCCGAGCAGATCACGCGACCCCTCGCGCGCCTTGAGAGGAAGGGCATCGAGCGCGTGCAGGGCGAAATCGAGCGGATCGATCCCGCGCGCCGCGAGGCCGTCGTGGCAGGGCGCGCGCTCCCCGGCGACTACCTCATCGTCACGCTCGGCGCAGAGCTTTCGCCCGAGACGATTCCCGGACTCGCCGAGTCGGGCCACAACTTCTACACGCTGGCGGGTGCCGAGGCTCTGCAACAGGCGCTGAAGGTGTTCACCGGCGGCAGGCTCGTCGTCCTCACCGCCGCGCCGGCCTACAAGTGCCCCGCAGCGCCTTACGAGGCCGCGATGCTCATCGAACATCACCTGCGCACGCGGA
Source organism: Myxococcales bacterium (assembly GCA_021807105.1). Taxonomy (GTDB): domain Bacteria; phylum Myxococcota; class Myxococcia; order Myxococcales; family JAKAPL01; genus JAKAPL01. The sequence goes on along the minus strand of JAKAPL010000023.1, from coordinate 46,512 downwards.
AGCTGCGAGAAAAGACGCGGATCGATCTGTACGCTGCCGAGCCCGGACCCATGGGGGTCGCGGGGCCCGAGGTGTCGAAGGCCGTGCGGCATATGGTCGAGGCGAAGGGGATCGGCTATCACCCGGAGCATCAGGTCAAGGAGATCGACCCCAAGGCGCGCGTGCTGAAGTTCTCGAATGGCACGGAGGCGGCTTTCGACCTGCTCGTTTACGTGCCGCCCCATCGGGCGCCCAAGGTGGTGCGCGAGGCGGGCCTCACGAACGAGAGCGGCTGGATCCCGGTCGACCGCGGCACGATGGCAACGAAGTTCGACCGCGTCTTCGCGCTCGGCGACGTTGTCAGCATTCCGCTGAAGCTTGGGAAGCCCTTGCCCAAGGCGGGCGTCTTCGCCCACGGCGAGGCGGAGGTGGTGGCAGCGAACATCGCTCGAGCCATCACCGGCGAAGGGAAACCCGCCTCGTTCGACGGCGGGGGCGAGTGCTTCGTCGAGGCGGGCGATGGCAAGGCGGGTTTCGGAAAGGGCAACTTCTACGCGGAGCCGGTACCGCAGATGAAGATGCATCCGCCCGGCCGGTCCTGGCACGCCGCCAAGGTTCTGTTCGAGAAGGACTGGCTGCGGCGGTGGTTCTAGAGCGCGCTCCCGCTGAGGTCGACCCGCAAGAGTACCGCCGCTGGTACGAGGCGCCGCTCGGCGCGCGCGTCGATGCGGACGAGAAGGAGGTCGTCTTCGCCCTCGCCGATCTCCAGCCTGGCGAGCGCGTCCTCGATGTCGGATGCGGCGACGGCAACTACGCCGGGCCGGCGGTGCTGCGAACGGCTTCGCGATCGGGCTCGACCAATCCGCCGGGATGCTCCGGGCCGCTGCCGAACGACTGTCAGGCCAATCTGGCCTCTCGTGGGTCCGCGGCAGAGCCGAGGCGCTTCCCTTCCGCGGCGAATACTTCGACGCGGTGCTCGCGGTCACGATCCTCTGCTTCGCGCGGGAGCCCCGGGCCGTGGTGAGTGAGGCGTTCCGCGTGCTGAGGCCCGGCGGACGCCTCGTCATCAGCGAGTTCGGTCGTTTCTCCAGTTGGGCGTTCGTGAGACGCCTGCGCGGCCGGTTCGGTTCGGAGCCGTGGAGACGGGCCCGCTTCTTCCGTCCGCGAGACCTCGCCCAGGTCGTCCACGGCGCTGGGTTCACCGACCTGTCCCAATCCGGCGCAGTCTTCTACCCGCCCATCCGCTCGCCCCGGTTGCTCGATACCGCCCGGGGCGCATGGAGCCTGTTGGGCCGCCGCTGCTGGCCTGGGCTCGGCTTGCCCGTGGTCAGCGGACGCCGGCCATCGTAGTCGAATAGAGATTCAACTACGATCCAATGTTCTCAGCATGCCTCGAAGCCGATCCACCGATCGAGTAGCCGCCGAGATCGCCAGCCTTCACCTCTGCCCACAGCTCATCGTCGAGCACATGTACGGCGAGCAGCCAGGTTCCCTTCTTGATGCGGGTGCCGGCGACCGCGAACTCCGCCGGCGCCACGTAGGACTCGAGGATCTTCACCTGGTCGTTCACCAGCCCGCGGTGCATGAGCCCGATGTTGCCGTAGTCCTCGAGGAAGCGGTGCGCCGCCTCGCGCACCTCGGCCGCCGAGTAGAGGTCGTTCTGCGCGTCGACTGTCTCAGGCTCGAGCACGATGCCGAGGACGAACCGCTCCTCGCCGGTCTTGACGAGCGTGATGGGCCGCGCGAGCGCCTTCTCGACGAGTGACGCCTCGCCGACATCGACGTCCTCCGCCTTCCGGATGCCAGGCGAGGCTACGAAGAGGCGGCTGCGCTTCTGCCACTGGCCGGCGAGCAGCGCTCCTTCCTTGCCCTTGAGGGCGGGGATGGTCCCCGCGAGGCCCGAGGGGCAGATGATCAGGTCGGACATTCATTCCTCCTTCGGTCAGGGCTGCCTGAGGTGGGCGCCGGCGGGAAGTTTGACAGCACGGCGGGAGCGAGGTTATCTAGAATTGCGAGGATGGAGCGAGAATGGCGGATCCGCCGGACGAGAAGGCCAAGGCTAAGAGGCTGGCGCGGGCGATCGCCTCGGACATCTCCCTGTACAACGACGCGAAGATCGTGAAGAGCATCGAACAGGACAACTTCTTCGACGCGCTCGCCGACGAGTTATCCGAGGGGCGCGAACTGTACCGCCGGCGCGTCTCGGCCGAGTTGTACGCGCAGACGAATTACTTCGAGCGCGCCGTGGTCGACGTGATCCTCAAGCTGAAGGCGAAGGTTCGATCCAAGATTTGGTAGGCGAGCACTCCGTCCTCCACCACAAAGTTCCCGGCGCGGGGGCCGGGCTACGGCTCGATCGCTACCTCGCCTCCCTGCGGCCAGAGCTGACCCGATCGCAGGTGAAGGGGCTGATCGAGGAGGGCGCGATTCGGGTCAACGGAGGCGGGGCGAAGCCGGCGCGCAAGCTACGGGTCGGAGACGTCCTGGACATGACCCCGCGCGCGGTACGAGTGGCCCGCGTGGCTCCAGAGCCGCTTCCGATCCGGATTCTCTGGGAGGACGAGGACGCGGTCGTCGTGGACAAGCCCGCCGGCATGGTCGTCCACCCCGCCGGACCGCTCGTCTCGGGCACGCTCGTTAACGCGCTCCTCCACCGCTGCCCGGATCTCGGATCCATCGGCGGCGAGCTGCGACCGGGCATCGTCCACCGGCTCGACAAGGAGACGAGCGGGACGTTGGTGGTCGCGAAGAATGAGCCAGCGCTCGTTGCGCTCCAGGCCGCGTTCAAGGCGCGCCTCGTGGAGAAACGATACCTGGCCATCGTCCACGGGACCCCGCCGGAGCGGGGGAACTACGACACACCGTATGGGCGCCACCCGCGCGACCGCGTCCGCTTCACCACCCGCGTCGCAGCAGCGCGGAGGGCTCGTCTCTCCTTCGAGGTCACGGAGCGGTTTGCCGGCACCGCCCTCATGGACGTGGCGCTCCAGACCGGCAGGACGCACCAGATCCGCGTGCAGTTCGCCGAAGCTGGCTTCCCGCTGCTCGCCGACACGCTCTACGGGGGGACCCGCCGTGAGCGAAGGCTCATCGGCTCTCCGGCGGCGCTCGCCGCCGACGCCATAGGTAGACAGGCGCTCCATGCCCGCCTACTCGTCTTCCCTCACCCGCGCCGGGGAGACCGCGTGCGGGTGGAGGCGCCGCTGCCCGACGACTTCCGGCACGCGCTCGCTATCCTGCGCGACGCAGGATAGCCGGGGTCTCCCCTGCGAGTGGGTGATCGAATCCCCTCACGTCGCCGGGGACGGGGGTTAGAAGACCCTGAACGTCTCCCCGTCCTGGTAAGTACAGGTGCCGGCTTGCAGGTCGGGGTCGCCGACGGTGCGGATGATGTCGCTGGGGTCGGGAGCGAGGTACGCGCCGGACAGCTCCATGGAGGCCACGCGCACGAGGGCCTTCTCGAGCTTCTCCACGAAGAAGCAGGGGATCTCCGGGACCTTGTGCGCGCCTCCAATGCCCGAGTCGTCGGTGAGGAAGAGGTAGCGGCCGCCGGAAAGCTGCGCGGCGGTTCGCATGGTGAACTCGAGCAGTTCGTCGGTGCCGCTCCCCGAGACTGGATAGAGGCGGGCGCCGGTCTCGAAGACTCCTTGGAGCGACGCCTTCATGTCCGCCGCGTGCGCGGTATGCTGCGGGGCGTCCGCGACCCAGAAGACGATCTTCCCGACGTCCGAGCCGGTCCGCCAGGAGAGTCCAGGTACTTGCGCGAGGCCGAGATCGGGCGCCTCGGGGTAGTCGCCGCCGTTGTCCGCAGTCTGGGCCAGGATCTCATTCGAGAAGACGCCCGGGTCGGCCGTGAAGTCGAAGACGCGGGTGACGTACTCGTCTCCGGGATCGGTGTCCGGCCGGTCGCGGTAGCAGACGAGCGCCCAGCGCTGATCAGCGTTTGGGAAGGCGGCGGCGATCTCCTGGGTGATGTTCGCGAACTCGGCTTGGAGGTAGGACAGCTCGTCGGCCATGCTGCCGGTCGTGTCGATGACGACGGCGGCGTCGATGACCTGGTGGGCGGACCGCCGCGCCGAGGCCGAGTGGGCCGCGTCGTAGTCCCTTGTTGAGAAGCCGGGGTCGCCCGGGATCCCCGCGTGCGCGGCCAGGTATGCCTTGAAGAAGTCGTAGTTCAGGTTGTCGTCCCAGAGACCGGCGGTAAGCAGCCCCGCCTGACCGCCGCCGGACGCTCCACCGGCGCCGGCTCCGCCCGAGCTGCCTCCCTCGGCCACGCCCGAGGAGCCGCTGGAGCCGGACGTTCCGCTCTTCCCCGAGGATCCGCCCGACGAGCCGCCGGAAGTACCCGCGCCGCCAACGGACGTGTCGCCACCCGAAAGATCACCTCCGCTCGCGGCGCCGCCGGGGGGGCTCGTCGCGGCGGAAGGATCGGAGCCGCTCGAGCCGCGGCCCCCGCTCGAGCTGCCCTCGCCGCCGGCCCCGTTCGCCTCCTCCGCCGGGCCGGCGTTCTGGGCCGCCACCGCCGCCGGCCCGCGCGGGTGAGCTCCGCCGCAAGAGAGAAAGCCGAACGCCGCCGCTATCAGGATTGTCTTGCGCATGGCGGCAGGTCTCGCAACCCGCGCGCCACAGCTAACGGCCCGAAATCACGGGGGTGGGATAGGCGGAACCCTCGGCGCTTCAACGACGCGCGCGCCCCACGTGTCAGAAAACCATGGGGCCGACCGCTACTAAAACTCCCGGGGCTCACCGATCGGCAGCTCGATCACCTCGGAGCGCACGCCCCGGGCGGCCAGCGCCTCGGCGAGCTTGGACGGCGTGCCCGCGAGGATGGGGAACGTGCCGAAGTGCATGGGGACGATCGCCTTCGGCCGCACCCAGCTCGCGGCGAGGGCAGCGCCGTCGGGATCCATGGTGAAGTGGCCGCCGATGCAGGCGAGCATGAGGTCGATCCCGAAGCGGGCGCCGACCCGGGTCTCCATGTCATAGAAGGCGTCCGTGTCTCCGGTGTCGTATATCGTCGGCCCGTCGGCGATCTGGATCACGAAGCCGAGGGGGGCGCCGCCGTAAGGTGCGGGGCCGGGCCTTCCGGTCACCTCGATGCCGGAGCTGTGGATCGCGGGCACGAGCGTGACCTTCACTTCATCGTTCAGCGGGATCGTTCCGCCGGCGTTGCCAACCTTGAAGGCTGCGGTCGCCTTCTCCGCCGGGTAGCCTGCGCCCTCGAGCGCGGCGGCCAGTTCGTAGGATCCGACGAGGGTCGCGCCGGCCTTGCCGACCGCGATGGCGTCGGCGGAGTGGTCGGAGTGGCCATGGGTGAGGAGCAGGAAGTCGACGCACCCGAGCTTGCCGAGCGCGTCGGGGTCCTTCGCCGACGGATTGCCGAACCAAGGGTCGATGACGAGGACGGTCCCCCCCGGGGTGACGATCGAAAAGGTCGCGTGGCCGAACCAAGTCAGGCGGGTCCGCGCCGCCGGGGACGGACGGGCAGGGGAAGCGGGCGATGGGCTCATGGGGATCCTCCGGGGCTGACCCCCGGGAGCTTACTGCGCCTCGTCTCGCACGGCCACTGCATCGAGGGGGGCCACCTCTTGAACCACATGGGGGGCTGCTCGCTCCCCCCTCCTGCGGGAGGCCTGCCCCCCTGACGATGATCTTGGGGAGGGGCTTTAAGCCAGCCTCGTCGGCCGTCGCTCTCGCCCTCCTCGGCTCCGGTCTCGAACGCCTCGCTGCGCCGTCCCGTGAATAAGATGAACTCGGGTCCTCGATCGGTGGCCGCTTCCCGCCTGGCGAGAACGGGCAGGCTACTGGCTGAAGCCCTCGAGCTGATAGTGCGCCTCGATCCGCTTGAGCGCCAGGACCATGGCCGCCGTGCGGGTATCGACTTCACGGCCGACGCAATAGCGGCGGCTGTCGTAGTCGGCGTTGTGGCGCGGCTGGTTCTTGGCGATATCGCGGATGATCCGCCAGTTCGTCTTGATCGCCCGCTGGAGCCGGTCGTTGACCTCGACCTCGGTCCAGTGTTCCATGCGCTGATTCTGGAGCCACTCGTAGTAGCTCACAGTGACGCCGCCGGAGTTGGCGATGATATCCGGGATCAGCTCGATCTTGCGCGCCTGGAGGACCTCGTCCGCGTCGGGCGTCGTCGGGCCGTTGGCCCCCTCGGCCACGAGCTTCACCTTGAGGTGCTCCGCGATGTCCGCGTTGATCTCGCCGCCGAGCGCGGCCGGGACCGCGAAGTCGGCCTGCGTCTCCCAGAACGCCTTCTTCGAGATCGCCTCCGCCTCCGGATAGCCGGCAATGCTCTTGTTGATGTTTTTCGGGTTCCCGTACACGTAGGCGGTGAGCCGGACCGGGTCGATTCCCTGGGGGTTATAAATCGTCCCGTCGGCGTCGTTGACCGCGACGAGCTTCGCGCCCATGGAGCAGAGGATCTCCGCTGCGTTGGAGCCGACGTTGCCGTAGCCCTGGAGGATGAACGTCTGGCCGGCCACCGTCTGCTTCCGGTCCGCATACCAGTCCTCGACGCAGTAGGCGAGCCCCTGGCCAGTCGCCTTCACCCGGCCTTCGCTGCCCCCGATCCGGACGTCCTTGCCAGTGACCACGCCCCGCAGGTTGTGGCGCTCGCGCTCACCGTCGGAGTACTGGCGGAACATCCAGCCCATGACCTCGGGGTTCGTCCCCACGTCCGGCGCCGGGATGTCCCGGTGGGGGCCGACGAGGTCCTTGAGCCGGTACATGTAGCGCAGGGTGATCCGCTCCAACTCCTCCTTGGAGTAGTGGCGGGGATCGATCTTGATGCCGCCCTTGGCGCCGCCGAATGGGATGTCGGCGATCGCGGTCTTCCATGTCATCTCGGCGGCGAGCGACTTGAACAGGTCGAGCGAGACCTCCTTGTGGTAGCGGACGCCTCCCTTGTACGGCCCGCGCGCCTGGTTGTGCTGGACGCGATAGGCCTTGAAGCGGCGGACCTGGGCCGGCTCGAGCCGGTAGAGACCGTTGCCCGCGAGCCGGATGACGCCGTCGCGCACCGTCACGTTGCTGCGCAGGAGAGCCTTGCCCCGGATGATGAAGCGGCCGTCGGCGAGCGGCTCCAGCCCTTCCGTCACCACCGACTCGGGGAGGTCCGCGTAGCGTTTCTGCTCCTCCTTGGGCAGGGGAACCAGCCGCTCGCGCAGCTTCACCGTAACGTAGAAGATGTGCTCGTAATCGGGTTCCTCGAGCTCCAGACGAACGCGCGGGTCGAGCCCGATCAAGTCGGCCGCGTGCTCGAAGATCTCCATGGCCTCCGTGTAGATGGTCCGCTTCGTCTTTTCGGCCAGCATCCGCATACGACCTCCTTGTCGGGCCGCTTATAGGGAGCCGCGCCTGCGACGTCAAGGAAGGAGAGAACGGATCACGCGCCCACTTTCTACAGGCGGGCAGTGAAGATTTCGAATGGCAACAGCCCGCTGGACGCGGCGGCTCCTCCGCGGCCACCCCTCCCGATCGGTGTCTTGGAAGATCGAGATCGCCGGCCGGATCGTCTAGACGGCCGCCGCGGGGGCGGCCGTCTCCATCGCCGACGCCGGCTCCGCCTGGAGCGCGACCAGCAGTCGGCTGCCGAGAAAGAGGAGACAGCCCAGTCCCGCCGAAAGGACCGGCAGCGTCGGGTGCGGGGTGAGGGACGGCAACACGAGGAGCTGCATCTCCAGCCAGAGACCGGCGAGGACACCAGCCGCGCCGGCGCGTAGCAGTCGCGCCTTGCGCTTCGCCGCCTCCCGCATGAGGAGGGTGAACGGGGCGAGGAAGACGAGCAGCACGCTCGCGAACCCGATCTGCCGCCACGGGGAGGCGAGGCGCGCGAGGACGAAGGCCGTCTCGTCCGTCTGATTGCCGTACCAGATGACCAGGGTCTGCACGAACAGGAGGTAGCCCCAGAAGACGGCGAGGCCGAAGAAGAGTTTGCCCACATCGTGACGCAGGTCGCCGCTCTCGTCCGCCCCGTAGAGGATCGCGGTGGCGACGCCGCCGAGGAAGCTTCCCATGAAGTAGAAGCCGCCGAGCATCGGATCGACCCAGACCGGATCGAGCGCCATCACGAAGTCGACCGTCCAGAGGGTCGTGACGACCGCGAACGCGATCAGGAAGGCGACAGCCCGCCCGCGCGCCTCCGGGGCGCGTGCCGGGGTCCGGACATGGAGCCGGGCGAGACCGAAGAGCAGGAGCGCGAGGACGACCTGCCGGATCTCGAAGAACGGAACGTTGAGCCACCACTGCCGCTCGGGGGCGGCGTGGCCGACCCACGGTAGCCAGAAGGGGCCGGCCGCGGAGATCGCGAGCAGCACGCCGAAGCTCCACGGCAGGAGCCCCACCGCCGTCTCGCAGCGCGAGACGAGCGACTCCGACCAGCGCGCGTAGACCACCCGGCAGGTGGCCGAGAGGACGACGCACCCGAGTGCGGCGCCGGTCACGAAGAGCCAGCTCGCGAGGATGGCTCCCCAGGCCGCGCCGGCTGGGAAGGAGAGGAGCGGCCACGCGGCAAGGAGCAACCCTACGCCTGCTGCCATGTTGAGCGACCGTCTCACTGGGTCTTGCCTCCACTGGGAACGGGGGTGATCGCCTGGAGGTGGCGGATGAAGTTCACGACATCCCACCGGTCATGGACCGTCAGCCCCTCCTTCTGCGACGGCATGGCCCGGCCCCCCAGCGTCAGCGTCGCGAACAAGAAGCCATCCGAGCGCGCCCGGATGGACGGAAAGCAAAGGTCGGGCGCGGGGGGAAAGACCTTAGAAACCGGCCCTCCGCCGTGACCCTCCTTGCCATGGCAAGCCACGCAGCGCGTCGAGAAGAGCCGCTCCCCTCGGGCAATCGAGGCGGCATCGCGCTGCACGGGGTCGGGCAGGTCCTCCAGGTCGTCGCGCTCGTCGGCGACGATCACCCCCTGGACAGGGACCGAATCCTCGGGCTCGGGCCGCGGCGCGTGCTGCGGCCTGAGCGATGGCTGGTACCACATGTCAGTCCGCCAGTCGTTGTTCCAGGCGTTCTCGCCGCAGCCGGTCGAGAGGAAGACGAGCATCGCGCTCGCGGCGAGGAGGTCACGCCACATGGCTTACCTCGACCGCGCCGGCCTCCCGGCAGAGCGCCTCGCAGGGCGCGTCTCCCGCCTGCGCCGCGGGGACGAAGACGCCGATCCGGTTGCCGGCGAACTCGGCCCGGTCCGGCAGGCCGCGCCGCCACCTCGACCAGAAGGCGCCGATGAGCACCGCCGTGAGGTTCGTGAGCGCGCCGAAGAGGATCATGCACTCGAACCCGATGACCGTATAAGGCACCAGGGACACCAAGGGACGCCCGCCGATGTTCAGCGGCCAGTCGACCGACGTCCACGAGGTGAACAGGTAGCCGAAGCAGGCGCCGGCGAGGCCGCCGGCGAAGGTGATCCATCCGATGCGGCTCGGGCTTCGGCCCAGCGCCCGCTCGACCTCGGGGTACGGCGCGGGCATCGCCGCCCGCACGTCGTCGCAGCCCCGTTGGCGCAGCGAGGCAATCGCCCGCGCTGCGTCGTGCGGAGAATCGAAGACGGCGAGCAGGCCGCCTCCCTTCTCCCGTCGGGCGAGCTCCGGTGCTTCAGGCGGCATGGGCTACGACCTCCTCATCTTCGCCGTGCGCGGATTCCTTCAGCTCGGCGATGGAGAGCGACGGCATCACCTTGACCAGGATGAGGTACCAGAAGAAGAACCAGCCAAACGAGCCCAGGGTGATGCCGGCCTCGTAGAGGCTCGGGTGGTAGATCCGCCAGGTAAACGGCTCCTGGTTGTGGGAGAGTGAGGTCGCGATGATCACGAACCGCTCCAGCCACATCCCGACATTGACCGGGATGCAGACCCACAGAAGCCCGGCCGTGGTCGTCCGGAAGCGCTTGAAGAAGAGGAGCATCGGGTTGATGCAGTTGCAGAAGACCATCGTCCAGAAGAACGGCGCGTAGCTCCCGAAGGCACGGTAGGCAAACGTCGAGCGCTCGAGCGCGGTACCCCCGAAGGCCGCCAGGAAGAACTCGGTCCCGTACGAGTAGGCCACGATGAGCGAGGTGAAGAGGACGAGCTGCCCCAGCATGTCCAGGTGATGCCGGGTGATCAGGTCCGAAAGGCCGAGCGCGCGGCGCAGCGGGATAAGGAGGGTGATCAGCATCGCCACGCCGGAGAAGATGGCGCCGGCGACAAAGTACGGAGCAAAGAGCGTCGAGTGCCAGCCGGGCAGGATCGCCATCGCGAAGTCCCACGAGACGACGCTGTGGACCGAGATCACGAGCGGCGTTGCCAGTGCGGCGAAGAACAGGTAGCCGCGCCCGAAGGAGCGCCACTCGCCGTCGCTGTTCCGCCAGCCGAGAGAGAGCAGGCCGTAGAGTTTCGAGCGCCACCCGCTCACGCGGGCGCGGAGGGCCGCCAGGTCGGGGATCATGCCCACGAAGAGGAATACGGCACTGACCGTGAAGTAGGTGGAAACCGCGAAGACGTCCCAGAGGAGCGGCGACTTGAAGTTGACCCAGAGGTGACGCTGGTTCGGATAGGGGAACAGCCAGTACGCGAACCAGGGGCGGCCGACATGCAGGATGGGGAAGAGTCCGGCGGTCGTGACCGCGATGACGGTCATCATCTCGGCCGCTCGGTAGACGGCGGTCCGGAAGCGGGCCCGGAAGAGGAACAGGATCGCGGAGACGAGCGTGCCGCAGTGCGCGATGCCGACCCAGAAGACGAAATTCGTGATGTAGACACCCCAGCCCTCGGTGTTCTGCAGACCGGTGACGACCATCCCCCTCTGGATCTGCACCGACCAGCACCAACCGCCGAGGGCGGCCGCCGCTCCGGAGAGCACGATGAGCGTCCAGAGGATTGGGCCGGGGAGACCCATGCTCGCGACGACCGGGGTCTCGATGTCCGGGATCGCAGGCGTCCCGGCGGCAGCCGGAGTCGCACCCGCGGTGGCCAACTCGCGGTGGCTCACGCTCGTCCTCCTTTGTCCACCCTCGCGAGGTAGGTGATCGCCGGCTGCGTGTTCAATTCGCCGAGCACGTGGTAGCCGCGCGGGCTCTTGGATACCCTAAAGATAGCTGAACCCTTGTCCTGCAGATCGCCGAACGTCAGCGCGCGCGAGGGACACGTCTGGACGCAGGCCGGGACGACGTCCCCGTCCCGCAGCGGCCGGCCCTCGTCGCGGGCCATGTTCTCGGCGAGCCGGATCCGCTGCACGCAGAACGTGCACTTCTCCATCACGCCCTTATCGCGCACGGTCACGTCGGGGTTCAGGCGCATCGGCTCCGGTTCCGGCCAAGCGTGGTCCTCGAAGTTGAAGACCCGAACCTTGTAGGGGCAGTTGTTCGCGCAGTACCGTGTGCCGATGCAGCGGTTATAAACCTGCGCGTTGAGCCCCTCGGGGTTGTGGTAGGTGGCGTCGGCCGGGCAAACCATCTCGCAGGGAGCCTCGCCGCATTGCTGGCAGAGCATTGGGAGGAAGGATGCCTTCCGGGAGGCGTCCCGCCCGTCCACGTAACGCTCGATCCGAATCCAGCGCATCGCCCGGCCACGCGACACCTGGTCCGCCCCAACCACGGGGAGGTTGTTTTCTGCATAACAGGCGGCAACGCAGGCCTCGCAACCCGTGCAGCGATCGAGATCGACGGCCATGGCCCAGCGGCGGGCGCCCGGCTTGGCCGGCGGGTACATGGAGCGGCCGTGCTCGGCCTCGGGGAGGCGGGCGTCACGGGAGGGGACCGTGCGAAAGAGATCACGCCCCTGCTGGCTCTGGCTGCCCTCGTACTTCACGAGCTGGACATGCTTGCCGGTTCGGGCGAGCCGGACGCGCGTCGAGAGGAACGCCCGACCGCCTCCGATATGATCGTCCTTCGCGGGCAGGAGCGCGAGGGCGGCCGAGGATCCGGCGGACAGCGCCACCACGCCCGGCGCGAGCCCGGACCAGACGTAGATCGGGAACTCGGCGTTCTCCTGCCCGGCAAAAGCTCGAACGACGTCACCCTCCTCCACCCCGAGCTGCGCCGCCAGCGCCGGCGCCACGACGAGAGGCGTCGCCCAGGCGACCGTCGTCACGGGATCGCCCAATTCCTCCATCCAGGGCAGCCCGCCGGAGCGCCCGTCGTAGCGAAGGAGGTCCGGAGCGAGGGCGAGGATGGGCCCGGCGGGATCGCCGGACAGTTCGGTGGCGGCCGAGTGGAATGCCTCCAGCGCGCCCGGCTGCCAGGTGACGTCAGCGGGCGGCCGGGGAGTCTTGGAGAAGAATCCGCCCACCTGCTGTCCCGAGCGGACCGCGGCGAGGAGATCACCGGTCCAGTTCTCTTCGAGCATGGCGTAAGACGACGCCCGATCACGCCAGAACTCCTCGAAGCTGCGGAATGGGAATTGCTCGGCGGCGAGGCCGAGCCGCGCGCCCAGCTCGAGCAGGATGTCTCCGGACGAGCGCGCGTCGAAGATCGGGCGCATCACGGGCTGACCGAGGCCCAGGATACCGCGCCGCACGTGGCTGTCCGACCAGGTCTCGAGCGTGTGCAGCTCGGGGAGGATGTAGGTCGAGTGTTCTCCCGTCGCGCTTCGTCCGGTGGCGATGCTCGCGGTGAGCGGGACCTTCGCCATGGCCTCGGCGAAGCGAAGCTCGGCAGGAAGCGTCGCCACGGGATCGGCATCCACCGTGATCAGCACCGAAACCCTGCCCGCGGCCATGCGTGAGGCGAGGTCGCGCAGGTCGGCGAGCGCCGCAGGCCGCTCTTCCCCGGGGTCCAACCCATAGAGTACGGTTTTCCCGTGGTTGCCGAGGAGTTGATTGAGGAGGGTCACCGCGAGAGCGGCGGCCGTCGCGTCGGTGCCGCTGGCGGTCGGCGCGGGAGGCAGGACGACGGAGGAGGGAGCGGCCAGCAAATCGCGAGCGAGCCCCGCCAGCGTTCCCGCCGGCAGCCCGGCCTTTCGTTCAACCGTCGCCGGATCGTACGGCGCCAGGATCGTACCAAGGGCCGCCGCGCCCTCCGGGGGCAGCGCGCCCCTTGCCCGCCCCTGAATTTCGCGGCAGAGCGCGAGCGCGATCTCCCGCTCCGCGCCAGGCGCCGTGGGGATCCAGGAGTCCGCCGCCGCCGCCGTGACGCCGAGGTAGGGCCCCAGGAAGAGAAGCTTCGCTCGTCCGCCCTCCGCCGAGCGAGCCTCGGAGAGCATTCGCGCATGCTCGACCGGAGAGAGCCAGGACTCCAGGAAATCGGCGCCCAGCGAGACGATCATCGCGGCGCGATCGATCCGATAGACGGGGACTTCTTCGAGGCCGAACGCCTTCTGCGAGGCCGCCCGCAAGGCCGCCGGATCGAACGGCTCGTAGACAATCCGGGTTGCGCGATCGCCGAGCGCGCGCGTGAAGTCCTCCTGGATTGCGCCGAGGCTGCCCGACTCGGCGCGACTCAAGACGACCACTTCGCCGAGCGGCGGCGCGCGGAGGGCGCCCGCCAATTCGTCCAGGGCCTGCTCCCAACCCGCCGCCGCGTGACCACCTCCGGCGGTCCGCCGCAACGGCGTCCGCGGGCGCCGCGGATCATACAAGCGCGTAAGCCCCGCCTGCCCCCGGGCGCACAACGCGCCGCGGTTCACCGGATGCTCCGGATTGCCCTCGAGCTTGACGACGCGCCCCTCGCGCGTGCGCGCCGTGACCCCGCATCCGGCAGGACACTCGCGGCAAAGACTCCGGTAGAACGTCGGCTTCCCCGGCACGCCCTCGGCGGGCGGCGTGAGCAACGGGACGATCTTGCCCGGACCATGCTTGGGCGAGCAGGCAACGGCGCCACCGCTCGCGCCGATGATGGTCAGGAACTGCCTCCGGTTCAGGCCCTTGGTGTCTTCGCTCACTCCGGCGCTCCTACTTGTGACACGTCCAGCAATCGGTCGGGGCTTGGTTCTCGCGGTGACAATCGACGCACCAGCCCATCGTGAGCGGCGAGACCTGTCGGACGACCGCCATGGTCTCCACCGCCCCATGGCAGCGGCTGCACGGGACGCCATGAAGGACGTGCCGCTCGTGGTTGAAGAAGACGTGATCGGGGAGTCGGTGAACGCGGTTCCACACGATCGGGGTCCTCTCCTCGAACGCCTTCGCGAGCGCCTTCACGTCCGGCTTGTTGCCGTCGACGAACCGATGGCAACCCATACACTTACTCGCCGTCGGGATCCCCGCGATCGTCGAGTGATCCGCGTAGACGTGGCAGGTCTGACACGGGATCTGATACTTGCCCGCATGGATCCGGTGATCGAAGTGAAACGGCTGCTGCGGGGGCTTTGCCGTCACCACCGCGCCCGCATCGGCGTCGGGCGCCAGCGAAGGCGTCGGAGACGGCGAAGCGCCACAGGCAGCCACCTCGACCACCGCGAGCGCGGCGACAATTCCCCCGAACCGCGAGGACCTCACTGCTGGCTAAAGTCCATGTCGGCGTGCGTCGAGCCGGAAACCGTCACCGGGAAGTCCCGCTTACGGTCCTTCTTCTTGATGGCCTTTCCGATCGCCCGGAGCTGATAGTCACCGTTCGGGACGCCCTTGATGTCGAACGAACCGTCCGCCTTCGTCGTGGCGAAGTAGGGATTCTGCAGGACGACGATGTAGCCTTCCATTTCCGGGTGGAGGCTGCAGAGCTGAGTATAGATGCCGGTGTCCTTGAACTCCTGCTTTCGGCTCTGACCCGGGGGGAACGTCCCCAGGTTGTAGCCGGCCCCATCGGGGCTGAAGACGTTATGGGCGACCGTGTCGTGATTCTGGAAGAGCACGGTCGTCCCCGCGAGGACGGGAAGGACGTACGGAACGAACGCCATGTGCTTCTGATCCATCGCCGCCGGCTTCTTCGGTGGGTTGAACTGCCCATCGGCCTTGACGACATAGACGACGATCCCCCCCGCGCTGCCCTTGACAGGCGTGACCTTGCCTTTGATTTCTCCGGAGAGCGCGGATCCGGCAAGCATCAGGGCCGAGAGTGCAACGAAGGAGCGCATGAAGGAATCCTTTCTTGGTGTCGGGTTGAAGTCCAGACCGGCGTCCTTTTTCATGACGCCTTGGCACAGCCGCTATTAGCAAGCATCATGCCGCGCAGCAATGAGCGGAAGTCGCTTTGTTGGCGTTCGATGCCGGCGAAGGAGCTGCGCGTTTGCAGGATATTTTGCAAGTCTTGCGCCCTCCATCAATCCGGACGGGCAAGATCGAGCCTTCTCGGCAACGGCTGCGTGAGGGATCGGCGACGAGACAAGCCCCAAAAAAGAAGGGCCCCGGGCGGCGGTCACCACCCGGGGCCCTTTCGACTAGAACGCGTACTTCAGTTTACCCATGACCCGCTCGAACTCGGTGGCAGTCTTGGCGGGCTGCGGCGCGATGCCGCCGGCTCCCGCCCCCGACCACCCACCGGGCGGAACGCCGTCGGCCTTGTCGACCTCGCCGACGAGCATGAGGACGACGTTCGGACGGATCACGAAGTTGATGCCCGGGAGCACGCGCAGGAGCGAGGGGTTGGCGGTCGCGAAGAGCGGATCCTTGCCCGAGTCGATCATGTCGTACTCCCCCCGAATCGCGGGGATGAACCACGGCCAGACGACGTACGAGAACTCCCCCCAGCCGGTCGCCATCGAGACCTGGTCGCCGCTCGAGTCCGGATGGTTGTGGACCGTGTTCATCGCGCCGAGGTCCAGCTTCGCGCTGCCGAGCTGCCCGCGGAGCGCCGCCCCGTACATGAGCGCGGTGTCGAGCATCACGACGCTAGCATCGTTCGTGTAGTAGGACTCGGCGTGGTAGCCGAACAGGTCGATCGTGACCGAGTTGTCTTCCCACGGGAGCGACGACGTGCTGCCGCCCACGCCATCGAGGCGCATGCCGCCAAGCTTCACGCCCACGTGCCCGTAAAAGTCGGCCGATCCGTTGTTCGTCGTGACCGACGGGCCGTTCTGCCCCGAGTTGATACCCAAGGAGTAGCTGAACCGCCCGGCGGCCGTTCCATTCAGTTCGAGGGTGTCGAGCTCATCCATCCCGAGGGTGGCCGCGTTGTCGCCGCCCACCATCCCCGGCAGGTTGACCTCGGGGATGTAGCTGTCGACGAGGTAGCTGGAGTGGCCGTCGAACGAGCTCATGGTCGGGAAGTTCCGGCCGACGAGCAGGTTGAACACATACGGACCAACCGCCTCCGACAGGAGGTCATTGAAGATCAAGTAGCCGCGCTCGAGCTGAAAACTCCCACTCGTATCGAACGTCACCTCGCCGAAGAACGAGAGGGAGTTATTGAAGGTACCGCCGGCCCATATGTGCGCCGATGCGAAGAGGTGGTTGAGCGTGAAGTACGGCTGATTGTCGACGGCGTTCGCCGTCCCCGCCGTGTTCGCTTGCGGATCATAGACCGCCTTCCCGATAAAGCCGAGCGCGATCGGGATGGAATCGGGGATCTCGTCCGGCCAGACGGCGTTCGGGAACACCTTCTTGTACGCGGGCGCGCCAAGCTTGATCATGTCCTGGTTGATCGCGTCCTTGTCGTTCCCGGGGAACCGGAACCCGTTGCGGCGAAAGGCTTCACCGAAGGGCGTCAGCACCGGCCACGCGGTGTGGCAGGTCGTGCAGCTCGTGTGATACTTGCGGGCGAAGGCCGGGATCGCCTGCGCGGTTCCACTGAAGAGGAACGGCGCGAAGATTGCGGCCAGCGCCGCCCCAAACATCGTACGCTTCTGCATATATGTCCACCTCCAGAGGTTGCGGGACCGAGAAGCAACTGCCGTGCCGCGCACGGAACTGCTCGAAAGCCGCTCAAGGTCCACGTTACGCCTCGTAGACGCGCCGAAAGAGCTGCGTTTGCGACGCTCCGGCGGCAACGTCTGCGTGCCCGTGCAGCCCCATCGCATACTTCCCATGGACTTGCAAGCCACCCGATCGCCCCTGCGATTCGGAGCAGGGGTCTCCGCTTCGCAGCCGCAGCCGGCCGGAATCAGACGCCAGCCGGCTGCCGTCCACGGCCTCTCGGCTCGATCGCGAGGGGCAGCCGATGGGCGAACCCGTTGAAATCGCCTCCTGCGGCTCCCGCCCAGAGCGGGCTCCAGCTCACCCGGACGGATCGGCTCCGAATCGGAGTGGAAGAATGGTCAGCGGACGGGACGAAGCCGATGAGGGCTGGGTCGGAGGTCGGGTGACGAGAGGGATCGATTCAGGGGCTCAAAGGCGAGGCTCCTGCCGCTGCGACGGGGCTCATCCAACGCTGGAACGATGGGTCCTGCGGCAGGAAGGGCCGCTCATGCGGCTGCAAAGGTGTTTCATGCCGCTGGAGAGGAGGGTCCTGCGGCTCCAAACGTGGCTCATGCCGCATAAACCCGACTTCATCCCGGATGCGAAGCCGTTCATGGTCGATGAGATCGATCTCATCCGGCATGAATGTCGATTCATTCGCCATGAATTCAGTTTCATCCGCCTTCCCTTGGCCTTCATCAGGCATGAGCTGGCTTTCATGGAGCATGAGCTGACCTTCATGCAGGAGGATCGGGCCTTCATCCCGGATGCGAAGCCGTTCATGGTCGATGAGATCGATCTCATCCGGCATGAATGTCGATTCATCCCCCATGAATTCAGTTTCATCCGCCTTCCCTTGGCCTTCATGGGGCATGAGCTGGCTTTCATGCAGGATGAGTTGGCCTTCATGCAGGAGGATCGGGCCTTCATCGAGCATGAGCTGGCTTTCATGGAGCATGAGCTGACCTTCATGCAGGAGGATCGGGCCTTCATCCCGGATGCGAAGCCGTTCATGGTCGATGAGATCGATCTCATCCGGCATGAATGTCGATTCATTCGCCATGAATTCAGTTTCATCCGCCTTCCCTTGGCCTTCATGCGGCATGAGCTGCCCTCCATCCGGCATGGGCATTCCCTCCATGCCGCATGAGCGGGTCTCCATGCGGCAGGATCTCTGTTCATCCGGGATGGGCGCCAGCCTCAGCCCGTCTTATTCACGGTCCGGCTGCTGCGGCGTCCGATCCCGCGCCTCCCGAAGGGGGGGCTTGCCACCCCTACAACGACATGGGGGGAGGTGCTTCACGCACGCCTCGTCGGTCGTCGCTCTCGCTTGCCCTTCTCGGCTCGCGGTCTCGAACGCCTCGCTACGCCGTACCGTGAATAAGACGGGCTTAGCTCGCGGGCGAGAAGGGGGTGGGTGGGTCCGGCCCACCCACGGGGTGGGACCGCGGCAGCCAGACGTCGAAGCTCGTTCCCCGAACCTGATCGTTCTGCACCTGGATGGTCCCTCCGTGTTGGCGCACGAGCGAGTAGACGATCGCCAGCCCAAGACCCGTGCCATCCATCTTCGTCGTGAAGAACGGCTCGAAGATCCGGCCGATGAACGCCCTCGGAATGCCAGGCCCATCGTCCCGGACCTGGACGAAGGCGCCGTCTCCTCTGGAACCGGCGACGAGGCGGATCGCGCCCCCTTCGCCGACTGCTTCCAGGGCGTTGCGCAAGAGATTTCCCGCGATGTCACCCAGCCCGCGCGTGTCATGCTCGATGACCAGGGGCACCCCTGGAAGCTCCGCCGTGATTCGTATCCGCCGCCGGGCGGCCTGCTCCCGGAGCTGCTCGACGACCGCGGCCAAGACCGACCGGACATCCCCAGGCCGTAGGTCCAGCACCCTCGGTTCCGCGAAAGCCAGGTACTCCGTCAGGAGCCGATCGAGCCGCCGCAATTCCTGCGTCGCCAGCTCGGCACGACTCGCGATCTGCCCGGCGACCGCTGCCGGAAGCGACCGGCGGGTGAACCGGTCGAGCACTTCAATCTGCAAGAGCGCGGAGTTGAGCGGGTTTCTGACGGCATGGGCGAGACCCGCCGACAGCGCTCCGACGGTCGCCTTCTGCTCGGCGAGACCCGCTTCGCGGGCGACCTTCGGCGCCGGCGTCGGGGCCTCGCCCTGCTTGCGGCCCAGCCCCGCGATCCTCGCTCCGCCAGGCGCCGAAACGAGGGCTCGTGGCTTCCGTGGCTCGGATTCCCGCGCGCGCAGCAGGGAGCGCTCGTGAAAGCCATCGAGCAGCAACGGGAGGTCCCGATCGAAGCGGCGGGAGACCCCTCGCGACACCGCGTTGAACCGATCGGGTTGCAAGCCGCCTTCGAGACTCGACAAGATCCCCTCGCGCAACGACGCCGACCCGGCGAGGAGGGCCGACAACGGCACGGGGAGATCGCCCAACAGGCGCCCAAATGCCATGGGCTCTTCGGCGGGGGTCTCCCGGGAGGCTGCAGAGAGAAGCTCGCTGATCCAGCGCTCAAGTGCGGCCCGAGGAGCGCCCGTCCCGACCGCGTCCTTCAACACCTCCAACGAGTTTCCCGAAGATCGAACGAGCGCCGTCAGGAAGCGCTCCGCCAGCTCGGGCAGCCTGTCCTGGATCAGCCGGTCTGCTTCGGCCAGGTCCAGGCCGTCCTCGGTCGACGGGTCACGAGAGGTCAGGATCGACGAGGGCGCAGGGGTTGATGTCGGCTCCACGTGCTCGCTGTTGCTGCAAACAGTGTGCCGCGCCGACATGATCCATCGCCGCGGAAATTACGGACGATCGCCTTCCCGCTCGCTCGTCGCGGATCCCAGCCGCCCACGGCGTCGGGGGTGCCATGTTATACTTACCCCGACGGTGGCCCCCCTCGAGTGATGGAGCGTTTCGTGAACGTGCCCTTCTGGGAGTACGTGACGATCGCGGGCTGCCTCGCCTGCTCGGCCTTCTTCGCGGCGAGCGAGACCGCGCTGACCGCGCTCGGCGAGACCAAGGTCCGCCAGCTCCTCGAAGCCCGAGGGCGGCGTCGAGGCCTGCTCGCCGTCTGGCTCGCTCGGCCCGAGCGGATTCTCGCGACGCTCCTGCTCGGCAACACGTTCGTCAACATCGGGGCCTCGGCCCTGGCTACGGCGATCTTCTCCCGTTTCTTCAACCATGCGGTGGCCATCACCACCGGGGTGATGACCCTCCTCCTGCTCTTCTTCGGCGAGGTCACGCCCAAGTCGATCGCCAAGCGCAACGCCGAGGCGATGGCGCTCGCACTGCTCCCGGCCATCACCGCCGCCTACTGGATCCTCCTGCCGTTCGCCTGGCCGCTCTTCCGCGTCACGATCCTCATCAACCGCCTGCTCGGGCGCGGCACAGAGCCCACCCCGTCCATCACCTCAGAGGAGATCGAGTACATGATCGACCTCGGGACCCGCGAGGGGGTCCTCGACAAGGTGAAGGAGGAGCTGCTCAACTCGGTGCTCGAGTTCGCGGACATCCTAGTCAAGGAGATCATGGTGCCGCGCACCCAGATGCTCGCGCTCGACCGCGAGAGCACGCCGGACGAGCTGCTCGACGCCGTCGTTTTGAGCCAGCACAGCCGCATCCCCGTTTTCGCGGGCAGCATCGACAACGTCGTCGGCGTCCTCTACGTGAAAGCCATCGTCGAGGAGCTGCGCAAGGGGCTCGACCGGACGCGCTTCCGGATCGACAAGTACCTGCGCCCCCCCTTCTTCGTCCCGGAGATCATGAAGATCTCGCGCCTGCTCAAGGAGTTCCAGAAGCGGAAGACGCACATCGCGATCGTGGTGGACGAGTTCGGAGGCACGAGCGGCCTCGTCTGCCTGGAGGACGTGGTCGAGGAGATCGTCGGCGAGATCCAAGACGAGAGCGACGTCGACGAGAAGCCGGTCAAGGTCCTCGCCGAGGGGACGGTGCTCGCCGAGGGGGCGGTGCCGATCCGTGACCTCGAGGAGGTGCTGCGGATCTCCTTCCCCGAGGACGGCGGCTACGAGACGCTCGGCGGCTTCCTCGTCTCGACCGCCGGCCGGGTGCCGGCGACCGGCAGCGTGCTCGCCTGGAACGGGCTCTCGTTCACCGTGATCGCGGGTGACGAGCGGCGCATCTCGCGCGTCGAGATCCGCAAGCCTTCGGGCGCGCTGGCCGCCGCGGCCCCTCCCCCGGCCGCCTGATCGACTCCTCCCGGGAATCCCGTGCCACGCGACGACTTGGAGAAGGCTCCTGGGGAGGTGCGGTGGGAGGGGGGAGGCGACCTGCGATCCCTCTCGCGCGCCGGCCTCTTCGCGGTCGCCGCCGGTCTGCGCGAGCCTCCGTACCGCGCCCGCCAGCTTTTCGGCTGGATCCACCGGCGGCTCGCGACGTCGATCGAGGCGATGACCGACCTCCCCGCCCAGATGCGCCGCACGCTCGCGGCGCGCGCGACCCTCGCGCCCCTCGCCGTCGACGCGACCCGCGAATCCTCCGACGGGACCATCAAGTACCTCCTGCGCGCACCCGACGGGGCGCGGCTCGAAGCCGTCTTCCTCCCCGAGGAAGACCGCCGGACGCTCTGCGTCTCGACGCAGGTCGGCTGCGCGATGGGCTGCACCTTCTGTCGCACCGGGACGATGGGCCTCTCGCGCGACCTCTCCGCCGGCGAGATCGTCGATCAGGTCTACCGCGTCGAGACGGATCTCCGGGCCCGCGGTCATCCCGGCGATCGCGAGACCGGCCGCGTCCTCACGAACCTCGTCTTCATGGGCATGGGCGAGCCGCTCCACAATCTGGAGGCGCTGATCGCCGCGCTCGATCTGCTGCTCGATCCCGCCGGCCTCGGCTTCTCCCACCGCCACATCACGGTCTCGACGAGCGGCCTCGTCCCCGAGATGGCGGAGTTCGCCCGCCGCACGCGGGTCAAGCTGGCCGTCTCGCTGAACGCGCCGACCGACGAGCAGCGGGAGCGGATCATGCCGGTCGATCGCAAGTACCCGCTCGCCCGGCTCATCGCCGCCTGCCGCGACTTCCCCACGACGCCCGGCCGCGAGCTGACCTTCGAGTACGTTCTCCTCTCGGGCGTCAACGACGCGGACGAGGACGCCCAGGCGCTCGCGAGCCTCGCCGGCCCGCTCGGCATCAAGGTCAACCTGATCCCTTACAACGAGAACCCGGGCCTCGGCTTCGGCGCGCCCGACCCCACGCGCGTCCAGGCGTTCCACGAGATCCTCGTCCGCCGCGGCGTCCTCGCGATGGTCCGGAAGAACCGCGGCCGGGACGTCGCCGCCGCTTGCGGCCAACTCGCCGCGCAGTCGTGACTACACGGCGATCTTCTGGCCGGTTTCGAGGATACGGACGCCGGGGAGGTTCAGGGCGCCGATCTCG
This sequence comes from Myxococcales bacterium, assembly GCA_021807105.1. GTDB lineage: Bacteria > Myxococcota > Myxococcia > Myxococcales > JAKAPL01 > JAKAPL01. The sequence goes on along the minus strand of JAKAPL010000023.1, from coordinate 24,396 downwards.
CGGTACAGGAGGTCGAGGTAGGCGGGCTTCAGGTGGTAGAGGCGGATGTCGAGGCCCGGGCGCGTGAGCTTCTCCGAGACCTCCCGCTCGAGCGCGGCCGGGGTCAGGTGGCCGGAGGCACGGGCGAGGTCGGCGAGCGCGTCGGGGAACGACGTCTCGAGCAGGAGCAGGCGCAGGTCCCGCCGTCCGTTGACCATCTCCCAGAACGCCTCGGTCGGTCCGGTGTCTCCGCTCACCGCGAGGGCGCTGCCCGCCTTCTCGACGACGAGGCCGACCGCCTCGACCGGGTGGTTCACGAGGCGCGAGGTGATCGTATAGGGGCCCACGGAGAAGCTCTTGCCCACGGTGAAGGGTTCCAGCCGCAGGACCGGCCGGCTCGGGGACGGCAGGCGGGTGAAGTCGGGCCAGAGCCGATCGTTGAAGACGTCCCGCCGAAGGCAATCGACGCAATCGGGCGAAGCGTGGACGACGACCGGCTCGTCGCGGGCGCCGACGAGCAGATCCGCCATCAGCGGCAGCCCCTTCACGTGGTCGAAGTGGCTGTGCGTCAGGACAACGTGGTCGACCTCGAGGAGGCGGGGCAGCTCCAGCGCCTCGCAGAGCGCCCCGGCATCGATCGCGAGCTTCCCGTCGATGAGGAAGCTCGTCGTGCGCCGTCCGGGCAGCTCGCCGCCATGACAGCCGAGGACCTCGAAGTCGATCAAAGAGCCTCCTCCCCTTCACCGGCCGCGAGGAACCGGGCGAGCCCCGCGAGTCGAGCGGGATCGGCGACGACGGCGCCATCCGCGTCGAAGCGCGCGAGGCCGGCCTGGACCACGCGGCGCATCGCGTCCCGCAGCGCGGGCGCGGGGACGCCGGCCGCGTCCGGCAGATCCGCGATCGGGAGGTCGATTCGCCGTCCGCCCGGGGAAGGTCGGCCGCGCTCCTCCGCCGCGCGGGCGAGGAAGCGGACGAGGCGGCTGCGCGCCGCCAGGGCGCCGAGCTCCTCGATCCTCTCGTCGGCGGAGGCGAGGCGGCCGGCGAGGCTGCGCATGAGACGGACCGCGATCTCCGTGCTGCCCCGGATCATCGCCTCGAAGGTCCGCGGATCGATGACGAGCATCTGTGCGTCCTCGACGACGGTGGCAGACGCGGTTCGAGGCTTCCCGGTGAGGATCGCCATCTCCCCGAAGAACTCCCCCGGGCCGAGGGTCGAGAGTACCATCGAGCGGCCGGCGGCGCTCCGAGTCAGGGCGACCTTCCCCGAGCGAAGGACAAACATCTCGGTCCCCTGCTCCCCCTCGCGGAAGAGCACGGTGCCCTCGGAGAAACGACGGCTGGCGTTCGGGACCAACTCGGAGACGGCACTCATGCGCGTTCGCGAATCCTCGTGCTCGTGGCCGTTCGTCGCGCCTCGAATCGAGCGCTACCCCGAAAATCAGTACCCCGCGCTCCATGGGCTGTCAATTTCGCGCCTCGCCCTGAATACCCGCCGGTTCTGGTCCGCCGCTTGACCCGAAGGCGGCGCCGGCATACATACCCCTCCTGCGCCGGACCGATGGCCCGGCGTCCCCCTGCGCGGAGAGAAGCATGGCCCGGATCACCGTGGAAGACTGCCTCCCAAAAGTCGAAAACCGTTTCGCCCTGGTCCTGCTCGCCACCAAGCGGAGCCGCCAGCTCATGGCCGGCGCCCGGCCGCTCATCGCGGACGCGGGGGACAAGAAGAAGCCGAAGGACAAGCCGACGGTTCTCTCCCTTCGCGAGGTGGCGACGGGCAGGGTCCGCTTCGACCGTAACGTGCGGGACGTGCTCGCGGGCAAGTTCGACAGCAAGGAGCCGGCCGTGCCGATGGTCCTCATCCCCGCGCGGACGACGGGCCCCGGGAAGAAGATCCTGTAGGCGGCGCTCCCCGGGGGCGGCTCGCTCCCCCCGCGACCAGCCGATTCACCGGCGGCCGACGCGACGTTCGAGATCCGCGAGCGGGATCTCCGTGACCACCGGCCGTCCGTGGGGGCAGCGGACCTTGAAGTCGATCCCGTCGAGGGCGGAGAGCAGCGCGCGCAGCTCGTCCGCGGACAGCGGGTCGTGGGCGCGGACCGCGGCGTGGCAGGCCATGGTCGCGAGCAGATCGTTGACCGCGTCCTCCGCCGCCCCGGCGTCTTCGAAGTGGACGAGCCCGTCGGCCAACTCGGCGAAGAGCGGGCCGGGCACCGCGTGGGCGAGGAGCGCGGGCACCGCGGCGATCGACCAGCTCTGCCCGCCGAACGGCTCGGCCTCGAACCCGAATTCCGCGAGCCGGTCGCGGCGGGCGCCGAGCGCCTCGGCGGTCCTGGGCGACAGCTCGACGACGGCCGGCAAGAGGAGCCGCTGCGAGGAGAGCGCCTTCCCCCTGCGCGCCTCGCGCAGCCGCTCGAAGAGGACCCTCTCGTGGGCGGCGTGCTGGTCGAGGACGACGAGCGCGCCCCCGCCCCCCTCGCAGACGACGTAGGTCCCGGCGAGCTGGCCCAGGACGCGCAGGGAGGAGAAGTAGCCGCGGGGCTCGGAGGGGGGCGCTCCAGGGGAGGCGCCCAAATGGGAGCGCTCCATCGGAAAGGAGGGCGAGAGCCAACCGCCGTCCGCCAGACCGGCCTCGCGCACGACGGGCGCAGCACCCCGGACCTCCCGGCGCGCGGACGGCGGCGGGGGGGGCGCGGCCTTCGCGAGCCACGGGGCGGGCCGGAGCGCCTGGGCCACCGTCCGGGAGACCGCCTCGAAGACCGCGCGCGGATCGGCGAAGCGGACCTCGAGCTTCTGCGGGTGGACGTTGACGTCGACCTCCTCTAGCGGCAGGGCGACGAGAATCGCGGCGACCGGGAAGCGGCCGGGCGGCAGCAGACTTGCGTAGGCGCGGAAGACGGCCTGGGCGAGCGCCCGGTCGCGGACGGCGCGGCCGTTGACGAAGATGAGCACGTCGCGCCCGTTCGGCCGGCTCTGGTCCGGCGGCGCGCAGTAGCCCGTGACCTGCACGCGGCCGGAGAGGCCGGAAAGCTCGACGAGCGAGTCGTGGACCTCGCGGCCCAGCGCGAGGGCGACCCGCTCGCGCAACGGCGCGCCCGGCGCGGTCGTCACGACGCGGCGGCCATCCGAGGTGAGGGCGAAGCCGACCTCCGGGTGGCAGAGCGCGAGGCGGAGGACCGTCTCGACGCAGTGGCCCGCCTCGGTCGCGGCCCGCTTCAGGAACTTGCGGCGCGCGGGGGTGGCGAAGAAGAGGTCCGCGACCTCGACGCGCGTCCCCTCGGGGGCGCCCGCCTCCTCGACGCGCGGGTCGCCCGTGCCCTCCACGCGCACGCGGGTCGCGGCGAGGGCGCCGGGCGGCCGCGTGGTCAGCGTGAAGCGCGAGACCGAGGCGATGGCCGCGAGCGCCTCACCGCGAAAGCCCAGGGTGGCGATCGCCGAGAGACCCGCGGCGTCGGCGAGCTTGCTCGTCGCGTGCCGCTCGATGGAGAGGCGCGCGTCCTCGGGCTCCATGCCGGCGCCGTCGTCTCCGACCAGCACGAGCCGCGTGCCGCCGGCCGACAGCTCCACCTGGACATGAGCCGCGCCCGCGTCGATCGAGTTCTCGCACAGCTCCTTGACCACCGACGCCGGCCGTTCGACGACCTCGCCCGCGGCGATCTGGCTGACGAGCCCGTCGGGCAGCCGCCGGATGAGGGCCATTCACGCCCCCCCGCCGCTGGTCCCGCCGAGGAGCAGAGAGAAGAGGTAGTCCTCCATCCCGGCGGCGCAGGCGGTCCTGCCTGATCGGCTGCTTACGGGAATGTTCGTGCCGCGCGAAGATCCAGGGAGATCTCCTACGAAGACGAGGTTAAATGGGGGGTGCGAGGGGAGCTGGGCTCCCCCTGCTCGCGGACCGCCGTGAGGCGGTCCGGACGTCGCGGCGCGGCCCGCCTCCGGGCCGCGTTGGGTCGCGGCCCCCGAGGGCCGCGCCGCGAGGAGCCCGCACTGCCTGGCGGCCAGCTCGATCGCGCCGTTCCAGGCGGCGTCGATTCGATCGCGCAGCTCGGCCGCCCCCGGCTCCGCGGAGAGCGCCGCGAGCCTCCGGGCGAGCTGGAGCCGCACGTCGGCGCCGATGGGCCGGCGGGCGAGGACGAGCGCCCCCCAGGCCGCCGCCGCGCCGTCCTTCCCGTGTCGCGGACAGCCGGGGAGGAGGGCGGGCAACGCGCGGGCCAGGGTGACGCGCTCGCCCACCGCCGCCGCCACGCAGCGCGCGGGGGAAGGGGTGAGCCGGCAGGCTTCGGGGAGCCAGGCGTCGAAGCGGTCCTCGATCTCGTTCCAGCGCGCGGCGGCGTCCGGACCACAGTCGAGGGCGGTGAGCAGGGCCCGGATCTCCCCGCGCGTGTCGCCGGGAGCGGGCGGCGCGCCGCCCGCGAGCGCCAGTCCGAGGAGGAGCGCGGCCGTCACGCCGTCTACTTACCGGAGACCGAACCCGATCGCCACCCGGCGTGGCGCCCGAGCGACCGTGCGCGGCAGCACGGAGGCCGTCAAGCGCAATCGGCGCCCGGGGAGCCCGGGCGCCGATGCGCTGCGTGAGGGACCGGCCTGGCCGGCGAGCTAGAAGCAGTCGACCTCGGCGGTGTTCCCGTTGATTTCGCTGATCGTCCCTCCGGAGAAAGGTATTCCCGACGCGGTAGCGGCTGCTTGGTTCCGGCACCACTCCCCTGGCGCCCGGTGGTTGCAAGCCCAATTGTTGAAGGCGGGTCCGGAGGTACAGAAGTATTGCGTAAAGGTGGGATCGGTCGTGAAGTTCACCCAGAAGGCCGAGGTCACCTGCGGATCGTGCGAGCAGCAGCAGTAGGCCACCTGCGCGGCAAGCGGCGAGACATGGGTCTGCGTCTCATCCGCCCAGCTCGCCACCGTGGTCAAACAGGAGTACGTCCGCCCCGTCGAAATCTGCTGCTGGTAACTGGTCGCCTGGGTGTCCGGGTGATCCTCCAATCCGATGACGACTTGGCCAGCACAGTGCGTCGGGGAGCCGTTGAGGGTCCCCTCGCTCGAGCAAACATCCTGGCAGGTGGAGCCCGCTTGCGCCGGGACGACGGTCCAGGCCCAGCCCCCGCCGGACTTGATCGACGCGCAAGCCGCGCCCGCGGCCGCGTGGTAGATGGACCACTCGAGGTTCACGAGCGCGGTCTGATCGAGCAGCCCCTGCGGGCCCGTCGGACCCACGGGGCCCTGCGCACCCTGCGCACCCGCCGTTCCCTGCGCACCCGTCGGCCCCTGCGGCCCGGTGGGCCCCGCCGGCCCTTGCGGCCCTTGCGGCCCCTGCGGGCCTTGCGCGCCCTGCTGGCCCGGGTTGCCCGTCTCGCCCATGCCGGTCGGACCGGTCGGGCCCAGGGGCCCGGTCGGACCGGTCGGGCCCCTCACGCCCTCCGGCCCCGTCGGGCCCCCGGTCCCCGAGGGTCCGGTCGGTCCGGAGCAAGCGGTGGAGAGGAGCGCGGCGATCGTCGTGACGGCCAGAATCGAGCTGAAGCGCGGTGCGTTCATGTTCATCTCCTTTCAGGCAAGGATTCTGGATCGAAAGACGAACGGCAGTCAAGTACTCGTGCACTGTTCGCTCAAACGGCGAACAGGCCCGTGCAATGGTAAGCCGGAATATCGTCTGGGTCGGGGACCCGGCGGCATCGCGCGCCGCGCCCGCCCAACGACGAACAGGACCGTGCCGTGGGAGGCCAGAATATCGTCTGAGCCGTGGACCCGGCCGCGCCGCGCGGCGCGTTACGGGCAGTTGCCGAGGAGGATGGAGAGGGTTCGCGCGCCGTTGTTGACGACCCCGAGATCGGGGAGGGAATCGCCGTTGAAGTCGGCGGCGACGAGGGAGACGGGGCTCGTGCCCACGGGATAGCTCGCGGCGGTAGCGAACTTGACGGTGCCGGGCGTCGACTCGTTGATGAGGACGAAGATGTTGGAGGCGAAGTTGTTCGTGATGGCGAGATCGGGCTTGCCATCGCCATTGAAGTCGGCGGCGATGACCTTCGAGGGTAGGCCACTGGCCGAGACGGTCGTAGCCGTGGCGGCAAGACCCGAGCCGCTGTTCAGGAAGACGTGCACGTTGCCGGCGGCGTCGGACACCACCAGATCAGGCTTGCCGTCTCCGTCAATGTCGGCCGCTGCGACGGACTTCGGCCCGTTGACTGCAACGGCCGCCCCCCAGGGCATGAAGGTCGTACCCGAACTGCCGTTGAGCAGGACCATCGCGGTGCCGCCGCCATTGGCCACCGCAAGATCGGGGAGCCCGTCTCCGTTGAAGTCAGCAACCGCGAGCGCCAAGGGGGACGTTCCGGCAGTATAAGTCCGTTGCGCCTGGTACGTGCCACTACCGGCGTTGAGTAGGATACCGACATCACCCCAGGCAGAATCCGCGACAGCTATGTCGGCGGAGCCTGAGTGCTGGAAGTCACCGACGACGAGGTCGAGGGGGCTCGTTCCCACCGCGTACTGTACGGGCGCTGCGAATGTGCCGCTTCCGTTGTTCATCAGGACCATCACGGTCGAGTCCCCCTGGTTCGCGACGGCGATGTCGGGGTGGCCGTTGCCGAGATCGGCGACAGCGACGGCGATGGGGCCATTCCCAACGGAGACACTCTGGGCAGTTCCGAAGGTGCCGTCGCCGTGCCCAGCGAAAACGTCGATGGTCGCGTCGCCACTATTGCTAACCACGAGATCGACGTTGCCGCTGCCGAAGATCTTTCCGGCCTCGATACTCACGGGCAGGTGGCCCGTCGCCGGCCCGCTGTGCACCGTGAACCCGTCCGTCCAGCCATACTTGTTCGTCGACGGGACGCAGCACTGGTTCGGGTCGGCCGCGTTCAGCACGTCGGCCATGACATAGCCCGCGTCGGTCGAGCATTCCTGAACACAGCCGGCTTGCCCATCGCAGAAACCGCCGTCACACGGGGCCTGGCCCCCCAGGGGCGACCAGTCGGTCGCGAGGAACGCGGCGTCGCAGTAGAGGCAGGCGCCCCCGGCCCGCGTGTTGTTCGGGACGAACGCCCCGTCGATGACGCAGCCGAGGACGCACTGCCCCCCCTGGCAATAGTTGCCGCCGCCGACGTCGCAGGTTCCGCCGTCCAACCCGGTCCAGTTCGAAGTGCTGACCGCCGGCCGGCAGGTCTGGCAAGAGTCCCCGGGTTCGGCGGTGCCTTCCGGGTAAGGGACGTTGCCGATGAAGCAACCCGGCGTGCAGACCCCGTGCTGGCAGATCCCGCCGTCGCAGGGGCCGTAGTCGCTCGCGAACGACCAGCCGAAGAGGTTCTCGCTCGGGAAGCAAGCTCCCTCGCAAGGGTCGGCCGCGAGCGTGTTCGGCGAGACGAACCCGCCGTCGATGAAGCAGCCGGCCTGGCACGCGCCCAGGTTGCAGACCGCCCCGCCGTCGCAGGCCGTGCCGCTCACGGGCGAGTAGCCGGCCGTGCTCGTCTCGGGGATGCAGGCCGCGCAGGCGTTCGCCGGGCTCGCCGCGTCCGGCGGGACGAAGGCGCCGGCGATCACGCAGCCCGCGGCGCACGTCCCCGCGTTGCAGACCTCGCCCGCCCCGCAGCCCCCGTCCGCGGGCGCGCCGGTCAGGTCCGTCCAGGCCGTCGTGGATCGATCGGGGGCGCAGAGGTGGCAGGGGTTCGCGGCCTCGAGGCCCCCCTCCGCGACGAAGACCGCGGGGGGGAAGAAGCAGCCGCGGGTGCACTGGCCGTTCTCGCAGACCTCGCCCGCCTGGCAGCCGCCGTCCAGGGGGACGCCCGCGGGCAGGTTGGTGAAGGCGGTCGTCGAGACCGCGGGCTGGCAGGTCTGGCAGGGGTCGTTCGGGTTGTAGGCGAACGCGGCGAAGAGCTCGCCGCCGATGGCGCAGGTGCCGGCGTCCGCGACCGCGCTGCCGCCGTCCATCCCCGCGGCGCCGCCGTCCGCGACCACGCAGAGGTGGTAGGTCGGGTCGCAGGTCTGGCCCGCGGGGCAGTTCGACGTGCTCTTGCACGTCACGTCGTGACCGCCAGCCGGGGACGCGCCCATGGAGCAGCCGGCAGAGACCGCGAGCGCGCTCGCGAGGAAGATCGAAGACGAAGACCGCGTCATTGCCATGCCTCCTAAAGGTCGAGCCCGGACCTACCGGGTGACGCCATCCGTGATCCGTTACCACGCGACCCCTCGGCAGGCAAGAAGGCGATCGGGAGGAGTGAACGCCCTTCTCTTGCCGCTTCGAGCGCCGCTCACGCAAGACGAGGCGCCAGCGGTGCGGCCCACCTGCGACGCCCGGGTTTGGTGTATTAGGGAGGCCGTGATGAGAGGCCGACGGCGGGGACCGGCGACGGTGGCCGCGAGGCGGCGCGCCCGCTCGGGGAGGATCCAGGGGAGCTCCTTGCTCCTCCTCCTGCTCGCCGCCGCCGCGGGTTGGCTCGCCTATGCCGTCTGGCCGGCGATCGCGGACAACCTCGAGGCGGAGCGGCAGCTCCACGCGATCGCCAACGACGCCTGGCGGCGGATCGGCGAGAGGCAGATCCACGACCGCGTCCTCGACGCCCTGGCGAAGATCGGCTCGCACGTCGAGACGCCCGCGGGCGGGCAGGCGGTCGAGGCGGCCGGGCTGCCGATCGACGACGACGAGCAGCACGTCGTCGTCACCTGCACCGACCCCAACGAGGACTGCTCGGATTCGCAGGGGCAGATCACGATCACCGTCCACTATACCCGCAGCGTTCCGCTGCCCGGCCTCCAGGGCAAGTACCTCACCCTCCACTTCAACCCGAGCGCCGAATCCGGCCTGGAGCCGCCCACGTGGTAGCGCCCGGTCGCGGCGGAGAGTTCCCCCACCGCCACCTGCTCGGCATCGAGCCGCTCTCGCGGGAGGACATCCTCCGCGTCCTCGACGAGGCGGAGCGGCTCTCGTCCGCGCCCGAGCCGGACCGGCTGCGCGGCCGCCTCGTCGTCACCCTCTTCTTCGAGCCGTCGACGCGCACCCGCGTCTCGTTCGAGGTCGCCGCCCGCCGCCTCGGCGCGGAGGTGATCGCCTGGACGGCCGCCGGCGGCAGCGTCGAGAAGGGCGAGACGCTCCTCGACACGGCGAAGAACCTCGAGGCGATGAGGCCCGACGCGCTCGTGCTGCGCCACCCCTGCTCCGGCGCGGCCCAGCTCGTCGCCGCCCAGGTCCGCTCGGCGGTGATCAACGCCGGGGACGGCGCCCACGAGCATCCCTCCCAGGCGCTCCTCGACGCCTTCACGCTCCGGCGCCACTGGGGGAGCTTCGAGGGCAGGACCGTGGCGATCGTCGGGGACATCGCCCACAGCCGGGTCGCCCGCTCCGACGCCTTCTGCCTCTCCCGCCTCGGCGCGCGCGTCCGCCTCGCCGGGCCGCCGGCGCTCCTGCCCCCCGGCCTCGACCGGCTCGGCGAGCCCGGGAGGGTCTCCGCCCACGCGCGGCTCGACGAGGCGCTCGCCGGCGCGGACGCCGTCGTGATGCTGCGCGTCCAGTTCGAGCGGCTCGCCCCCGAGGTCTCGCCCTTCCCGTCGCTGCGCGAGTACGCCCGCCTCTTCGGCCTGTCGGCCGAGGCCGCCGCCGCGCTGGCGCCGCAGGCCCTCGTGCTCCACCCCGGCCCGATCAACCGCGGGGTCGAGCTGGCCTCGGCGGTCGCGGACGGACCGCGCAGCGTCATCCTCGAACAGGTCGAGAACGGGGTCGCGGTGCGGATGGCGCTGCTCGCCCTGCTCGCCGGGAGGAACGCCCATGGCTGAACGGCTCCTCGTCCGCGACGCGATCGCCATCGACCCCGAGCGCGGGCGGCTCGGGCTCCGGACCGCGATCGTCGAGGAGGGGCGGCTGCGCGAGCTCGTCGAGGGGCCGGGGCCCTCGCCGCGTCCGGGCGACGAACGGCTCGACGCCTCCGGCCTCCTGCTGCTCCCCGGCCTCATCGATCTCCACTGCCACCTGCGCGAGCCGGGCGAGGAGGGCAAGGAGACGATCGCCACCGGCGGGAGAGCGGCGGCGGCGGGCGGCTTCACCGCGGTGGTCGCCATGCCCAACACGCGGCCGCCGATCGACGACGGCCCGCTCGTCGACTGGGTCGCGCGGCGGGCCCGGGAGACCTCGCCGGTCCGCGTCCACGTCGCGGGCGCGGTGAGCGCGGGACAGGCGGGCGAGAAGCTCGCCGAGCTGGCCGCGATGCGCGCCTCCGGCGTGGTCGCCTTCACCGACGACGGCCGGCCGATCATGAACGCGGCGCTCATGCGGCGCGCGCTGGAGTGGGGCAAGCTCCTGGGAGTCCCGGTCGTGGCCCACGAGGAGGACGCGCACCTCGGCGGCGGCGCGGCCCACGAGGGACCGGTCGCGACGCGGCTCGGCCTGCGGGGGAGCCCCTCGCAGGCCGAGGAGATCATGGTCCGGCGCGACATCGCCCTCTGCGAGCTGACCGGCGGAAGGCTCCACGTCGCCCACGTCTCCGCCGCGGGCAGCGTCCGCGCGCTGCGTGAGGCGAAGGCCCGCGGCGTCCCGGTGACCGCGGAGGCCACGCCGCACCACTTCACCCTGACCGAGGACGCGATCGACGGCTACGACACCCACGCCAAGATGAGCCCGCCGCTGCGCGCGCTCGCGGACCGCGACGCCGTGCGCGAGGGGCTCGCCGACGGGACCCTCGACGCGATCGCGACCGACCACGCGCCTCATGGCGTGGCCGACAAGCAGATCGAGTTCGAGCGGGCGCAAAACGGCGTCGTCGGCCTGGAGACCGCGCTCTCCCTCGGCCTCGCGCTGTGCGACGCCGGCGTCCTCGATGAGCGGCGGCTCGTGCAGCTCTTCACCTCGGGACCGGCGCGCGCCTTCTCGCTGCCCGGAGGCAGCCTCGCGCCGGGCTCCCCCGCCGACCTCGTCCTCGTCGACCGCGAGGCCGCCTGGACGGTGGACCCCGCCCGCTTCCTCTCGCGCGGCCGCAACAGTCCCTTCGCCGGGATGCGGCTGCGGGGCCGCGTCCGGGCGACGATCGTCGGCGGCCGGGTCGTTCATCGCGGAGAGACCCATGGCGGGTAAGGCGCTGCTCGCACTGGCCGACGGCCGGATCTTCGAGGGGCGGGCCTTCGGGGCGGCGGAGGACGTCGTGGGCGAGGTCGTCTTCAACACGTCGCACACCGGCTATCAGGAGGTGCTGACCGACCCGTCGTACGCCGGCCAGATCGTCGTCATGGCCTGCCCCGAGATGGGCAACGTCGGCGTGAATCCCGGCGACCTCGAGGCCCCCGCCCCGCGCGCCGTGGGGCTCGCCGTCAAGCACCGCGCGGCGGAGCCGTCGAGCTGGCGGGCGCGCGAGGGGCTCGCCGAGTGGCTCGCGCGGTCCGGCCTGCCGGCCATCGAGGGGATCGACACGCGCGCGCTCGTCCATCATCTGCGCGACCACGGCGCGCAGATGGGCGTCCTCTCGACCTCGGGGGCGAGCGCCGCGGCGCTCGTCGAGCGGGCCAGGCGCGCCCCCGGCATGGCGGGCCGCGATCTCGCGAGCCTGGTGACCTGCCCGGCCCCGTACGCCTGGACGGAGGGGACCGGCGACGTGCTCGGGGAGGGCGAGGGGCGCCCCCCAAGGGCGAGGGAGGCGGCCTCGGCTCCTCACGTCGTCGCGTTCGACTTCGGCGCCAAGCAGTCGATCCTCCGGCTGCTCGTCGACGCCGGCTGCCGCGTGACCGTCGTCCCCGCGGGGACCCGCGCCGGCGAGGCCCTCGCGCTCCGTCCCGACGGCGTCTTCCTGTCCAACGGCCCCGGCGATCCGGACGCCGTCCCCGGCGTGCGCGAGACCGTGGCCGCGCTCCTCTGCAAGGTCCCCATCTTCGGCATCTGCCTCGGCCACCAGATCCTCGCCCTCGCCCTCGGCGGTCGCACCTACAAGCTCAAGTTCGGCCACCGCGGCGCGAATCAGCCGGTCCAGACGGTCGCCACCCGAAGGGTCGACATCACCAGCCAGAACCATGGCTTCGCCGTGGACGCCGCCTCGCTCGCCGGCAAGGCCGAGATCACCCACGTCAACCTCAACGACGGAACCGTCGAGGGGCTGGCCGTCCTCGGGGCGCCCGCCTTCGGGGTGCAGTACCACCCCGAGGCCTCGCCGGGCCCGCACGACGCCCGCCCGCTCTTCGCCGAATTCGTCCGCCGGATGGGCGCCTGATCGATGTACCACCCCTACTTCGACCGAGTGGCCGCCTGGGCCACCGAGGCGCGCTTCAAGGACGACGTCTCCGCCGCGCACGAGGCCTTCTTCGCGCGGACCGGCGGCGCGGTGTTCGAGGACGACAAGTCGATCGAGCAGCGGCTCGCGGGCTTCCTCGACTGGTACGTCTTCGACCGCCCGCGGCCCCCCTCCGGCGCGACGCCGGCGGCCGAGTTCCTCGAGCTCTTCGCGGGCGAGATCCACCCCTCCGAGCTGCCCATCTACCGCGGCTTTTGCGAGACCGTGCGCGGCCTCTTCGAGCTGCGCGGCCTGCCCAAGGCCGCGCGCGTGACCGTCCGCGAGGCGTGCAGCGGCCTCCAGTACAAGGTGACCGAACGGCGCGCCCTCGCCGGGCTCGCGCGGGGCGATCTCTTCGAGGCGCGCCTCGTCCCGTTCCAGGGCGAGCACTATTTCTCGGCGTCGTTCTGCTTCCACCCCCGCGCCGTCCGCAAGGCCATCCTCGCCGAGGTCAAGCGCCGCCGGAAGGCGGGCTCCTGCGACCCCGGGAGCCTGCTCGATCAGCTCCTCACCATGGCCCTCAAGTACGAGCGCTACCGCAACGTCGCCGTCGAGGCGATCTATGACTTCCGGGCAACGGAGGGAGAACGTGGGAACGAATCCCCTCCGCAGGATCGAAGGCGAGGCGGGCGGGCCGATCAGTAGCGCGCCGCCAGCTCGACGGAGCCTCCCGTGAAGCCTGGGAAGACCCGGCAGACGCCGTTGATGCAGCGCAGGCCGGCCTCGCGGCCGCCGCCGAAGGCGCGGACGGTGTAGTGGTCGGAGATCGTCCAGGCGACGCCGGCGTTGGGGTTTGCCGACCGCCACTCGGCGGGGTCCTGGGTCGTGTACTCGTAGCCGAGCGTCACGGTCCACGCGCTCCGCTTGAGCGAGAGGTAGGAGTAGCCCCAGCTCCAGGGGTGGCCGAGCAGCGCGTCGTAATCGAAGCGGCGGTGGAGCCCCTCCAGCTCCAGGCTGTAGGTGGCCCCGAGGACCTGGACGGCGTCGTACTGGACCCACCACTCATGCTGGTAGGGATCGCCGGGCGTCGGCGAGAGGCGGTTCATGATCTCCAGCCGCCGCCCCGCGGAGACGACGGCGTGGCTGCGGTGGTCCTGCCAGTTCGCGTCGACCCCCAGGTATCCGTCGGTGATCGTGTAGTCCCAGCCGGCCGTGTCGTTCTGGAAGAGGGCGGCTGAGGCGAACGGCGAGACGCGATCGGAGAGCTTCCAGTCGAGCCGGACCCGCGGGCCATAGGTCGTGTAGGAGGGGTCCTCCTCCTGGAAGATCTCCTCCAGCTCCGGGGGGTTGTTGTAGACGTTCTGCTGCCAGAAGGCCGGGTAGGTCACCGAGGAGAGGCTGCTCTGCAGGGGGTAGATGTAGTTCTGGTAATCCTTGAACTCGACGAGCAGGGTCGCGGGCCCAAGGAAGGCGTCGGCCGAGACGAGGAGCGCGTTGCCCTGCGTCGACTGCTGGCTTGCTCCCCCCCCCAAGGGGTTCGCCGTGTACTCGGCCTGCACCTGGTGGGCGAGCTCCGCGTAGAGCTTCCCGAAATCCCAGACGTGCGGGAAGTCGATCGTCGCGCTGAAGTTGCCGGTCGAGGTGAGGGCGGGCGGCCCGGCGCCGGGCGGGAAGGGCTCGCCCTGCACCGAGCCGAGGGCGAGCCAGCCGAGCGGGACGGATTGCGTCGGGGCGCCGGGCTCCCAGGGGGAGAGGAGCGCGGTCTGGGGATTCTGGAAGAAACCGGCCCCGTCGATCCCGATGGTCACGATCCGCGGCTGCCGCCACTCCAGACGCGCGGCGACGACCCGATCCTCGGGATCGGGCGCGACCTCCCCCGTCGCCTCGTCGGTGTTGACGATGTTGGTCACGCCGGCCGCCGCGTTCGCGGTGAAGCCGCCCCAGTGGAAGGTCACGTCGGCGCCCCGCAGGGTCGTGTCCACGCCGAGCGCGTCGAGCTTGAGCAGGGAGATCACGAGGCCGCGCCCGTAGGAGAGGTAGAAGTCGCCGAGGGTCGCGTCGAGGTGGTCGCCCAGGTAGTTGAGCGAGATCTTCTCCAGCTCGAAGTTGTCGATGTAGCGGTTCTCCAGCATCAGGGCGAGGTTGCGGTTCTCGCACGGGCCGGTGAGGCCGTTGACGCAGATGGCGTAGCTCTGCGGGACGGTGGGCGTGTTGGCGAAGACCGCCGAGTCGAACCGCAGCTCGGCGTGCCAGGGGCCCCAGGAGAGCTGGGCGTCGAAGCGGTTGAGCCAGTCCACGTAGTTGTCGCTCGTCGGGTCCCAGTTCGGGTTGAAGAGCGGGGTCTGCGCGGTGGAGCCCGGCAGGAACTGGGGGGCCACGACGCCGTTGTCCACATGGTAGGAGACGTCGGCGGTCTCGGTGAGATCGACCGTGAGCGGCTTGCCGGAGAGCTCGGTCTGGAACGCCGCCGCCGACCCCGGCGCGATGAGCAGGGCGCACAGCAGTGGCGCGCGACGCACGAGGAGGCCCCTATCGGGTCGCCGGGCATGACGCGTTCGCGACGCGAGGGAGGGCGGGGCCCTCTGCCCCGCCGCCACGACGCGACGCGCGCCGAAACCTTGACCCACTCCGGCGGGCGACAAGCTCCCGCCCTACAGCTTCTCCGTCGAGCAACCGGACCGGCATCGGAAGGAGGCGGGCTACCGCCTGGCGAGCGCGGCGACGACGAGCGCCTCGATCCTGCGCTCGTCCCCCGGCGTGTAGCCCCCGTGCTGCTCGATCACCCGGCCGTCCCGGCCGATCAGGACGCCGTACGGCGCTGCGTGGCCGCTGTTGTAGAGGGCCCCGGCCCGCGACTGCGAATCGAGGAGGACCGGGAACGTGAGGCCGTTCTTGCGGGCGACCGGGGCCACGGCGCCGACGGTGGTCGGGTCGTCCATGGAGACGGCGAGGACGACGAACCCCTTGGGTCCGTACTTCTGGTAGAGCGCCTGGAGCTGCGGCAGCTCGAGCTGGCAGGGGCCGCACCAGCTCGCCCAGAAGTCGAGGTAGATGACGTCCTTGCCGGCGTAATCGGAGAGGCGGACGGGGCTTCCGTCCGTATCCGAAAGCTCAAAATCCGGGAGGCCGGACGCCTCGCCCCGCGCGCTCGCCTGACCGGCGGCGCAGCCCCAGAGCCCCAGGAGGAGGAGCCAGGGGCTACTTCGCATTCGTCAGGATCGCGTCGAAGTCGGTGTAGAAGGTCGGATCGTTGCCGAAGACCGCGTTGACGACCTTCATGTCCGACAGGTCGATGATGAGGTTCGCCGGGAAGCCGCCCGAGGTCAGCCCGAGGCCCGAGATCAGGTTTTGCTGAGGATCGATCGCCATGGGGTAGTTCGTGTGGTACTGCGCGATCCAGCTATTCAGGTCGTCGAGGGTGGCGGGCTTCGTCGGGTCCTGGCTCTCCTCGAGCACGCTGAAGACGATGCCGCCCATCGGGAGCCACTTGACGATCCAGCCCTGGTCCTTCCCGTTCCAGGCGTAACCGCTCCCCGTCCAGCCCGGCAGGTCGGCCGCCTCGTTCCGGCAGTTGGGGCACCAGACCGTCGAGACGTCGAGCAGGGCGTACTTGAAGCCCGAGCAGTAGAGCAGGTGGAACGCCATCACCGTCTCGGGCGAGAGGGTGGTGTCCGCGACCGGGGTCGTGGATGGGTTCCAGTAGCCGCCGCCGAGGAAGTAGTCCGGGAAGACGCTGCTGCGGGTCACGCCCCAGGTCTCCGAATCTCCGGGGTAGGTGAGCGCGGGGTTGCCGGGACAGGCGTACGGGGCCGGCTGGCCGCCGCTCGTGCTCCCGTTCGTTCCCCCATCGGTAGACCCGCTCGTGGTGCCGCTGGTCCCTCCGCTCGTCCCGGCGCCGGAGCTGCCGCCGTCGTCCCCGCCGCCGCTGCTCTTGCCAACCCCCGATCCGACGTTGTTCGGGCCGCAGGCGGCGAGCCCCACGGCAAAGCAGGCAATCAGAGCACGTCTCATGGTCGATCTCCGGCGAGAATCCTGGGGCGTGGCCCCTGGAACGGCGAGGGAACGTTAGCCGCGGCTCGCTCCACTGTCAAGCGGCCGGCCCGTGGCGCTGGCCCGCTTTTCGACCCCCCACCCCGCGTCGTTGCCTCCGGGCCTCCGATCGCAGCCTCCGAGGCTGCGGACGGAGAGCCGGAAGCAGCGATCGGGTCGCCGGAGGCTGCGAAGAGAGGAGCCGCGGCAAGCGGGGCGGGCGCGTCTCCCGGTTTCCTCGCTTCTCCTTCTTGCTCGCCCGCCTCGCCGCGGACGCCAAGGCGCGTTGACGGCAAGATCCCTCTCCTGCTAGGACAGCTCGGCCGTGGGTACGGACCCCCAACCCATCGTCATGGACGAGACGGTGCTCCAGGCGGGCGAGCGCGTCGTCTACCCGAACCAGGGTGTCTGCCGGATCTCGGGCATCGAGGTCAAGGAGATCGGCGGCATCCGGGGCGAGTTCCTCACGATGAAGCGCGAGGAGGACGGGGCGACCGTCATGATCCCACGCGCGAAGGTCGCGAGCGTCGGCTTGCGCCACGTGGCCGCGCGCTCCGAGGTCGAAGCGCTGCTCGGGTTCCTCACGGCGGAGGCGGACGACCCGGAGCTGGACTGGAAGGTCCGCCACCGGACCCACTCGGACAAGATGATCGGCGGGAGTCTGCTCGGCACGGCCGAGGTGCTCAAGGGGCTCCACGCGCTGTCGCTCCTGCGGCCGCTGCCCCAGCGGGAGCGCGAGCTGTATGACAGCGCGCGCCACCTGCTCGTCCACGAGGTGGCGGTGGCGCTCGGGATGAGCCCCGCGACGGCCGAGGACGCGATCGACCTGGGCCTCTGTCCGATCGCCGGCAGCGCCCGCGCGGCCGAGCAGGCCCGCCGCATCAGCGCGGCCCAGGAGGCCGAGCTGGGCCTCGACGATCTGAACGTGGCCGAGATCACGGAAGCGCCCGCGACCCAGGAGCCGCCCGAATCCGAGGCCGCCCCGCCGCCGGCGGCCGAGCCGGACGAAGAGCCCAGCCCCCCTCGCGCGCGCAAGAGAGCCGCGCCCGCCCGCAAGGCGAACGCGCCGGCCGGCGTGGCCGAGGCCCGGAAGCGGAAGCCGGCGGCCCCGAAGAAGAAGAAGGCGAAGACCACCCGCAGCAAGACCGCGGCTCGGGTCGCCGGCCGGCGGCCGGCCGCGAAGAAGAGGCCGGCGAAGCGGGGGGGGCGGTGATCCACGTCGTCACGCTGGAGCCGTTCGAGGCCGAGGAGGTGGACGTGGTCTGCCACGCGCTCTTCGCGGCCTACGGCGTGGGCTGCGAGCACGCGGCCGCGCTCGAGCTGCCGGAAGAGGCGCGGGAGGACGGTCCGCTCGACGCCGTGAAGATCTTGAGCAACGCGGGGCCGGTCAAGACCTTCGCCGACGACAAGATCCTCTTTCTCGTCCACTCTCCGCTTTCGCCCCGCGAGAGCCCGGTCGGCCTCCTGCCGACCCACGGCTATGCGAGCTACAGCGAGGACAAGGCCGTGGCGTCGGCGGCCGGCCTGCCGGACGATCCCGCCGCGCAGGCGGCCGCGCTCGCCAAGCTCGCGGTCCACGAGGTCGGACACCTCTGGGACCTCCACCACTGCCTCGACCACCGCTGCGCGATGTGTCCCCCCTGGAGCGTCGCGTACGCGCGCAATCCGGCGGCCGACCTTTGCAGCTTCTGCCGCGCCAAGAGCGAGCGGCGAATGAAGCTCAACCCAGCATGACCGCGCTGCCAGCGCGCGTGGCACCGGCGGCGACGGCGGCGGCCTCGGCGCCGGGAGCCCCGTCCCGCCCGGCCTTCCCCCTGTCCCGGCGGCTCGAGGGCGGGCTCCTCCTCGCGAGCGTGGCGGCCGCGCTCGTGTTCTGGATCCGGCTGCCGGGGAGGTTGCCCGGCGAGGAGGACTACCTCGCGGTCCAGCATGCGCTCGTCGCGGACGCGCGGCCGGGCGACGCCGTCGCCCTGCTCCCCTTCTGGGCCGAGCGCGGGAAGCTCTTCGTCCACGGGCTGCCGGTGGTCGCGCTCCCCGATCTCCCCGACGAGGCCGACGCCGAGCGTTACCCGCGGCTCTGGGTCCTCGCCCAGCCCGACCTGCCGCGCAGCGACGCCGCGGCCGATCTCGCGCGCCTCGATCGCCGGCTCACCCGCCTTGCGCCCGCGCGCCGCTTCGGGCCGCTCCTGCTCGTCCTCTACGGGCCGCGCGCCGGCCGGGCGGCGACCTACGACTTCACCGCGCGGCTTGGAGCGGCCCGCGTGGACGTGGACGGGGAACCTTGCGAGGGCGGGGCGGGCGGCTTGCGCTGCTCCCGCGGCCCGTGGAACTACGTCGCCCCCGAGTGGCACGAGTTCGACTTCCTCCCGCGCCGCTGCCTCTGGGCCCACCCGGTGGGGGAGGCTCCCCTCACGATCTCGTACGATGGCGTCCCGATGGAGGGCGGACTGCGGGGCGGCTTCGGCCTCGTCGGGGGCGCGGCCGAGCTCCCCGCCTCGCGCGGCTTCGCGCCCGTGGAGCTCGCGGTCCTGGTCGACGGCGGGCAGGCCGCCACCCTCACGCTCTCGGCCGGCGACCCCGGCTGGCATCCCTTCGAGCTGTCCCTCCCGGGGCTCGCCGAGGGGCGCCACGAGGTCGCCTTCCAGGTGCGCGCGAGAGACCCCGCGATGCGCCATTTCTGCTTCGACGCGGCGGCGTTCTAGATGATCCTCCCGGAGCGACGCAAGGATCTCCTCGTCGCCGGCGGCCTCGCCGTGGCGACGTTCCTCGTCATGCTCGCGACCGAGCGGGCGGTCGGCTTCACGCGGGACGAGAGCTTCTACTTCTTCGCCGCGGACCAGTACACGCCGTGGTATCTCGGCCTCTGGGACGCGCTCGTCCACGGCCGGCTCCTCGACCACTTCTCCGACGCGACGCTGCGCCGCTACTTCTGGTACAACACCGAGCACCCGGTGCTGATGAAGAGCCTCTTCGGGCTCTCCCACTGGCTCCTCACGGAGAAGCTCGGCTGGCTGCGCCCCGGGGCCGGCTACCGCGCCCCGGCCTGGGCGGTCTCCGGGCTCATCTCCGCGCTGCTCTACCTCTTCGGCAAGGAGGCGAGCGGAGGACGGCGCGACGCAGGGATCCTCGCGCCCCTCTTCTTCTGGACGAGCCCCCACCACTTTTACCACGGGCGGCTCGCCTGCTTCGACATGCCGATCACGGGGATGTGGCTCCTCGTGGTGTACGCCTACTGGCGCGGCTTCGGCAGCAAGCGGTGGGCCGTCTTCTCCGGGGTCGCCTATGGCCTCGCCCTCGCGACCAAGCTCAACGCCTTTTTCTATCCCGCGGCGCTCCTCGCCCACTGGGCCCTCTCCCGCGCGCCGGCGGGTTGGAAGGCGGGGCGTTGGCGCGGACTGCTCCGCTGCGTCCCGGGCCAGTGGGGCTGGATGGCGCTGCTCGGGCCCACGATCTTCCTGCTCCACTGGCCCTACCTCTGGCCTCATCCGATTGAGCGGATCGGGGCCTACCTCGGCTTCCACGCCGGGCACGTCAACTATCCCTGGGCCTACCTGCATCAGCTCCTGCGCGACCCCCCGTTCCCCTGGGCTTACGTCCTCGTGGTCACCGCGCTCACCGTGCCGCTCCCCATCTTCGTCCTCCTCGCGACCGGGACCCTGCGCGCGGTCGGGCAGCTCGTTCGCCGGCGGCTGGACTCGCTGCACGTCCTGCTTCTCGTGAACGGCCTCTTCCCCCTCGTGCTCATCTCGTGGCCCACCGTCCCACACTTCGGCGGCGTCAAGCACTGGATGCCCGGCCTGCCGTTCCTGTGCGTGCTCGGCGCCGAGGCGCTCGCCGGCGTCGCCGCCGCGGCCGCCGCGCGCTTCCCGAAGCTGGGTGAGCGCAAGCTCGTCTGGGGCCTCGGCGTCCTCACCCTCCTGCCGGCCCTCATCGGCTGCGTCCACATCGAGGGCTACGGCGAGGGCTATTACAACGAGCTGGCGGGGGGGGAGGCGGGCGCGGCCCAGCTCGGGATGCAGCGGCAGTACTGGAGCAACGACGTGACCGGCGTCCTCCCGTGGCTCTCCCGCAACGTCCCTCCCGGCGCGGTCGTCGACTTCCACGAGGTCACCCAGGGGAGCTACGTCGCCTACGTCCAGAACGGCATGCTCCGCCCCACGGTCCGGTTCGTCACCTGCGGCGGTCCCGACACGACGCCCTGCTTAAGGAGCGCCCAGTTCGCCGCCTACCAGTACATGCAGGAGTTTCGCGACCAGGAGTTCCAGATCTGGAACGCGTTCGCCACCTCCGAGCCCGTTTACGCCCACTACCTCGACGAGGCGCCCGACGTGACGGTGTACCGGAGGGCGGGGATGTAGCCCGTCCGTCCGCCTCACGCTCGCGGCCAAAGCCGCGGGGCGAGGACGAAGCAGCCGGAGAGGACGACGGGGAGAAGGAAGGCCTCCGCGCCGAACCCCTCCACGTGCCCGACGACCGCGACGCGAGAGAGACCGAGCCCGAGGAGCTGTCCGGTGAACGCGCGGATCGGGTTGCTCCCGGCCTTCGGGTTCGCGACCGAGCGCGCGTGGTCCCAGAGCGCCGGGAGGATCAGCGCCAGCTCGACGGGGAGGTCCCAGCGCGAAGCCGTGAGGGGGAGGAGCCGCTGGACGAGAAGTCCGGCCAGGAGGGCCGGAAAGAGCCCGCTGCAACGGGCGCAGAGCCGCAGCGGGCCGACCCGGAAGCAACGATCGCCCGCGGCGGCCGGGGGATGGTGGGAGAGAAGGAACGACCAGTCCATCTGCGATCTCTTTTTATCTCGCCGGCGGGCTCGAGGTGAGGAGGAGCTGCGTGTACGGATGGCGCGGCCGCGTGAAGACCTCCTCGGTCGCGCCCTCCTCGACGATACGGCCCCCCTGGAAAACCGCCGTCCGATCCGCGAGCCAGCGGACGAGCCGCAGGTCGTGCCCGATGAAGAGGTAGCCGAGCCCGCGCCGCCGCTGGAGGTCGACGATCAGGTTCACGACCTGGGCCTGCACCGAGACGTCCAGGGCCGAGACCGGCTCGTCGAGGACCAGAACGTCGGGATCGACCGCGAGGGCGCGCGCGAGGGCGACCCGCTGGCGCTGCCCCCCGGAGAGGCCGGCCGGAAGACGGCCGGCAATCGATCGCGGCAGCCCCATTTGATCGAGCAACTCGGCGACGCGGCGGCGCCGATCGCCCGGCGAGCCGATCCGATGGATCGCGAGCGGTTCGGCAATCTGGCTCCCCACCGCCATCCGCGGATCCAGGGACGCTTGGGGATCCTGGAAGACGAGCTGGATTCGGCGCCGCAGCGGCCGAAGGCGCGCCGGCGAAAGTCGCGTGACGTCGACCCCGTCCCAGGCAACGCTGCCGGCCGCGGCGGGAAGAAGCCGCAGCGCAGCCCTCGCGAGCGTGGACTTGCCCGACCCGCTCTCGCCGACGAGCGCGACCGTCTCGCCCCGGCGGACCCCGAGGCTCACGTCCCGCACGACCGCCCGGCGGCGCACCCCCCCCGCACCGCGCAGCAAGAGCTCCACGGTCAGCGCCTGGATCTCGAGAGCCGGCGTCTCCATTCAGCCCCGCCTCGTGGGCCGCGACCCGACGCGGCCAGCAAGCGGGCCGCGCGGCGACGCCCGAACCGCCGGACAGCGGAGGTCCGGGCGTAGGGGAGGCCGAGGCCCCCCCTTTTTTCTCACCTCGTCTTCGCCGGAGCACGGCTGACCCTTCGCGCGGCGCGACCATTCTCGGAGGCGGCAGATCAGCTCGCCTCCAGCGGGTGGTGACAGGCGACGCCCTCGCCCGGGAGCCTGGCCGACCACGGGGGCGTGACAGCGCAGGCGGAATCCGCCCTGGGGCAGCGTTCATGGAACGCGCACCCGGGCTCGCCGAACCGTTCCACCGGCAGGACCGAGCCCGGGATGACCGGCAGCGCATGTCCCGCCGCCCGCCGGGGCCGGTCGAGCGCGAGGCCCGCCTCGACGAGCCCCGCGGTGTAGGGATGGCGCGGGGTTGAGAAGAGACGCCCCGTCGGTCCGGCTTCGACGATCCGTCCGGCGTAGACGATCGAGCCATCGTCGCAGTGACGAGCCACGAGGGAGAGATCGTGCGAGACGAGGAGCAGTGCGAGTCCCCGCCGCGACCGCTCGTGGTCGAGCAACGTGAGGATCTGCTCCCGGGCCGCCGCATCGAGGGCGGTCGTCGGCTCGTCGGCCACGAGCAGCGAAGGATCGCCCGCCAGCGCCGCCGCGAGCAGCGCCCGCTGGCGCATGCCGCCCGACAGCTCGTGCGGGTAAGCGGCGGCGGCGCGTCTCGCGTCCGGGAGGCCGACCGAGTTCAGGAGCACGACGGCCTCTTCCCGCGCCCCGCGAACGTCGAGGTGGCGGTGCAGCCGCAGCGACTCCGCGATCGGCTCGCCCACTCGCCGGACGGGGTCGAGCGCGCTCAGCGGATCCTGAAGAACCATCGCCATCCCATGCCCGCGCAGCGCGCGCCAACGCCTCGGGCCTGCTCGCCTCAGATCCTCGCCCCGGAACCGGATGGCACCGGCGGCAATCCTCGCCCGGTCGCCCAGAAGCCCCATGATGGCGAGGGCGGCGAGAGTCTTCCCGCTGCCGCTCTCCCCGACGAGCCCGTGGGCTCTGCCCGCGGGGAGCGACAGCGACACGTCGCGCAGGACTGGAAGTGCGCAGCGCTCACGGCGCAGCTCGACCAGGAGCCCCTCGACCGAGAGCAGCGGTGAAACGGCCGCCGGCTGCCGGCCGAGGGCCCCGGCGGAATCGGAGCTATCGGCGGAGCTTGGCGAGGTACTCTTCCCGGCTGAACAGGCCACGTTCGATCAGGAGGTCCACCATCGCGTGGAGGGCGGCCGCTTCCCTTCGCTGAACCTCCTCGAGACGGCGCGCCAGCCCGTGCAGATCGTCCGAGGTCCGCGCGGCGGGCTGCGGAATCGGCGCGGGCGGGGAAGCCTCTTGAAGCTTCATCACCGTCCGCCCCTGCGAGTCGAGGACCTTGAAGCCCTCCTCGCTCTCGGGGTACGCGTGGTCGAGAAGCGCCTGCAGCGCGGTCGGGCCCACGAGTCGCGGCGCCGGCCGGCGGCCCGTGGCGCGCCGCAGCCCATCGAGATGAGAGACGTTCTGCGGCTCGGCCATCGCCACGACCAACGTCCGGCCGCCGTCTTGCAGCGCCAGGGGGACCGCGCGAAGGGACCGGGCCGCCTCACGCGAAATCCCCTGGAGCGCCGACCGCTCGGGCGCAGCCAACAGATGGGGCTCGGCCGGCGCGACCCCGAGCTGGCGGCTGACGGCCTCGACCAGCGCCTCCTCGGTCAAGGCCCCCAGGCGAACGAGAATCTCACCGAGCAGCCCGCCCCATCGCCGCTGCTCGTCGAGCGCCATCTGGAGCTGTCCCGGATGGATGACGTTCGCCTGGATGAGAATCTCACCGAGCCGCATACGGACGTGACTCTACGCGCGCCGGACGCGGCAAGACAAGCGGGGTGCCGGACGTAAGCCCGTCTTATTTACGGTACGGCGTAGCGAGGCGTTCGAGACCGCGAGCCGAGAAGGGCAAGCGAGAGCGACGACCGACGAGGCGTCGCGTAGAGCACCTCCCCCCAAGTCGTTTGGAGGGTGGCAAGCCCCCCCTCGCAGGCGCGGGATCGGACGCCGCAGCAGCCGTACCGTGAATAAGACGGGGTAAGGGGCGCTGATGAGGAAAGCAGAAAGAGCCCATTCCTGGGTTCGGGCCTCGGGGAGCGGGAGCGATATCTCGTCGGGCGGGCAGACTCGCTCGCCGGGGAATCGTGATCGCTCGTCGGGGAATCGCGGCTCCTCGCCGGGGAATCGCGGTCGTTCGTCGGGGAATCGCGGTCGCTCGTCGGGTGATCGCGATCGCTCGTCGGGTAATCGCGGTCGCTCGTCGGGTGATCGCGGTCGCTCGTCGGGTGATCGCGGTCGCTCGTCGGGTAATCGCGGTCGCTCGTCGGGTAATCGCGGTCGCTCGTCGGGTAATCGCGATCGCTCGTCGGGTAATCGCGATCGCTCGTCGGGTAATCGCGATCGCTCGTCGGGTAATCGCGATCGCTCGTCGGGTAATCGCGGTCGCTCGTCGGGTAATCGCGATCGCTCGTCGGGTAATCGCGATCGCTCGTCGGGTAATCGCGATCGCTCGTCGGGTAATCGCGATCGCTCGTCGGGTAATCGCGATCGCTCGTCGGGTAATCGCG
>JAKAPL010000087.1:0-7500 GCA_021807105.1 Myxococcales bacterium | reverse complement strand
CAGGTTCGAGCGCCGACAGCTCCCGCGGCAGGCGGGCCTTGACCTCGCAGAAGCGGTGGTTGACCACCCTCACCTCGACCTCGACGTGCTCGCCGCCGACGGTCGCGGCCCCCGCGCCGAACCCTGTCATGCTCTGGACCACGGTCTCCCTTTCGGTGCGCTCGGTTTACGGGGATGCCTCGCCGCCGTCAAGGGTCGCAAAGCTGCCTGAGCCCGTCTTATTCACGGTCCGGCTGCGGCGGCGTCCGATCCCGCGCCTCCCGAAGGGGGCGGTGAAACTGGGCTTCCCCTGCTGCGAGACCCTATCCCATGGGTCATGACGCCGAGGGCGGCGTGGAGGGAGCCGATCCAGAGGCGGGGGCGCTGTCACCACGCGACATCGTCCTACCGCGTGCCTCTCCCCAAGCCTCCTTTACGCCAACTTGGCCGCCGAAGCAGCGCCGGCCGCAATCCTCCCTCGGGCAACCTCGTCGAGCAGCTCTCCCGCGGCCTCTGAAATCGCGGCGGCGGCATCGCCGTCGGGCAGCCCCCGGATGCGGACCGCCCGCGTGCCCGGCCATATCCACCGCTCCCCGTCTTCTTGGAGTAGAACCGCGACCATCGGCCGCCCGACCGCCGCCGCGAGGTGCATCGGCCCGCTGTCGTGGGTCACGAAGACCGCCGCGGCGCGCAAGGCGCCGGCCAGTTCGTCGAGGGTCGTCGGCGGCAGCATCCGAGCGCCGCCCACCGCCCCCACGACCGCCCGCGCCAGGCTCTCCTCGCCCGGCCCCCACGCTACCCAGACGGCGGCCTCGCGCCTCTCCATGAGCGCGCGCACGGCCCACCCGATCAGCGCGGGCGAGGCGCGATGGTCGGCTTTCCTCCCCCCGGGGTTGACGAGCACGACGGGCTTTTCGGCCCCGAACAGCCCAGCAAACCGCTCCGCCTGGGCGATGCCGAGCCCCGTGCGCGGCAGCGGCAGCGCCACGCCCGCGATCCCGAGCGGCGCGAGGAGCTCGATCTTGGCCCGCGCGTCGTGGACCACGGCGGGATCCTTCTCGACCGCGTGGGTGAGGAGGCGCGCCGCGTCACCCCGCCGGTGGCCGATCCGCACCGGCGCCCCACTCCAGCGGACGAGCATCCCGGCCGTGAAGGAGAAGGCGTGCCAGTGGCCCGCCTCGATCGCGACCTCGTAGCGCCCTCGCAGCCGCAGGCAGAGTGCGAGGAAGCGCCACGGCCGGCGGAAGAGGTCGCGCTTCTCGAACCGCCACAGCTCGTCGTACAGCCCGGTCCCCTCGACGACGCCGGCCAGGCGCGCCGCGCAGAGCAGGCCGACGCGCGCCCCCGGCAGCCTCTCGCGCAACACGGTGAGCAGCGGCGTCGTGAGCAGGAGGTTCCCCACGCGCTCGTCGGTCCGCACGACGAGGATCGATCGGACGGCGCGGCTGTCCACCCCCATCCCCGGGCCTGCCTCCCGCGGGAAGACCGTCCGGACGATCGCGAGCAAGAACGCCCTCCCCACCCCCTGGAGCTTCGCGAGAGCGCCCCTCATTCAAGACTCCAGGAGGCGGAGGAGCGCCGCCTCCACGCGCTCGGCCGGAAGATCCGCGAGACATCGGTGATGACCGAGCGGGCAGCGCCGCCCGCCGTGTTCGCTGCACGGCGAGCAGGCGAGCCCGAGCGTCACGAGCTCGCACCGCTCACGACTCGGGCTCGCTGCATCCAAGGTCCCCCCTGCCCGGGCGAGGCGCGCCGGGTCCGTCGGCCCGACCAGGACGGCGGTCGGGATCCCGATGGCCCGTGCGGCGTGCACGAGCCCGCTGTCGCCCCCAACGGCCGCCTGGCACGCGCCGATGACGCCGAGCGCCTCGGCGACGCTCGCGCCACAGAGATCCAGGCACGCCCCCACCTCCCGCGCGATCCCCGCGCAGAGCTCCCTCTCGCCGGGCGATCCGAGGAGCACCGGCGTCAGGCCGCGGCCCGCGAGCCGCCGGGCGAGGTCGGCCACCCGCGCCGCCGGCCACCGCTTCGTCTCCCACGCGCTTCCGGGGATGACGGCCACCGCCGCCGCCGCGCCGAGCCTCCTCGTACCCGCCGCCCGCTCCTCAGCCGAGAGCACGAGCTGGAGCAGGGGCTCGGCCGGAAGGCCCGCCGCCCGGGCGATGGCCACGGACCGCTCGGCGAACGGGAGCCCCGAGAACGGGACACGCCGCCGGAAGAAGATCGACCCGGTCATCCCCGCCGGCCCGATCGTCTCGGTCCCCGACGCGGCGGCGAAGAGCCCGCTGCGCAGCGACCCGTGGAGCGAAAGCCAGAGGTCCGGACGCGACGCCGAGAGCCGCCCCGCGAGCCGCCGCGCCGCCACGATGCCCCGGTCCGCTCCCCACTTGTCGTAAGCCACGACATCGGTCACCCCGGGCAGCCGGCGCGCGATCTCGTCCGCCGGCGGCCGCGCGACGAAGACGACCCGCGCCCCTGGCCAGGCCCGGGCGACGGCCGCGGTCAAGGGCGAGGCGAAGACGACGTCGCCGAGGAACGCGGGCTGCCAGACGACGACGCGGCTCGGCCCTCCAGACGCCGCGCCGCGACCAGGTGAAGAAAGCCGCGCCGCGACTCCCGGCCCGGATCCTTCTTCGATCGGCACGAGATTCTCGAAGCCGGCTCAGGCGGTCAGAGGCCGGGCCTCGTCTAGGAGCAGGATGGGGATGTCGTCGCGGATCGCGTACACGAGCCGGCACGCCCCGCAGTGGATCTCGCCCTTCTCCTCGTGGAATTCGAGCTTCCCTTTGCACTTCGGGCAGACCAAGAGGTCCTTCAGCTCCTTGCTCAACGCCATGGTCGCTCCCTTGCTCGCTCAGTCGATGCGATCCTCCGGCTCGCCGCCGCCCGGCCGGTCGATGCCCTGGTAACACCGGGCCACCCCGCGCCGCAAGCTCTCCTCGGCCAGCTCCCGATGGCGCACCATGGCCGCCTCGTCCCTCCACGGGCGGGCGTGGTCGAGGTGGAACGCGACGGCACAGTAACGGACGCTGCGCCGCCGCACGCCCGCGAGCGCGAGCCGCCACCCGAAGTCGCTGTCTTCATAGCCGTAACCGAGCCGCTCGTCGAAACCGTTGACGGCGAGGACGTCCCGGCGCCAGGCGGATCCGTTGGCGCCGGTCCAGCTCCCGCCGTCGCGCCGGAAGAGTGCCTGTCCGAGCGGGGCGGGGACGAAGGCGTACTGCGGCTTCTGCACGAGGTTCCCCGCACGCCACTCGCGCCACAGGAAGGCCCGCCGCTCGAAGCTCCCCCCGCCGACCTCCGGCTCGCCGAGGCGCGCGGACAGCTCCCCGGAGAGGCGTACGAGCCTCCCCGCGAGGTAGCGCCCCGGCCGCGCGAGCGCGAGGTGGCGTGCGAGGAAGTCCTTGCGCGGCACGCAGTCGCCGTCGAGGAAGACGAGGTACTCCGCCCGGGCCGCCGCGACCGCGCGGTTGAGGATCCGGCACTTGCGGAAGCCCTGGTGCCGCTGCCAGACGTGGACGATCTCCCGCCTCGCGCGCGCCGCCTCCACGACCGCGCGGGTCTCGGCCCCGGACCCGTCGTCGGCCACGAGGACGCCGAAGTCGCCGCCGGTCTGCCGCTCCAGCGCGAGCAGCACCAGCGCCAGGTAGCGCGGCTGATCGTAGGTCGTGACGATGACCTGGACGTCCATGGCTTACGGGCTCCCCGCGATCCTAGCGTAGAAGTCGAGGAGGGCCGCGCCCCGCCTCGCCCAGGTGAAACCTCCGGCGGCCCGCCTCCTCGCCGCCGCTCCCATCGCCCGGCGCTCCTCGGGCCGCGCGAGCAGCTCCCCGATGGCCCTCGCGAGCTTGCCCGCGTCCCCGGCGGGTACGATCCGCCCGCAGTCCGCGGTCACGACCTCCTCGGCCGCCCCGCCCGCCGCGGCGACCACCGGCACGCCGCAGGCCATCGCCTCCAGTACGCCCCTCGCGCTCCCGTCGTTGCCGTCCGCGAGCCAGACGGCCACGTCGAGCGCCCGGTAGGCCTCGGGGAGCGCCGCTCCTCCCCAGTACCCGGCGAAGATGCACGCCTCCCCGAGCCCGGCCGCCGCCTCCCGCAGCACCGGCTCCTCCTCCCCGCGCCCGACGACGGCGAGCGTCGCCCCGGGCACGTCCCGCAGCACCTCCCCGAACGCGGCGATCAGCTCCCGATGGCGCCGCTCCGGCTTCATCCGGGCGACGATCCCGACGACCGGCGCGCCCGCGCCCAGCCCGAACCGCTCGCGCAGCGACGACGGCCCCTCCGGCGTGAACCTCGCGGCGTCGACCGCGCCCGGCAGCACCGCGATACGCTCTGGCGCGATGCCGAACCGCCCGGCGAGCGCCCGCGCCCGCGCCCGGGTCGCGACCTCGAAGCCGTCCGTCTTCCGGTAGGCGAGCCGTCGCGCCCATGTCGGCGCGAGGTTCGCCTCCGCCTCGACCGCGCGGATGACCTTCACCTTCGTCCCCGCGGCCGCGAGGAGGGCGAGGTGGTGGTCGTGCGAGAAGTGGGCGTGGACGGCCTCCACCCCACCCGGCAGGAAGCGCCGCAGCTTCCGGAGGTCGCCCGCGACCCGCGCCGGCGTGGCCTCGCGGCAGAGCGCGAGCCCGGGAACGAGGCGGAAGCCCCTCGCCTCGGCCTCGGCGATCACGTTGCCCGGCCTCACCCCGTCGAAGGCGACGGTCGCCTCGTGCCCCGCCGCGCGGAGGATCTCCGCGTCCCCGAGCAGCCGCTCGGCCGGGCCGGTGATGGAGGAGGACGCGAGGGTGAGCAGGACGCGCATCCTAGGAGACCTCTGTCCAATGGCTGCCGTCGCGAGAAAACCGAGACCGAAGCGAGAGGGGCGCCCGAGGAGTGAAGAGCGGAAGCGTACTCTTTGCAGCACGTTTTGCAGCGAAGCGACGAGGCCGCCCGTCGCAGCGAAGGGTTCGGCTGTCGCAGTAGGCCGCCATTGGACATCAGCCTCCTAGTCGTGGTTGAGCCAGGGGAGAATCCACGCCGGCCCCACGAGCTTCATCAGGGCCGCCTCATCCGCCCCTCGATGGACGCTCCGGCGCCGGTAGGCGAACGTCCCGCCGAGGCCCGCGCCGACCGCGAACGCCGCCCGGTAGCCCGCGGCCCTCGCCGCGCCGGCGACCCGCCCGTCGAAGGCGCCGAATGGATAGGCGAACAGGTCCGCCACCCCGCCGGTCCTCGCGAGCACGTCGTCGCGGCTGCCGCCGACCTCGTTCGCGAGCGCCGCCGCGCCGAGCTTGCGCAGGTAGACGTGCTCCCGCCCGTGCGCGCCGACGCGCGCGAGCCCGCTCTTCACCATCGCCGCGACCTCGGGCCAGACGAGCGTATCGACCTCCTCGCCATCCTCGAGCTTCTGCCGCGTCCGGTGCGCCGCGTCCGCGCCGATCCAGCCGGTCGGCAGAAAGAGCGCGAACGGCACGCGCCGCCGGAGGAGCGCCGGGAAGGCCCGCGTGTAGAGGCAGGCGGCCCCATCGTCGAAGGTGAGCGCGATCGCCTTGTCGGGCGCCCTCTCCGGATGCTCGACCACCTCCGGCGGCACGAACGTATAGCCAGCGCCGGCGAGCCACCCCAGCTCTTGGTCGAACTCGGCGGCCGGCACGTCGCGCGCGTCGCGCGTACCGCAGCCGACCTCGTGGTACAACAGGATGGGGATCTCCCGCGTGCAGGCGGAAAAGAGGAGGAGCAGCACGAGCCCCCCCCGCGCGGATCCGTGCCCGGCCACGGCCGCGCGCGCGGCCGGTGGGGCCCAGGAGGAGCCCGGCGGATGGACGGGAGGGTCCATCGCTCCCCTCTACACCGTCCGGGCCACTTTCCGGTACAGCTCCTCGTAAGCGGCCACGACCCTCGCGACCGAGTGGGCTCGCGCGACCTTCCTCGCCGCCGCCGCCAGCCTCTCCCTCTCCTCGGGGCTCGCGAGCAACTGCTCGATGGCCCGCGCGAGCGCCCCGGCGTCGCCCGGCGGAACGAGCCTCCCCGTCACGCCGTCCTCGACGATCCCGGGGACGCCTCCGACCGCCGTCGCGACGACCGGCACCCCCATCGCCATGGCCTCCAGCACGCTCGTCGGCAGCCCTTCGACCTCCGAGGCGAGCGCGAACACGGTGAAGCCCGCGAGCGCCTCCGCCACCGCCACCCCGGACAGCGGCCCCAGGAAGCGCAGCCCGGTGAAGCCGAGGCTGCGCGCCCGTGCTTCCACCCTCGCCCTCTCCGGCCCATCGCCCACGAGCCGCAGCTCGACCGGCTCTCTCCCCGCGACCCGCGCGCACGCCGCGACGAGCGTCTCGTGACCCTTCTCCGGCGAGAGCGCCGCGACGCACCCCACCACGTTTCCGTTCCTGCTCGCCTGCCCCTCTCTCCCGAGGAACTCGTCCGCCACCGCCGACGGCACGACCTCCACCCTCGCCTCCGGCACCCCGGCCGCGAGCAGCGCCTCCTTCGCCTCCCGCGACACCGCCGCGTAGGCGGCCACCCCGGCGAACTTCCAGCGCGCGAGCGGCCCCTTCCCCGGGGCGAACCCCGCGAGCCTCGACACCACGAGCGGCGGCCCACGGCCGAGGAGCGCCATCCTCGCGATCGCATGCGCCCTCCCCGTGAAGGCGTGGACGACCTCCGGCCGCACCTCCCGGACGATCCGCGCGAGCCGGACGGCCGCCGCGGCGTCGAGGTCGTTGACCGCGGCGAACCTCCTCGCCGCCACGCTCGCGGACGACCTCGCGAACAGCTCCGCGTCCGCCGGCGCGGCTACCGTGACCGCGTGCCCGCGCGCGGCGAGCGCACCCGCGACGAGGGCGAGCTGCACCTCCCCGCCGCGCATCCCACGCTCGTGGGTGACGAGGAGCAGGCGCATCTATTCCCCCGCGAGTTTTGCCCTCATCGCCGTGCTCGAATGCGTCTTCTCGTCCCCCGCGATCACGACCCGCCCCCCGAGCGACTCGACGAGCGCCCTCTCCGGCACCGTCTCGACCGTGTAATCCGTCCCCTTGACGTGCAGCTCCGGCCGGATCGCCTTCACGACCTCCGAGACGTCCTTCTCCCCGAAGACGACGACGAGGTCCACTGCCCCGAGCGCCGCCACGACCTCGGCCCTCTCGCCCTCCGGCACGAGCGGCAGCCCCTCCCCGCGATTCGCGCGCACCGAGGCGTCCGAGTTGACCGCGACGACGAGGAGGTCCGCCATCGCCCGCGCCGCCGTGAGGTAGCGCACGTGGCCGACGTGCAGGACATCGAAGACGCCGTTCGCGAGCGCGACCTGGCCGCCTCTCGTGCGGAACTCCTCCGCCCGCCGGGCGGCCGTCCCGAGGGGGACGATCTTCGTGCCGGCCATGCGTGGACCCTACCCGACCCGGCCCGCGATGGCGAGCATGAACGTTGAGCCCGTCTTATTCACGGTACGGCGTAGCGAGGCGTTCGAGACCGCAGCCGAGAAGGGCAAGCGCAGCGACGACCGACGAGGCGTGCGTAAAGCACGCCGCAGGAGGAAGGAGCGAG
>JAKAPL010000022.1 GCA_021807105.1 Myxococcales bacterium | reverse complement strand
TCCGCGGTGGACGAGGCTTCGTCCGGCGCGGACGGAGGCTCGTCCGGTCCCGACGGAAGCTTCAGCGGCTCGGACGGAGGCTTGGGGGCCATCGACGAAGGCCCCACGCCAGCGGACGGAAGCCCGGAGGCTGCGGACGGAAGCCCGGAGGCTGCGGACGGAAGCCCGGAGGCTGCGGACGGAAGCCCGGGGGCTGCGGACGGAAGCCCGGAAGCTGCGGACGGAGCCTTGGAGGCTGCGGACGGAGCCTTGGAGGCTGCGGACGGAGCCTTGGAGGCTGCGGACGGAGCCTTGGAGGGCTCGGACGGAGCCCCGGAGGCTGCGGACGGAGCCCCGGACGACCGACGAGGCGTCGCGTAAAGCCCCCCGCGAGGAGGTACGGAGCGAGCACCCCCCCCATGTCGTTGTAGGGGTGGCAAGCCCCCCCTTCGGGAGGCGCGGGATCGGACGCCGCAGCAGCCGGACCGTGAATAAGACGGGGTAAGTCCGCCCGCGCCCGGGTGGACGCGGCGGGGCGGGGCGCGATCAAGCCGCTTCGGGGGGGAGCGCTTCGAGCTCCCCGACGACCTCCGCGATCGACCAGTCGGGCGTGGACGCGCCGGCGCAGACGCCGACGTGGGCGGCGCCCGTGAACCACTCCGGACGGAGCTCGGCCACCGTCTCGACCTGATGGGTGCGGGGCTGGACCGCGGCGCAGATCTCGACGAGGTGGCGGGTGTTGGCGCTCTGCCTGCCCCCGATGACCACCACCACGTCGACCTCCGCCGCCAGCGCGCGCGCCTCGGCCTGCCGCTCGCCCGTGTCGTCG
The DNA here is from genome assembly GCA_021807105.1 of Myxococcales bacterium. Lineage (GTDB taxonomy): Bacteria > Myxococcota > Myxococcia > Myxococcales > JAKAPL01 > JAKAPL01. Next base: position 52,522 of record JAKAPL010000022.1, on the reverse strand, counting down.
CAGATCGTATTGAAGACGCGGACCTCCTTGAAGCGCCGGAGACACTGCGCGACCACCCGCTCGAAGGCCTCGCCGGCGAGGGTCGTCTGCGCGACCAGCGCGACCTTGCGGACGCCCGGCAGCTCGGGGAGGGGCTCGCCAGGGGGGAGCACCGTCACGGGGCCGGCCACGTAGGAGACGACCCCGCGGATCTCCGGGTGCTCCGGGTCGCCGACGACGATCACGTGGTAGCCCTCCGCGCTCGCGCGCTGGACGTGGACCTGCGGCGCCTTGACCCAGGGGCAGGTCCCGTCGATCACGTCGAGCCCGCGCGCCCGCGCCGCCTCCAGCTCGGCCTTCGGCGCGCCGTGCGTCCGGACGACGACGGTCGTGCCGTCGGCGATGTCGGAGACCCGCTGCCGGACGGCCACCCCGCGACGCGCGAGCCGCTCGACGACCTGAGGGTTGTGGATGATGGGGCCCAGGGTCGCGACCGTCCCGGCGTGGCGGCCGGCGGCCGCGAAGGCCTCCTCGACCGTCCGGCGGACTCCCCAGCAGAAGCCCGCCGTGCGGGCGACCGTGACCTTCATGGCTGGAGGTATAGGCCGCGGGCGGTCCATTGGCTACGCCGCCGGCAGATCGGGACCGATCTCGAAGCGCAGCCGGGCCTGGGCGGACCGGAGCGCGGCCTCCACGGCCGCCGGGTCGCCCGCCCGGGCGAAGGCGAAGCCCAGGTACCGGTCGCCCTCGGGAAGCGGCACGAGGCGCTCGCCCGGGCGCACCGTGACGACGACATCCTCGATGCCCGGGACGCCGCGGGCCCCGTCGAGCCCCGACACCGCGTGGAGCGTCCCCGCGCGCGGGATGGGCAGCATCATCACTCCCGCGGCCGCGGCCTCGCGCCGCAGCTCGCGGGCCGTGAGCGGCGACCCGGCGGCGTGCCGCAGGAGCAGCTCCTCGAGCGAGACCCCGGCGCCGAAGCGGAGCGTCCGCGAGCAGAGGCCGCCGATCGAGCGGGCCGCCAGCTCCAGGAGCCATGGGCCCCTCCCGTTCAAGCGCAGCTCGGCGTGCAGCGGCCCCTCTCGGAGGCCCAACGCCTCCGCCGCTCGCCCGACGCACCGGACGATCTCGCGCTGGAGCGGGACCGGCTCGCGGGAGGGGGTGACGTAGAGGGTCTCCTCGAAGTACGGCCCATCGAGGGGGTCCGGCTTGTCGAAGAGGGCGAGCGGCGTGAGCTGGCCGGCGGTGAGCAGCCCCTCCAGCGCCAGTTCGCGCCCCGGGACGAACCGCTCGACGAGGATCCGGGCCGCCGCGGGGTCGCCGCGCGCGAGAAGGCCCGGCCGGGCGAGGATCCGGCGGATGCGCGCGGCCGCGGCCCGCGCCTGGCCCGGGTCGTCCGCCCGGATGACGCCGCGGCTCGCCGACAGGACGAGCGGCTTCACGACGCACGGGAAGCCGACGGCGCGCGAGATCTCGCCGGCGTCCGCGCCGGCCTCGACGAGCGCGAAGCGGGGGACCGGCAGCCCGGCCGCGGCGAGCAGCGTCCGCTGGTGGTGCTTGTCGCGCGCGGCGGCCGCCGCCTCAGGGGAGACGCCCCGGGGCAGACCGAGGCGCGCGGCCACGCGGGCGGCGACGAGCGCGCTCGTCTCGTCGGCGCCGAGGATGCCCGCGAGCGGCGCGCCAGTCCTCCGCAGGCCGGCGTCGAACGCGACGAGCGTCTCCACCGCCTCGTCGGGATCGCGCAGCCGGAGGGGCACGCTGAAGCGGGCGCCCTGCCCCAGCGGCTCTCCCCGCCAGACCCTGGCCAGGGTCGCGCAACGGTCGGTCGCGACGAGCAGCTCGATCGGTGGGGCCATGGTCGCGGCCGCTCGCGCGAAGTCCACGAGCCGGTAGCTCGACTTCGCGGCCACGAGCAGGATCCGCGGCGCCGCTCCGTCCGTGTTAGAACCGGCGCCTTGATTTCCCGCGCGCTGCCAGCGCTCGTCTTCGGCCTCACCTACCTCGCGATCTCCGGCTTGCACGTTCCGTGGCTGCCGGAGAGCCGGGCTCTGGCCGCGTGCGCCGGCGCCGCCGCCATGCTGCTCTTCGGGGGCATCGACCTCGCGCCCGCGTGGCGAGCCATCGACGGCGCCACCCTCACCCTCCTCTTCGGGATGATGCTCCTCTCGGGGGGACTGAGGCTCTCGGGCGCCTTCGGCGCGGGGACCGACTTCGTCTGCCGGCACGCCGCCGGCCGGCCCGTCCGCCTCCTCTGGCTCGTGACGCTCCTCTCGGGGATCCTCTCCGCGCTGCTCGTCAACGACGCCATCTGCCTCATGCTCACGCCGCTCGTCCTCGACGTCTGCGAGCGGCTGCGGCTCTCCCCAAAGCCCTACCTGCTCGCGCTCGCGACCGGCTCCAACGTCGGCAGCACGGCGACGCTCGTCGGCAACCCGCAGAACATGATCATCGGCGTTCGGTCGGGCTGGCGCTATCTCCCGTTCCTCTTCCGGCTCGGGCCGCCCGCGCTCGCCGGCCTCGTGGCGACCGCGGCCCTCCTGACATGGCTCTCCCACCGTGACCTCGTCACCCTTCCCGCGGCGCCCTCCGCCGGCCTGGCCGCCCAACCCGGCTGGCGTCGCCGCCGCCCGATCGTCCTCGCCGTCTTCGCGCTCGCGACCGCGGGGTTCGTGGGTGGCGGCAACCTGGCGCTCGTCGCCCTCGCCGGCGGCGCGGCCATCCTCGTCGCCGCCGGCCGCGACGCCCTCGATGTCGTTCGGGAGGTGGACTGGACCCTGCTCGCCTTCTTCGCCGGCCTCTTCGTGGTCGTCGCCGGCTTCGACCAGACCGGGCTCCCGCGAGCAGCTTTTCGCCTGGTCTCGCCCTACTTCGGGGCGAGCGCCGTCCGGCAGATCGCGAGCTTCTCCGCCTTCAGCGCCGCCGCCTCCAACGTCTTCTCGAACGTCCCCTTCGTGCTGGTCGCGGCGCCGTGGATGAACGGCTTCGCTCATCCGATGACCATGTGGCTCGTCCTCGCCGCGTCGAGCACGCTCGCGGGCAACCTCACGATCGTCGGCTCCATGGCCAACATGATCGTCATCGAGACGGCGGGGGAACGGGTGCACGTCGGCTTCCGGGACTACGCGCGCGTGGGCGTTCCGATCACGGTGGTCACGATCGCCCTCGCGGCCACGTGGCTCGCCACGATCGGCTGATCAGGGCTTCTTCTTCTTCCGTGGCGGCATGGGAATCGGCTTCGGCTTGGGTTTCGGCGGCGGGGCGATGGCTCGCGGCGCGAGGCCAGGACGCGCCTCGGCCGCTGGCCGGCCAGCCGGCGCCGCGGGGCGCGCCGGGTGCGCGAACTCTGGTCGCCCGGGCCGTTCGATGGGGCGTTCCAGCGGCGGGCGGGCGAAGCCCGGCCGCACGGGCCTCGCGGCCGGACGCTCCGGACCCGGGCGGGCGACGAAGGGGTGCATCGTGCTCGCGCCCGTCGCGTAGCGCACGCCACGGATTCCGGCAGGTGGCAGCGCCCGGCGTTGAATCTGGACGACCGACGCGCGGACGATGGGATGCCCGAGGGCGCGTTCGATCAGCGGGCGCGGCGGCCCGAGGTGGATGGGCACGCTCCACCTTGTCCCCGCCTGTCGCGGCCCCCCGAGGAACCTGGTCGTCCGCTCACACTCGAGGAGCCTGGGGCCGGTGATGAGGTGCGTGCGGAGGTTGACGGCAGCGCCGAAACGGACCTCGCTCACGTAGGTATAGTGGACGTCCCCCGGGACGACGCCGCGTGGTCCGACGGGGGCCCAGCCGACCACCCCGCCCCCGTACCGCCACGAGACCCAGGCCGGCGCCCAGACGCTTCCAGGAATCCAGGCCCAGACGCCGCTGACATAGGTCCAACTCCCGTAATGAAACGGCGCCCAGCCCCAGTCCCAGGCCGCGACCCAGAGCCAGCCGGCGTCGGAGTACTCCCAGTGGCCGTTGGTGTACGGAACGAAGTCCGGACCGACGACCGAGGCGTAAGGCTCCCACGCCAGCCCATAAGGAGGCACGTTCACCCACTCGCCGTAAGGAGCGAGGACGGGCTGAAAGGCCGCCGGGTCCATCTCCGGCCCCTCGGCGACCTCCCCAGGGTCCTCTTCCGGCTCCGCCCCCACGATCGGCGCCGGCTCGACGGGCGCCGGCGCCGCCTCCGCCGCGCAGACCTGGAAGGGGGCAAAGCCCATGGGGTGGCCCTGATAATAACCCACCGCGATCTTCCCGGGCTGTTGGACGCCGTCGATGAGGAGCGACAGGGTGACGCAGGGAGCCGCCTGCTGCCAGTCGAAGCCGTTCTCCGCGCCTCGGACGGCGAGGTCGAATTGGACCTGGCGCCAGTTCACGCCGAGCGGCGTTCCTGGGACCACCGGGAGGACGTTGCCAATGCCCCCCTCCGAATCGATCCAGCCGCTGAAGCGGTGGTAATACCCCTCCGTCGTGGCGCGCAGGTGCCAGCCGCCGCCGTCGTGCCAGACGAAGAAGTGCTTGTAGGCCCAGGGATGCTCGGTCGGCGGGCGGCCCTCGGCGGGGATCTGCGCGTGAGCCGCCGGGGCGGCCAAGACGGCGGCCAGGACCAGGGCCCAGGCCCCGTACCCGCGGAACATTCCGATTCCTCCCGGCGCCGCGCTCAGGTCCCCGGCTTCTCCCGGGTCTTGAGCTTGCCCTCGTTCTCGGCGATGAACGCCCGGATCTCATCGGCCATCCCGAGGAGCTTGAGCCACTGCTCTTTGTAGAGGGTGACCGGAAAGCGCCCGAGTCCGTACACCGACACTCCGCCTTTCTCGCTGACCTTGAGGGTCATCGTCCGGCTCCCGCCCTTCTTCAGTGCGTCGTTCTCCGCCTTCAACCGCTCCAGTTCCGCCTGCATCGCTTCGTCCACGGTTCCTCTCCTCTCCACGTCACGACGGCCCGGAGCCGCCGCCCTTCGCCTGGCTTCCGAACAGCCCCCGGACCACCGAGGCGATGGCCATCTGGGTGCCGATCCGTTCGTCCCAGAAACGTGCGAGCGCTGCCCGGAACCACTCGGCGCTGGCATACCTCCGATCGGGGTCGCGACTCAAGGCGTTCATGACGACGTCCGAAAGCTCCTTCCCGATGTCCGGACGCAGCTCCAGGGGCGGCACCGGCCGGCACTCGATCACCGCGGCGCGCACCTCCTCGGCCGAGTCCCCCGTGAACGGCCGCCGGTTCACGAGCAGCTCGTACAGGATCACCGCGGCCGCCCACAGGTCGGTGGCGGGCGAGGGCGACGCCCCCTCGAACGCCTCCGGGGGCAGCCAGAACGGCTTGCCCCACAGCCCTTCCGTGTGGGGTTCGACCGCCCGCACCCGGGCGATGCCGAAGTCCCCGAGCTTGATCTCTCCGCTGCGGGAGACGAACACGTTTCCGGGCGTCACGTCGCAGTGGACGATGCCGAGCGGCTGACCGGACGGCGATCGCGCGTCGTGGGCGATCTCGAGCGCGGTCAGGAGCGTCGAGACCAGGTAGACCGCGAAGTCCACGGGCAGCAGGATTCTCTTGGTCCGGCAGCGTTCCATGATCGCCGCGAGATCCCGGCCGTCCACGAGCTCCATGGCGATGAAGTAGCCGTCCCCGACCTGCCCGGCTTCGAGCACCTCGATGATGTTGGGGTGCCGGAGCATGGTCGAGACGTCCGCCTCCACGAGGAACCGCTCCACCGCCTGGGCGTTCTTCGCCATCTCCCCCGACAGCCGCTTGATCGCGACGGGGTGGCCTTCCCATGGGCCTGCGAGGGCCGTCGCGCGGAAGACCTCGCACATCCCCCCACGCCCGATGCGGGCCTCGATCCGGTAGCGGCCGAGCAGCTCGTCCGGGGTCGCAACCGAGGGCGCGGGCGGGTCGGTCATCGGCTCAAGCGTACCACGGTGACGCCCGGTAGGCTCGCAGCAGGGAGCGGAAGGCAACCTTGAGCAGCGCCGTGGCCGGAACCGCGACCAGGATCCCGGCGAAGCCGAAGAGCGCCCCGAACGCGAGGATCGCCACGACGACGCCGGCCGCCGGCAGGCCGACGCGGTGACCCACCAGGCGCGGCCCGAGCACGGTGGACTCCAGGAGGGAGAGTCCCCCGTAGCAGAGCGCGATCTTCATGAGAATCGCCGGCCCCTCCCAGTGCAGCACCGCGAGCATCACGGAAAGAGAGAGGCCCGACACGAGTCCGACATAGGGGATGAGATTTCCCAGGCCGGTGACGACACCGACGAGCAGGGCGAGGTGGAGACCGGAGAGCGACAGGGCGGCGAAATAGAGGAGGGAGAGCAGCGTCCCCACCGTGAGCTGGCCCCGGATGAAGCCGGCCATGACCTCGTCGACCTCTGCGAGGTGTCCGACGACCGTGTCGCGCAGGCCCGGTGGAACGAGCTCCGTCGCGTAGCGCAGGAGCCGGTGCGCGTCCCGCATCAGATAGAAGGCCACGATGGGGGCCACGAGGAAGCCGGTCAGGACGGAGAGCGCCTTCCCGGTCGCCACCTCGAGCAGACCGGCGAGCGCAGGCATGAGCCGGCCCGCCGCCCGCGCTGTCCGGCTCGTCAGCAGCTCGTACGGATCGGCCACCCAGTGCGGCAGCAACACGGAGAACCTCCCCGGAAGGCGCGGCAGGCCCCGGCGCGACAGCTCGCGCAACTCCTCCGGCACCCGGGAGAGCTCCCCGACCAGGGCCGGCAGGACGAAGGCGAGGAAGGCTACGCCGAGCGCCGTGAGCACGAGGCCGATGAGGACGGCGGCCGCCGTCCGCGTCCAGCCCCGGCGTTCGAGCCAGGCGACCGCCGGTTCGAGGGTGTAGGCGGCAGCCGCGCCGATGAGCACGGGGATGGCGACCGCGCGCAGGAGCACGACGAGGGCGACGGCGCAGGCGGTCACCCCGAGGAGGGCCGCCCCGAACAGCAGGTCGCCGCGCGCCTTCTCGGAAGGTGTTGCGGCCGCCGGTTCGGAGGCCGTGAGCCGCGCTGGCGAAGGGGTTCCCATCGGGCGCGACGCTACCATTCCGGCCTACGAGTTCCAACGGTGGCCGTGCCGCGCGGACCTTCAGCGAGGCTCCTGTCGGAGCCCGTCTCATTCACGGTCCGGCTGCTGGGGCGTCCGAACGCCTCGCTGCGCCGTCCCGTGAATAAGATGGGATTAAGAGGGTCTGACTTGGGTTTCGCCCTTTTCCCGCCTGCTCGCGGTCGGTCCGGCACGGCCGGCGCTTCGGTGCTCGGCGGTTTTCGTCTCGACGTTCTTCGAGTACGTCTTCGACGAAAACCGCCTGTGCGTCTCGCGGCGGCGCCGCCCCGTCCTCGACCTCGCGACGGCGAAAAGGGCGAAACCCAAGTCTGAGCCGGGGGCGCCTGGTGGGCAGTGGAGCCAGGCTCCCCTCGCGCCCGCGGTCGAGACGTGGCGTCGGTCATCCCCCGCGCGCGTCCTCCCGCCGCTCACGCGCTCATCGTCCGAAAGCTCTTGACGCTTGCGGCCTCAACGCCGTATTCACAGCTTGAATCGCGGTTCACCTGGGAGCCCGCTGGCCGCGACGCTTCCGGCTCGCGGGCGGCCGAACGCCTTGCACTCTCGTGACGACGCTCCGACAGGAACCGTGGTGACTCTCGAAGGCGGGCGTCCGTGGCCCTTCTGGCTGTTGGCCGGAGCCCTATTCCTCTCCGGGCTGCCCTGCGCGAGTCACCTGACCGGCGTCCGGGGGCCCGCCGATGTCGCCCTCCTCGGCCTCGGGGGATGGGCCCACGCGTTGTTCCTGGCTGCCGTCTGGACGCTCGCCGGCAGGGCGGCGAGCGCCCTCCTCGGCCGCGCCGGCCGCGTCCTCGCGATCGCCCTCTCCGGCCCCTTCCTGCTCTTCGTCGCCGCCGACTCGTGGGCCTTCGGTCTCGTCGGCGAGCACCTCGGCAAGAACAACGTCGGCCACCTCTTCCAGACGGAATCATTCTTCACACTTGGTCTCACCTGGATCGATGTCACCCTCGCCGTCCTCTTCTGCGGTCTGGGCTGCCTGCTCGGCCTCTCCGTCTTTCGCGGAAGGCCGGGGCGATTCCGATCGGCCGCGCTCGCCGCGGCGGTCGGCGCCGAGGTCCTCGCCGTCTCGCTCGGCACCTGGGCGCGGGCGGCCCGCGCCGAGCCCTGGGCCGGGCTCGCCGACGGCGCGCCGCTCCTCTGGACGCCCCGGCCCGCCCGTTGGTTCGCCTCACGGGTCGACGCGGACGCGGAGTTCCCCTCGACGCCGCGTCCGCCCTCGGAAGGCCGCGCGCTCGCCGCGGTCGCGCCGGCGGCGGGCTTCACCCGCCGGCCGGATGTCTTCCTCGTCGTCGTCGAGAGCCTGCGGTCCGACGCGCTCGCCGCGATGCCGCGCGTCTCGGCCCTCGCGCGCGAGGCTACGGTCGCCGCAGCCCATTACGGCGCCGCCAACTGCACGAACCTCTCGATGTTCTCTCTCCTGACTGGCCTCGACCCCTCCTACTGGTCGGCCCGCGGGACCGCGCGCTCGCCGGCGGGCCTGCGGGCCTTCTCCGAGGCCGGCTGGGACGTCTCGTTCAAGGAGAGCATGTCGCTCAACTTCGGCCTCGCCGGCAAAGCCCTCCCGCATGGCCAGGCGGACGTGGTGCCGACGCCGCCGATGGACCCTCTCGACCGGGACGAGGCGAACATCCGCTGGGCAGAGGCCTGGGCGCGCGCCCCCCGAGCACGGCCGGCGTTCGGGATCCTCTTCCTCGACGCCTCCCACTGGCCGTACTGGATCGCGGGCGATCGGAGGGTCAAGCCCGACGCGTTCTACATCTGGGAGGACGCGGCCGCCGTGGCCGCCATCCGCCGGCGCTACCTGCGCTCCATGGGCGAGGCCGACCAGCGGATCGGGCGGGTCATCGACGCGCTCCGGCAGGCGGGCCGGTGGGACGGCACGGTCTTCCTCGTCACGGGCGACCACGGCGAGGCGTTCCGGGAGCACGGTGTCCTCATGCATGGCAGCCGCCTGGACACGGAACAGATCCGGGTCCCGCTCGTGATCCACGTGCCGGGGGCCGCGCCGGGGACGCTCGCCGGGCCGTCCGTCCACCAGGACGTCCTGCCGACGCTCGCCGCCTGGCTCGGCGCCCGCGTGCCGCGTGGTCCCGGGATGGGTGTGGACCTGCGGGACGGCCGCCCGCGGGCCGCGCCGCCGCTCGTCGCCGCCTGCGGGACGAAGATCCCCGAAGGCTACGCGGCGCTCGTGGAGGGAGACGAGGTGCTCCTCGAGCTCTCCCCCGCCGGCCCCAGCCTGGTCGGCGTCCTCGGTCCGCGCGAGGAGCCTCCGTCCACCCTCCAAGCCGTGCTGCGCGAGTCCTTTGCCGCGGCGACCGCGCTCCTGGCTCCGCCAGGATGAGCGGGCCGGGGACCCGGCGGCCGGGCGAGGGGCGGGATTGGTTCACGCGTTCATCGCGCGGCCATTCATGGCCGCAGCCCAATGCGCTGGAAGGGGGCTCACCCGCGCCGCATCTTCCGGACCGCCTGACGGCGGTCCTCTGGCAGGGGAGCCCGCCTCCCCCCATCCGCTCTCGCCTTCGGTGCTCACCGGAGAGATCTTCGCACCGCACGAGCACCCTCTGGGATTCGTCGATCAGCCCACGAGTCCTCGGCCGCCGAGCAGGACGCCTTCCGCGCGGGCCATGCGGCGCGCCTCTCCGCGGGTCTGGTGATCATGGCCGAGGAGGTGGAGGAGGCCATGGGCGAGGTAACGGCGCAGCTCCGCCTCGACGGGGACGCCGAGCGCGCGGGCGCGGCGGCGCGCCGTCGGGAGAGAGACGACGAGATCGCCGAGGGGGCGCACGGGACCGGGGCGCGGAGCCGCCGGGAAGCTCAGGACGTCGGTCGCGGCGTCGACGCCACGGTGGAGGCGATTGAGGCGGCGGATGGTGATGTCAGTGCAGAGCCAGAGGGACAACTCCAGCGTTCCCGGGCCCCCCTGGCGGCCTCCTTCGCCGAGCGCACGAACGAACCGGCGGAGGTCGGCGCGGGCGCGGGCGGCGAGCGGGCGCTCACCGGCGGGGGCGCGGCAGCGGACGAGGATCGGGGCCGGCTTGAGTGCCATCGCCCCGTCTCATAGCATGCAGGGATGAGCGACGACGGGACGATGACGCTTGCCGAGCTGCGCCGGCGGATCCAGACGGGCGAGCGGCTGCCGCGGGCGACCCTCGCCGCGCTCGAGAGCGACCCGCGCGCCGGGGCCCGCGAGCTGGGGCGGCTCCTCGCGCGCCGCCGGCGGGCCGAGCGGGCAGAGACGCGGCGGCTCGATGGGCTCCTCGTTTACGAGCGCGCCGCGCGCGCCGAGGGGCTCGCCGTCCTCTGTGGCGTCGACGAGGCCGGCATGGCGCCGCTCGCCGGGCCGGTGGTCGCGGCGGCCGCGATCCTGCCGGAGGGGATGCGACCGCGCGGGCTCGACGACAGCAAGAAGCTCGACGCGCCGACGCGGGAACGGCTCGCCGCCGAGATCAAGGACGGGGCGATCGCGTGGGCGGTTGGGCTCGCCACGCCGGAGGAGATCGATCGGGTGAACATCTACCACGCGGGGTTGCTCGCGATGCGCCGCGCGGTCCTCGCGCTCGCGGTGCGGCCCGACCTGCTTCTCGTCGATGCGCGGCGAATCCCGGGCGTGGACGTGCCGCAGCGACCCATCGTCCACGGCGACGCCCTCTCGCTCTCCATCGCCGCGGCCTCGGTCCTCGCGAAGACGCACCGCGACGCACTCATGCAGGAGCTGGACCTCGCTCACCCCGAGTACGGGTTCGCGCGACACAAGGGCTACCCGACGCGCGAGCACCTCGCGGCGCTCGCGCGGGTCGGGGCTTCGAGCGTCCACCGGCGTAGTTTCGCGCCCGTGCGCGCGGTGCTCGGTCTGGGCCCGGGGCAACGGGAGCTGTTCCCGCGGGCGGCGCCGTGAGCGGCGCCCCGAAGAAGAGGCCGGCCGGCGCGACCTCGAAGCCGGAACGCCCGGAGCCGGGATTCGTCCTCCGGCGGCGCGCCGCGAGACGGGCCGCCGCCCCCCCCCAAAAACCCGTTCGGTCGCCGCCGGCGGCCGGACGGCCGGCCAACCCGGCGCGGGAGGTCGCCGCCGAGGTCCTCCTGCGGGTGGAGCGTGATGGCGCGTGGGCCGGCGCGACGCTCCAGGCGGCGCTCGATGGCCGCCCCGGGCTCGATCCTCGCGACGCCGCGCTCGCGGGAGAGCTGGCGCTCGGGACGCTCCGCCGGCAGCTCTCGCTCGACTCCGCGATCGAGGGCGCCGCGGGCCGGCCCGTGGCGGAGATCGAGCTTCCTGTTCGCATCCTCCTGCGCGAGGCGGCCTACCAGCTCCTCCATCTCGAACGGATCCCCCCTCACGCGGCCGTCCACGAGGCCGTCGAGCTGACCCGCGCCCAGGGCCTTGGACGGGCGTCGGGCTTCGTCAACGCGGTCCTCCGGCGCATCCAGCGCGGCCCCCCGCCCGCGCTGCCCGAGGATCCGGCGGAGCGGCTCGCCATCGAGCAATCTCATCCCGTCTGGCTCGTGCGCCGCTGGATCGCGCGGCTCGGCCTGGCCGAGGCGCGCCGGCTCTGTGAAGCCGAAAACCTCCCCGCGCCGCTCTGCCTGCGCGCGAACGCGAGGCGAACGACGGCGGAAGCGCTCGCGGCCCGGATCCGCGAGGCCCGGCCGAAGGCGCGGGTCGAGCCCGGCCGCTTCTCGCCGCTCGCGGTGAACGTCCTCGGCGCCGGGCCTGTGGGCAAGCTGCCGGGGTTGCGCGAGGGTCTCTTCCAGGTCCAGGACGAGGCGGCGCAGCTCGTCTCGCTCTATGCGAGCCCCGGCCGGACGCCGCTGCTCGACATCTGCGCGGCGCCCGGCGGAAAGGCGAGCCACCTCGCCGAGCTGGGGGCGCGGCCGGTCGTCGCGCTCGACCTGTCCCCGCGCAAGCTCGGGCGCGTGGCGGCCGAGGCGCGCCGGCTCGGCCTGCCCCTCGTGCCGGTCGCCGCCGACGCCCGCGCGCTCCCCGTGCGACGTGAGGCCTGGCCGTTCGTCCTCGTGGACGCGCCGTGCAGCGGCCTCGGGACCCTGCGCCGCCATCCGGAGCTCCGCTGGCGGCGGCAGCCCGAGGACATCCCGCGCCTGGCCCTCCTCCAGCGGCAGATCCTCGCCGAGGCGGCGCACGCCGTGGCGCCCGGCGGCCGGCTGGTCTACGCGGTCTGCACCACCGAACCGGAGGAGGGCTCCGCGCAGCTCGATTGGCTGCTCGCGGAGCAGCCGGACTTCGTCCTCGATCCCCCCCCCGGCCTCGATGCCGTCACCACCGGGGGCGTGCTCTCGACCTCGCCGGCCCTTCACGGGACCGACGGCTTCTATGCCTTCCGGGTCCGCAGGGTGCGGTGATACGCTTGCGTGCGTGAAGACGATCCGGATCGCCCCCTCGATCCTCTCCGCCGACTTCGGCCGGCTCGCCGAGGAGGTCCGCGCGGTCGAGGCCGGCGGCGCGGACCTCGTCCACGTCGACGTGATGGACGGCCGTTTCGTCCCCAACCTCACGATCGGCCCGGTCGTCGTCAAGGCGGTCCGCGCGGCGACCCAGCTCCCGGTCGACGTCCACCTCATGATCGCCGAGCCCGAACGGTACGTGGAGAGCTTCCGCGAGGCGGGCGCCGACCTGATCTCCGTCCACGCCGAGGCCTGCCTCCACCTGCACCGGGCCGTCGAGCAGATCCGCGCCTCGGGCGCCCGCGCCTCCGTCGCCGTGAACCCGGCGACCCCGCTCTCCGCCATCGAGTGGGTCCTCGACGATCTCTCGATGGTCCTCTTGATGACGGTCAACCCCGGCTTCGGCGGCCAGCGTTACATTCCGCAGGTCACGCGGAAGATCGCGGCGCTGCGGGCGCTGCTCGACCGCCGCGGGCTCGACGTGGACCTCGAGGTGGACGGGGGCGTCCACCCCGCCACCATCGGCGCTGCCGCGGCGGCCGGCGCGAACGTCTTCGTCGCCGGGTCGGCCGTCTTCGAGGCGCCCGACTATCGCGCCGCCATCCGCGCTCTGCGCGCCGGCGCGGAGGAGTAGGTGGCGCGCGATCCGCCCGCGGGCGTCGCGACCCGCCGCCGCGTCGAGCGCGCGACGCGCGAGCCGGGCCGGCGCAAGGTGCTCCTGCACAACGACGACTACACCACCCAGGAGTTCGTGGTCGGCATCCTCACGACCGTCTTCCACCGCTCGCCCGCCGACGCGGTCCGCGTCATGCTCGAGGTCCATCACCAGGGCGTCGCCGTCGCCGGGGTCTATACCGCGGAGATCGCCGAGGAGAAGGCCGCGCGGGTCCAGGCCCTCGCCCGCGACCAGGAGTTCCCCCTGCTCGCGACCACCGAGCCTGCGTGACCCCGTCGCGCGAGCGGCTTCGGGCCGATGACGGCCTGGGATTGCCGCCGGGGGGTGCGGCCCGCGCGGCACCAGCCTCGTCCCGCGCCCGTACGGACGCCCGGTGCTTCACGGCGGCGGCCGAGTCGTCGAGGTGGTGGGCGATCCAGCGCCCGCCCCTTGAGCTCGCCTGATTCACGTTCCGGCTGCTGCGGCGTCCGATACCGCGCCTGCGAAGGGGGGCTTGCCACCCTCGCGACGACTTGGGGGAGGTGCCTGACGCGACGCCTCGTCGGTCGTCGCTCTCGCTTGCCCTTCTCGGCTGCGGTCTCGAACGCCTCGCTACGCCGTACCGTGAATAAGACGGGCTGAGTAAGACGGGGTAAACCGGCTCGGTCGCTACGCCGACCGCGCCGCGGACACGGGGATCTCCGAGGCGAGCTGCACGCCGTCGCGGCCGGTCTCCTTGACCCGGTACATGGCGAGGTCGGCCTGGCGCATGAGGTCGTCGCCGGTCGAGGCGTCGTGCGGGAAGGTCGCGACGCCGAAGCTCGCGGTGAGTCGCACGGAGAGGCCGCGGCTCTCCAGGAAGTAACGTTCGTTGAGGGCGTCGCGCAGCCGCCGGGCCGCGAGGCGGGCCGGCTCGCGGTCGGTCTCGGGCAGGAGGACCACGAACTCGTCGCCGCCGTAACGCGTGGCGACGTCGATCGTCCGCAACCGGGCGAGGAGGATCTGCCCCACCTCGCGCAGGAGGTCGCTCCCGGTCTGGTGGCCGTACGTGTCGTTGACGGCCTTGAAGTGGTCGAGGTCGAGGAAGACGAGCGACAGCGGGTGGCCGAAGCGGCGAGCGCGGACGATCTCCAGCTCGAGCTGGCGGTGCAGGTGGCGCGAGTTGTAGAGGCCGGTATGTTCGTCGACGACGGTCAGCTCCTCGATCCGGAGGAAGTTGCGCGCGTTCTCCAGGGCGATCGCCGCGTAGTCGGCGATGGAGGCGAGGGTGCGCACGTCGTCGTCGCTGAAGGGCTCGCCCGATCGGCCGTTCAGGACCTCGATGACCCCGAGCGTCCGGCCCTTGCAGCGCAACGGGACGGCGAGCGCCGAGCAGGTCGAGAAGCCCGCGACCGCGTCGACGCGCGGCGAGAAGCGCGGATCCGCGTGGACGTCGGGGACGACGAGCGGCTCGCCCTCGCGCCCCGCCCAGCCGACGATCCCCTCGCCCATCGGCACCCGCATCCCCTTGACCCGCTCGGCCCCCTGGCCCACCGCGATCTCGTAGTAGAGGTCGCCGGCGCGCTCGTCGGAAAGCAGCAGCGACCAGTTCTCCGGCTCGAGCAGCTCGGAGACCTTCTGCATGATGATCCGGAGCACCTCGCGGATGTCGAGGGTGCTGGTGAGCGTCTTGCCGATCTCGTTGAAGGCGGCGAGCTCGTCGACCGTCCTCTTCAGCTCGCGCAGGAGGTCCTTGGCTTCCATCGGTGGAAGCGTAGCACCCTTCCCGGGTAGAGTGCGCGTCCCGATGCCCGCAAGCCTCGTCCTCGCGAGCGGCTCGCCACGACGGCGCGAGCTGCTCTCCCACTTCGGCCTGCCGTTCGTGGTCTTCCCGGCCGAGGTGGACGAGCGCGTCGCCGCGGGCGAGTCCCCAGCGGCCGCCGCGGAGAGGCTCGCCCGCGCCAAGGCCAAGGCGGGCCGGCGCGCCTCCCCGGGCGCGGTGGTCGTCGCGGCGGACACGCTCGTCGCCCTCGACGGCCAGATCTTCGGCAAGCCCGCGGGCGCCGCCGGCGCGAAGCGGACGCTGCGGAGCCTCTCGGGCCGGACGCACGAGGTCCACACGGGGCTGTGCGTCGCTGGTCCCGCGGGCATCCGGTCGCGGGCCGTGACGTCGCGGGTCCGGATGCGCGCGCTGTCCGGCGGGGAGATCGACTGGTACGTCGCGACCGGCGAGCCGCTCGACAAGGCCGGCGCGTACGCCGTGCAGGGGCGCGGCGCGATCTTCGTCGAGGCGATCGACGGGAGCTGGTCGAACGTGGTCGGCCTGCCGCTCGCCGAGCTGACCCCGATGCTCTCGGAGGCGGGCGTGGCGCTGCCATGGATCGCGTGACCGACGCGCTCGCCCGCGTGCGGGAGCGGCTCGACGCGGCGCTCGCGCGCGCCGGCCGCCCGCCGGACTCCGCGCTCCTCGTCGCGGTGAGCAAGCGGCAGCCGGCGTCCGCCATCCGCGAGGCCTACGCCGCGGGGCAGCGCGACTTCGGCGAGGGTTACGCCCAGGAGCTGCGCGACAAGGCGCGCGAGCTGTCCGATCTCCCCGGCCTGCGCTGGCACTTCGTCGGCCACCTCCAGCTCAACAAGGCGAAGTACGTCGCCCCGGTCGCGGTCCTCGTCCACGCCGTCGACGAGACCGGCGCCGCCCGCGAGCTGGCGCGCCGGGCTCCCGGTCCTTTGCGCTGCCTCGTCGAGATCAACGCCGGCTCCGAGCCGCAGAAGCACGGCGTCGCCCCCGCGGACGCCGCGAGTCTCTGCCGCGATCTCCTCGCGCTCCCCGGCCTCGCGCTCGCCGGGCTCATGTGCCTCCCGCCGGCCGGCCGGCCGGCGCGGCCGTTCTTCGCGGAGCTGCGCGCGCTCCGGGACTCTCTCGCGCGGGAGCTCTCGGCCCCCCTGCCCGAGCTGTCCATGGGCATGACCGAGGACTTTGAGGAGGCGATCGCCGAAGGCGCGACCCTCGTGCGTGTGGGCACCGCCATCTTCGGACCCCGGCCGCGCGCCGGTTGAATCGACAGCCGGGACGTTCCCCCGTCCCGGTGGTAGCATCTCCAGCCGAAGCGGCAGACGCCATGGTTCCAGCCCTCGTCACGACCCTCCTCGCGCAAGGACTGCTCCCCGCGGCGCTGCCGGCGGTCGATGGGTTTCCTGACCGGCACCAGGGCGCCCCGCAGGACGCCGCCGTGGTCGTCGGCATCGAGAGGTACTTCGTCGTCGATCCGGTCCCGTATGCCGCCCGCGACGCGCAGGCGTTCTGGAGCTTCCTCGTCCTCGACCGCGGCGTCCCCGCCGAGCGGGTCTCGCTCCTCAAGGACGCGCGGGGCGCCAACGATCGGATCGAACGGGAGGTCGGGAGGCGGGCCCGCGAGGTCGGGCCCGACGGCACGCTCTGGTTCTACTTCGCGGGCCACGGCGCGCCGGACCCCTCGGGCAAGGACGGCCTGCTCGTCGGCGTGGACGCCCAGGAGACCGTGGAGAGCGTGCGCGACCGGAGCGTCTCGCGCCGCTGGCTCCTCCAGACGCTCGGAGGCTCCCGCGCCCGGCACGTCGTCGTCTTCCTCGACGCCTGCTTCTCCGGGAAGACCGCGCGCGGCGGGCTCCTCGCGCGCGGCCTGCGGCCGCTCATCCCGACCGCCGCCCTCGCCGCCCTGCCACGGGGCGCGGTCCTCACCGGCGCGAAGTCGGACCAACTGAGCGGTCCGCTCGCGGCGGCCGGGCACGGCCTGTTCACCTACTTCCTCCTCGGAGCGCTGCGGGGCTGGGGGGAGGCGGACCCGGAAGGACCGGTCACCGTCGACGCCGCCTACGCGTACCTCCGCAAGGCGATGGGCGCGGCCCTCTCGAACGGCGACCGCGAGCAGGAGCCCGACCTCGCGGCGTCCCCGAGCGGCCGGGCGATCGTGCTCGCCCACGGCCTCGGCGAGGATGGCCCCGATCTCGGCGCGCTCGCGACCGGGGCGGCCGGGCCCCCCGCGGGCGAGAGCCCCGGGGAAGCGGGACCGGCCCCGGCGGCGATCGCTCCCCCGATCCTGCCGGCCCCGCCAGCCCAGGAGACCGGGCCGGCGCCGGCCGCTCCTCCCGACTTCCCGCGCTTCGTCGTCCGCAAAGACGGCACCGTCTTCGATTCGAGGAGCGGCCTCCTCTGGCAGCGCGGGGTCGCGGGTGACGACCGCGTGCTCTGCATCGGGGGACGGACGATCTTCGGCGCGTGCATCGCGGGAAGGCGGGTCCGCGTGCACGAGGAGCCTTCGATCGTCCGCAGCGCGCGGGACGCCTGGGCGCACTGCGGCGAGCTGCCGCTCGCGGGCGGCGGATGGCGCCTGCCGAGCGTCGCCGAGCTCCAGTCGCTGCTGGACCTCGGCGTCTGCCGGCGCCAGGGGGGGGCCTGCATAGACCCCGTCGCCTTCCCCGACGCTCCCGGCGACTGGTTCTGGTCGTCGTCGTCGGCCGATCCCAGCGTCTGGCTCGTGGACTTCGGTCACGGCGAGACGAGCCTCGGCCCACGGGAGAACGTCACGGCCCACGTCCGCTGCGTGCGGTAGGCTGTCCCATCCTTCACCGAGGTCTCCGTGCTCGCCCTCGCCCTATCCGCCGTCCTCGCCGCCGCCCCGAGCCCTCACGCCGCCCTCTGGGCGATGTTCGCCGAGCAATGGGACTGGCAGGAGGCCGCCTATCCGGAACAGGCGACCGAGAACGGCGACGACCGCTTCGACGACCGGCTCACCGACTGGTCGCCCGCGGCGATCGCCGCCCGGCAGGCCCATGAGCGCGAGATGCTCGCCCGGGCGGAGGCTTTCGACCCCGAGGGCCTCGACGCCGAGGACCGGCTCGACCTCGAGCTGTTCCGCTATCCGTTGCGCCAGGAGGTCGAGGGGTTCCGGTTCCACGACGAGTACCTCCAGCTCAACCAGATCGACTCGCCGCCGGGCAACCTCGCCGAGTTGGCCCGCGCCGTCCCGCGGCGGCGCGTCGCGGACTACGAGAACTTCCTCACCCGGATGCGGGCCATCCCCGCCTACATCGATCAGATCCTCGCCCTGTTGCGCCGCGGGCTCGCGGCCGGCATCACGCCGCCGCGAGTCGTCCTGGAGCGGGCGCCGGCGCAGCTCGAAAACCACGTCGGCGCCGACCCCGAGGAGAACCCGCTCTACGAGGCCGTCTTCGCGACCCTGCCCGCGACCATCGACCCCGCGCAGCAGCGGCGGCTGCGCGCCGAAGCCATCGCCGTCCTGCGCGAGCGGGTCCTCCCGGCGTACCGCGAGCTCCTCGCCTTCGTCCGCGACACCTACGTGCCGAACGCGCGGACGACCCTCGGCTTCACCGCCCTCCCCGACGGCGCCGCCTGGTACCGGCACGAGATCGAGGTCCAGACGACGACCGAAAAGACGCCTGCCGAGATCCACGCGCTCGGCCTCGCGGAGGTCGCGCGGCTCGACGCGGCCATGGAGCGCGCCCGCCGCGACGCGGGCTTTCCCGGCGACCAGCGGGCGTTCTTCCACTTCCTCGCCACGGACCCGCGCTTCTTCTACCGGGACGCGGCCGCGCTCCTCACCGGCTATCGCGACATCGCCAAGCGGATCGACGCCGGGCTGCCGCGCCTCTTTGGGACGCTCCCGCGCCTCACCTACGGCGTCTCGGCGATGCCCGCCTACGAGGCGAAGACCGCGCCGGCGGCCTTCTACGAGCCGGGCTCTCCGGAGGCCGGCCGGTCCGGGACGTTCCTCGCGAACAGCTACGACCTCGCCTCGCGGCCCAAGTGGGCGATGGTCGACCTGACCCTCCACGAGGCGGTCCCCGGCCACCACCTCCAGATCGCGCTCGCCCAGGAGCTGACCGGCCTGCCAAAGTTCCGCCGCTTCGCCATGTACAACGCCTTCCTCGAAGGCTGGGCGCTCTACTGCGAGTCGCTCGGCGGGGAGCTGGGCGTCCTGGAGAGCCCGTACGACCGCTTCGGCCAGCTCTCCGCGGAGATGTGGCGGGCCGTCCGGCTCGTCGTGGACACCGGCCTGCACGCGATGGGCTGGACGCGCGAAGAGGCCGTCCGTTACTTCATCGACCACACCGGACAGCCCGAGCTCAACGCGCGCGTCGAGGTCGACCGCTACCTCGTCTGGCCGGGCCAGGCCCTCGGCTACAAGCTCGGCCAGCTCGAGATCCGCGCCTTGCGCGAGCAGGCGGAGAAGGCGCTCGGCCCACGCTTCGACGAGCGCGCCTTCCACGACGAGGTCATCGGCGCCGGCGCCCTGCCGCTGCCGATCCTGAAGACGCGCGTCGAGCGGTGGATCGCGGGGCAGGCGGGCGGGCCCCAGCGATAGAGGACGAGCGGGAAGGGAGCCATCGAGCCGACCGAGAAGACGACGGCGGCCGCGTCTCGGCTCGGGCGAAGGCTGGGACGGCGCGCCCGCGACCGCAAGCGCCGCCCGGGCCGCCGCGTGCTACCCTGGCCCGATGCTCCGCCTCTTCCTCGCCCGGCATGGCCAGACCGACGGTGCCCTCGCGGCACGCTTCTGTGGGACCCTCGACGTGCCGCTCAACGCGCAAGGGGAGGCGATGGCCCGCGCCCTCGCCGACTACTACGGGGCCACCCCCTGGCGCGCGATCGTCGCGAGCCCCGCCGAGCGGGCGCGCCGGACCGCGGCGCCTGTCGCCGCGCGCGCCGGCCTGCCGGTCTCGATCGACCCGCGCCTGCGCGAGATCGAGTACGGCGAATGGGAGGGGCTGCTCGAGCACGAGATCGCCGCCCGCGACGCCGGCGCCTTCGCCGCCTGGCAGGCCGATCCAGAGCGGCTCGCGCCCCCGGGCGGCGAGACCGCGCGCCAGATCGCAGACCGCGCGCGCGCGGCGGTCGAGGAGCTGCGCGCGCGCCACCCGGACGGCGACGTGCTCGCGGTGACCCACAAGGCGACCCTCCGCGTCCTCGTCTGCGACCTCCTGGGGATCCCCCTTCGCCTCTTCCGCGCCCGGATCGCCGCCCCGCCCGGGAGCGTCACGATCGTCGAGCTCCTCCCGGAGGGCCCGCGCCTCCTCGCCCTCGCCGACGTGCGCCACCTCCCGAAGGAGATCCAGCCCGCGCTGGACGGGTGAACGAGGGCCCGCGTGGAGAACAGAGGGCAGAGTCCCCCACCTCGCCGGGGAACGCGCCGCTCCGTCTACGATCACCTTCAAGCGATGATGAAGCCCTCGACGGTGGCCGTGGAGACGAGGCCGGGGCACGGAACCCATCGCACCCCTGATCGACGACTTCGAGAATGCTCGTCCGGTCCGTCCCTTCAGATGGCGCCAACGCCGCCGCCCGGCAACTGGAGCAGGCCGGCCTACCTTCTGCTCCTCCCGACGCGACGGCGCGAGCCGAGCGGCTCTCTGCGGACCGCGCGGTCGTGCGAGATCCGCACTCGTCCAGGCCAGACGAGCAGCCGTCTGGGCGAGACCAGCGGTCGTCTGGGCGAGACCAGCGGTCGTCTGGGCGAGACGAGCGGCCGTCTGGGCGAGACGAGCGGCCGTCTGGGCGAGACGAGCGGCCGTCTGGGCGAGACGAGCGGCCGTCTGGGCGAGACCAGCGGTCGTCTGGGCGAGACCAGCGGTCGTCTGGGCGAGACCAGCGGTCGTCTGGGCGAGACCAGCGGCCGTCTGGGCGAGACCAGCGGCCGTCTGGGCGAGACCAGCGGCCGTCTGGGCGAGACCAGCGCTCGACAGGCCGAGACCAGCGGTCGTCTGGGCGAGATCAGCGGTCGTCTGGGCGAGATCAGCGGTCGTCTGGGCGAGATCAGCGGTCGTCTGGGCGAGATCAGCGGTCGTCTGGGCGAGACCAGCGGTCGACAGGCCGAGACCAGCGCTGGACAGGCCCAGATCAGCGCTCGACAGGCCGAGACCACCGCTCGACAGGGCGAGATCAGTGCTCGACAGGCCCAAACCAGCGCTCGGCGGGGCGCCGATCCACGCTCGTCCGGGCGAGACGAGCCGCCGCGTCGCTACGAGATGTCGACCACCACGGGCTCGGGCGCGGGACGGCCGAGGAAGGCCCGGGCGAGGGGCCCGAAGCCTTCGGCGAGGTCGGTGACGAAGAGGCGCTCGCTGCCGGCGCCCTCCGTCTCGCGGGCGACGCCTCGCTCCCGGATGAGCGCGGCGGCCGCCTCGGCCGTGGAATCGGCGGAATCGACGAGCTGCACGCCGGGACCGGCGGCGGCGGCGATGGGGCCGCGAAGCAGCGGATAGTGCGTGCAGCCCAAGAGGAGCGTGTCGATGCCGGCGGCCACGAGGCCGTCGAGGTAGCGGTGAGCGGCCTCCCGCGGGACGTCGCCCTCGGTCCAGCCCTCCTCGGCGAGGGGGACGAAGAGGGGGCAGGCAGCGGCGCTGACCCGCGCCCCGGGGCAGAGGCGCGCGAGGGCGGCCTGGTACGCGCCGCTCCTGACCGTCCCCGACGTCCCGATGACCCCCACGTGCCCCCGTTGCACGCGCGCGGCCGCGGCGGCTCCGGGCTCGACGACGCCGAGGACCGGCACGGAGAGGGCGGCGGAGAGCGCCGGGAGCGCGACCGCCGAGACGGTGTTGCAGGCCACGACGAGCAGCTTCGGATCGAAGCTCCCGAGGAAACGGGCGTTGTTCATGGCGTATCGGGTGATGACCTGCGGCGAGCGCGTCCCGTAGGGGACGCGGGCGGTGTCGCCCAGGTAGACGAGCTCCTCGCGCGGCATCCGGCGGCGTAAGGCGGCGAGGACCGTCAGGCCGCCGACCCCGGAATCGAAGACCGCGATGGCGCGGTCGCGCGGCGCGCGAAAGACCGGCACGGGCGGCCGTCAGGGGGCGAGGCTGGCCGAGACGACGGCCGGCCCGCCGTCGATCGCCGCCGTGCCCGAGGCATGGTAGCCGCCGTCGGCCCCATACGCGGACAGCGCGTACGGATAGTTCCCGGCGGCGAAGTCCTGGAGCGTGACGCCGTCGACGCCGCCGTCGTCCGTGCAGGGCACCGAGGCGTCGACGTCGGCGCCCCGGACGGAATCGACGACCTGCACGGAGACCGCCTTCACCCCCGCTGCCGCGCAGCTCTGCCCGCCGAAGGTCCAGAGGAAGGTGAGCGGGAAGAGGCCGCTGCTCGCGGCGGGCGGCAGGACGACATCCACCGCCGTGTCACCGCCGCCCGAAAGCTTCGTCTGGCCCCAGGCGTCGAAGAGGACGCGGCCGTCCTGGCTCTCGCCACGCAGCTCCCAGAGCGTCGTGCCCGTCGCGAGCCCCTCGATGGTGGTCCCGGGGACTCCGTTCGCGTCCAGGCAGCTCGCGAGCGGCTCGCTGGTCCCGTCGATGATGACCTCCACCACGGCGACGCCCGCCTGCGCGCACGTCTCGGGGCTGCTCGCATCGCCGAAGGACCAGCGGAAGGAGAGGGCGGTCCCCCCGGCGGAATTGCCCGACCCGGAGAAGTAGTAGACGCAGCCCCCAGCGAAGAAGAGCGCGGCGAGGGCTCCGGCGATCGGGCGCAGCCCCGGCGGCGGGACCCGCGGGCGGGCGCCTAAATGGGAGACGCCGTCCCTGGTTTCGACCTCCGGCGACCGGCCAGGCTTCATGGCGGCGACACCCTAGGACGGGCGTCCGGCTCCTGGCAAGTGGGGGCCTTTTGACGCACGAGAAGCGGGCATGCTATGGGAATACCCGCCTTGCCGCCCGGTTGAACAGGCTCCCCCTCATCGCCATGCCCCACGCTCCTCTCGCCCCCGTCCTCGCCGCGGGGCTCAACTACGTCGAGGTCATCGAGCACGCCGGGCTCGTCGAGCTCTCCGTGCTCGGACTCCTGCTCGGCGCGTCCCTCGCCTCCTGGACGATCATCGTCCGCAAGTACGCCCACCTGAAGTCGGCGCAGCGGCAGTCGGCGGCGTTCCTGGAGAGCTTCTGGCAGAGCCGCCGGCTCGACGCGATCTTCGAGGGCTCCGAGAAGACCGTCCAGAGCCCCGTCTCGCAGGTCTTCCGCGCCGGCTACATCGAGCTGTCGAAGCTCACCCAGGCGCCGCAGAACGGCGAGAAGGCGATGAGCGAGCGACTCGGCGGCATCGAGAACGTCGAGCGGGCGCTCACCCGGGCGCGGGGGGCGGAGCTGACCCAGCTCGAGTCGACCGTGCCGTTCCTCGGCACGACCGCCTCGGCGGCGCCGTTCGTCGGCCTCTTCGGGACCGTCTGGGGCATCATGAACGCGTTCTCCGACATCTACTCGCAGGGCAACGCGAACCTCGCCACGGTCGCCCAGCCGATCAGCCACGCGCTCATCGCGACGGCCTTCGGACTGTTCGCGGCCATCCCCGCGGTCGTGGCCTACAACTCGTTCCTCTCCAAGATCCGGGTGCTCGACAGCGAGATGCAGAGCTTCTCCTCGGACTTCCTCAATATCGTGAAGCGCCACTTCTTCAAGTAAGATCCGGCGATGGCGTTCTCGGGCGGATCAGGCCGCGGCTCGCTCTCGGAGATCAACGTCACGCCGCTCGTCGACGTGATGCTCGTGCTCCTGATCATCTTCATGGTGGCGACGCCGCTCATCCAGCAGGGCGTGAAGGTGGCGCTCCCCCAGACGCGCGCCGCGCAGCTCCCCGCGCGGGAAGCGAAGCTCGTGCTGTCGATCGACGCGAACAAGCGGATCGTGCTCGACGACGTGGAGATCCCGCCGGCGGAGCTGGAAGACAAGCTGAAGGCGAACGCGCGGCTCCAGGCCGAGAAGGAGCTCTACCTCAAGGCGGACCGGACGCTGCCCTACGGCTACGTCGTCTCGGTGATGGCCGCGATCCAGCGGGCGGGGATCGACAACCTCGGGATGATCACCGACGCCGCCGGGGACGCGGACGCCCTCTCCGCCACGGCCGCGCCGCCAGCCGGACACGGGGGCACGCGCCGGTGAGCGCCGCCGTGTACGCCGGCGCGCCGCCGCGCCCCTCGTTCCCCCTCGGCGCGTCGTTCGGGATCGCGGCCGTCCTGCACGCGGTCCTCGTGGGCGCGCTCCTCGCCACCTCGCTCTTCCACCCCGCGTCGCTCCTGCCGCCGCAGGCCATCCACGTCCAGCTCGCCCGGCTGGGGACGCCACGTGACAAGCGGCTGCTGCCGAGACGGCCCCAGGAGCCCGCCTCGCGGCCGGCCGCGCCGGTGGTCGTGGCCACGGCGCACGCGCTCCCCGTCGCCTCGACGCACCACCCGAAGCT
This sequence comes from Myxococcales bacterium, assembly GCA_021807105.1. GTDB lineage: Bacteria > Myxococcota > Myxococcia > Myxococcales > JAKAPL01 > JAKAPL01. The sequence continues at coordinate 28,261 of JAKAPL010000022.1, read as the reverse complement.
CACGTCCCGGGAGTCGAGGCGCCCCGAGGAGCTGCTCCGCAATGCCCTGAACAAGCTGCAGCAGCAGGTCGACGACGACCGGACGGGCCAGCTCGACGGCTTCGAGAACGGGACCGCGGAGGCGACGGTGGGCGACCTGTACTGGGCGCGGGTCGTCGACCGGATCAAGCGCTTCTACGTGGTGCCGAACACCATCCCCCAGGCGGAGCGCGACAAGCTCGTCGCCGACGTGCAGATCAGCGTGGCGGGCGACGGGACGATCCTCGAACAGCAGACCCAGGCCTCGAGCGGCAACCCGGTGTTCGACCGCGCGGTCGAGGACGCGGTGAAGCGCTGCCGCGCCATCCCCCCGCCGCCTCCGGAGCTCGCGGCACAGGCGCGAGAGGGCGTCGTGCTCGAGTTTCGCAGCGCCGAGATGTGAGCCGTCCGATGCTCTCGATAATCCCCGTCGCGATGACCGCCCTGCTGGCCGCCGCCGGGCCGCCCAAGCTCATCATCGGCGGCGCGAGCTTCCAGCCCTACCCGCTCGCCGTGGCCCCGTTCGCCGCCCAGGGCGGCGCGGGCGAGGCGGCCGCCGAGCTCTGGCGCGCCCTGACCGACGACCTCGCGGCGAGCGGACTGTTCGACCCCAATGTCCTCAATCCCAAGGGCTACCTCGCCGATCCCCACGAGCCGATGACCGCAGACGGCATCCATTTCCAGCGCTGGACCGACGTGGGGGCGGAGGGGCTGGTCAAGGGGGCGGTGACCACGGCCGGCGGCGAGATCGTCGCCCAGTTCCTGCTCTTCGACGTGCTCGCCCGGCAGCAGCAGCTCGAGAAGAGCTACCGGGCCCCGGCGGCACGCGCCCGGCAGCTCGCCCACCGCTTCGCCGACGACCTGATCCAATTCTTCACCGGCGAGCCGGGAGCGTTCGAGTCCCAGATCGCCTTCATCCGCAACCTGGGACGGGGGGGGCGAGAGCTGTTCATCTCCGACTGGGACGGCCAGAACGCGCGCCAGGCGACGCACCACGGCTCGCTCAACCTGCTGCCGGCCTGGGCGCCCGACGGCCGGGCGATCGCGTACACGGGCTACCGGACGGGCCACCCCGATCTCTGGGAGGTCCTCTTCCCGAGCCTCTCGGAGAAGCTCCTCTCCGCCCACGGCGACCTGAACACCGGCGCGGCCTTCTCTCCCGACGGCCGGAAGCTCGCCTTCGCCATGAGCGAGGGCGACAAAGACGAGATCTACGTGATGGCCGCGGCGGGCGGCCCGATCACCCGCCTGACCGACAGCTACGGCATCGACGCGAGCCCCACCTGGTCGCCCGACGGGAAGCAGATCGCCTTCGTGAGCCAGCGCGAGGGGTCGCCGCAGATCTTCGTGATGAACGCCGACGGCAGCGCCCCCCGGCGGCTCACCTTCCAGGGCAACTACAACCAGACGCCCCGCTGGTCGCCCCGCGGCGACCTGATCGCCTTCACCGCCCGGGACGAGCGCGCCGTCTTCGACCTGTTCACGGTGAACGTCCAAACCGGCCAGGTGAGCCGGATCACGCAGGACCAGGGGCTCAACTCCGATCCCTCGTGGGCGCCGAACGGCCGGCTGCTCGTCTTCGTCTCCACGCGGACGGGCAAGTCCGAGCTGTGGGTGACGACCGTGGACGGCAACGCGCAGCACCCCCTCACCCACGACGGCGGCTACGCGACGCCGGCCTGGGGACCGAGCTTCCGCAGGTGAGCGCGCCGGCGCGGTTCGCGGCGATCGACATCGGCACCAACTCGGTGCTGCTCGCCGTCGCCGAGCAGGGCCCCGCGGGACTGAAGGCGGTCGTGGAACGCGCCGAGATCACCCGGCTCGGGCGGGGGGTCGACGCGACCGGGAGGCTCTCCGGCGAGAGCCTCTCGCGGACGCTCGCCGTCGTGGAGGCGTACGCGGCGCAGGCCCGAGACCTCGGTGCGTCGCGGATCGCCTGCGTGGCGACGAGCGCGGCTCGGGACGCCGAGAACGGTCCCGCGTTCCTCGAACGGCTGCGAGCGCTCCGGCTCGCCCCCGAGATCGTGAGCGGCGAGCGCGAGGCCCGGCTCGGCTACCTCGCTGCCCGCCACGAGTTCGCGGGCGGCGGGCCGCTCGCCCTCCTCGACGTCGGCGGAGGATCGACGGAGATCGTTTTTGGCCGCGGCGAGCGGGTGTCGTACTGGACCTCGCTTCCCGTCGGATCGGTCCGGCTCTACGAGCGGTTCGTCCGCTCCGATCCCCCGGCCCCGGGCGAGCGCGAGCAGGCGAGGCGCGCCATCGCCGGGGCGCTCCTCCCGGTCCCGGCCGCCGGCGCCGGCACGCGGCTCGTCGGCGCCGCCGGCACCGTGACGACGCTCGCGGCGCTCGCGGCGGGCCTGCCCGCCTACGACGCCGGCCGCGTCCACGGGTCGGCGCTCGAACGCGTCGAGGTGGCGCGCTGGGTCGAGCGACTCTGGCGCCTCCCGGTGGAGGAGCGGCGGCGGCTCCCGGGGTTACAACCGGGGCGCGCGGACGTGATCCCCGTCGGGGCGCTGATCGTCGACGCCGTCCTCGGGCAGCTCGGGCTCGACCGGCTCACGGTGAGCGACCGGGGTGTTCGTTGGGGCCTCCTTTACGAGCTGGCGGCCGGCGCCGCGGAGCGGTCCTAGGAGGCTGGTGTTCAATGGCTGCCTGCTGCGAAAGCCGATCCCTTCGCTGCGACGGGCGGCCTCGTCGCTTCGCTGCAAAACGTACTGCAAAGAGTACGTTTGACGCTCTTCACTCCCCGGGCGCCCGTCTCGCCTCGGTCTCGGCTTTCTCGCGACGGCACCCATTTACCACCAGCCTCCTAGCATGACGACCGAGTGGCTCTTCGACCTCGCCGCGCGGCCCTACGAGATCCTGGTCTTCCAGGAGACCTGGCGGGACCACGCGCGCGAGATGCTGGCGAAGCTCGCCGAGGCCCCCGGCCGCCGCCGCATCCTCGATCTCGGCTGCGGCCCGGGGGTCAGCGCCCTGGCGATGCGCGAGGCCGCGCCGGCCGATCTCTTCGTCGGGTTCGACATCTCCTCCCGCATGCTCGAGCGGGCCGCCGCGCGCCGGCGGAGCGAGGGCGTGGCGCCCGACGCGCTCCCGCTCCTCCGAGGCGACGTGACGCGCCTGCCCTTTGCCAGCGCGGCCTTCGACGGCGCGACCGGCCACAGCTTCCTCTATCTCGTTCCCGGGAAGGAGCGGGCGCTCGCGGAGATCCGGCGCGTGCTCCGGCCCGGGGGACGGCTCGTGCTCCTCGAACCCGCGGCCGGGCTCAATATCCTGCCCGTTCTCGCGGCCCTGCGCGAGGGGCTGCGGTTCGGAGCCTCGATGGCCGCCTGGCGGGTGGTGAGCGGATCGGTCGGCCGCTTCGCGCCCGAAGCGCTCCGGGCCCTCCTCACCGGCGCAGGCTTCGCGCCGGTCATGGTCGAGCCGACCCTCCATGGCCTGGGCCTGCTCGCGACGGCCACCCGCTGAGCCCGCCTCACGAGGGGAGCGGGCCGGGCGCGACGTCGGGGCGGCCGAGCAGCCCGAAGAAGAGTGCCTCCCGGAAATTCTGGTCGTCGAGCGGCACGTCCTCGGGCTTCTCGAGGCGTGCGATGTCGGGATAGAGCTTGCGCCCGCGCGCGAGCAGGCCATGGCAGATCGCGCACTCCTCGGCCGCGTGCTCCTCGAACGCGCGGCGCTCCGCGTCGTCGAGGTGGCCGAAGAGGTACTGGAGGACGAGGATCCGGCCCCTCTCTTCATGCCCCTTCGGCCCCCCATGGAACGGAGCCACCTCCGCGTCGGCCAGGAACTTCGCGAAGGCGCCCGCGAGGCCGGCGCCCTTCTTCACGGGAGAGGGCAGGGAGGGAACCCGGCGCCCTTGGGAGGCGAGGCGCATCGTGGCATCGCGAAAGGCGAAGAACGCTGCCTCCATCGCGTTGAGCATCCACCCCTGGAAGTAGAGCCGCAGATGGCAGACGAGGCAGCTCGAGACGTGCGCCACGACCCGTGCCCGCGCGTCGTCAGGGAGCGGCGGCCCGTCGCCGATGACGAACTCGCGGTTCTCCTCCTCGGAGAGCATGCCGCGCCCCCGCCACCGCTCGTTGCCGAGCGCGATGAGCTCGTCGTCCTCCGGGTGCGGCCCGATCTCTTCCTCGGCCCACTGCTGCTCCGGCCGGACGAACGCCGGCACGGGCGGAGGACGAGGCGTGGACTTCGGCGCCCGCTTGCGGCGAAGCCGCGCCGCCGCGGCCTCGGCGATCTCGGCGAACCGGGCGATGTCTTCGAGCTGGACCGCGTCCTTCTGGCAGGTCTTGCAGCGCGCGAGGTGGCGTTCGAGCCGCTTGCGGCCAGCCTCCCCGAGGATGCGCTCGCCTCCGCGCTCCTCGCGCAGGTACTCCATGAGCAGCAACCTCGGCGCGTGGGCGGCGGCCATCGACGCTCCCTAAGAGGCGGGTGTGAAATGGGCGCCGTCGCGAGAACACCGAGACCGAGGCGAGACGGGCGCCCGAGGGGTGAGCAGCGGAAGGGTACTCTTTGCAGTCCGTTTTGCAGCGAAGCGACGAGGCCGCCCGTCGCAGCGAAGGGATCGGCTTTCGCAGCAGGCGGCCATGGGACACCAGCCTCCTAGTTGCCCCCGTCCGCGGCCCCGGGCGGCGTCTGGCCCGGCAGGTAGCCGAGGCCGGCGTCGACCGCGTAGCAGGGGCCGCCGTCGCAGGGGTCGATGACCTCGCCGCCCGGCCGGAAGAAGGCGTCCATCTGCGCGAGCGCCGAGGGCTGGAGGCGGACGCCCTCGTGAACCGGCGTGCTGTTGGTCGCCTGTGGCTCCGCCTGGCCATAGAGCGCCGCGAGGTCCACGCCGAAGTCCCAGAGCGTCATGGCCGACGCGACGGGCGCCGGCTGCTCGGGCAGGAGCGGAACGGGGTAGTCGTTCGGCGACAGCTCCGGGATCCCGATCAGCCGCGCGAGCAGGAAGCTCGCCATGTTCGGGACCTCCGCATCGCCGAGGCCGTTCTGCATGAGCACGCTTCGCGGCGGGCTCCCGGCGGGCGGGCGCTGTAGGATCAGCGGCGCGTAGGTCGCCGGGTCGAAGCGGTCGAACTCGGCCTGCGTGGACGCCATCCACTTCTGCTGTTCGAGCGGATCCGGGTCGGCCAGCCGGATGAAGTCGAGGAACGAGTTGAACGGAACGGCTCGCCACATCATCTGGGTGAAGGCGGCGCCCCCCACGTTCAGATCGATCTGCCGGAAGTCCGGCGAGAGCGAGTTGAGGACGGTGCCGAGGATCGCCCCCTGGCTGATGCCCAGGTAATTCGCCGGCTGCCCGTCGTAGACCGGATCGTTGGCGCCGGCGCCCTGGCCGCTGCCCTCGCCGCTCGCGGGACGGAGGAAGTGGCTCTCCGCGTGGAGCGGCCCCCGGATGGCGGCCGTCATGACGATCCAGTTGGCCATCGCCTGCGGCACCCGTTCGCCGAAGAGCAGGATCTGCGACGGGTCATAGAGGATCGAGTTGATCAGGACCGGCGCGTCGGCCGTCGACATGCCCCACCAGTCGATGCAGAAGAAGACCGCCTGGAGAGCCTGGGCGATCTCGCGCGTCGAGCCGTCGATGACCTCGCTCTGGCTGCCGAAGAAGCCGTGGCCGTACGCGACGGTTCGGCCCGGATTCGAGCCGTCGCGCACCGACGCCGGGACGTTCGCCGTGAAAGGGAATCGCGTCGTGCCGTTCTGGGCGACCTGGCCGTCGGAGCCTCGGTAGAGCGTCGCGCCCGGCTGGCCGCTCGTCAAGAAGAGCGGCCCCTCCACGGTCCCCTGGATCTGGCGCCAACTGTTCGGCTGCGGATCGACGTCCATCTTGGTGACCTGGACGGCCGGCGTGTTCTGCGCGAGCCACTCCATCGTGAGCTTGCGAACCTGGAGCATGTCTGCGTCCGCCTGCGTCTCGTCGCCGGTCGTGAAGTCCCAGGCGAGTTGGAGGTCGCCACGGGCGACGCCGAGCTTCGCGATCACGGGGAAGACGTCGGTGTCGTAATGGGCCTGGAGCGGAGCGAGCTGCGGATCGCCCACGGTCTTTCCGTCCCGCAGGCGGCGGAAGCCCTCGGGGGCCGGGGCGAGCCCGCCCGCCGCGGCCTGCACACCGTGGAGGGCGACGACGTAGCGGGTCGTGTACTTCAGCGCGACGAGAGGGTGGAGGACGATGGCCTGGCGGGCGGGGTTCGTCGCGCGCGGATCGAGGTCGACGAAGGACGGCACGGGCGTACCCGTGTCCGCCTCGACGAGGAGCATGGCGGAGGAGGGCGGCACGCCGCCGTCGAAGTCGTCGAAGATGCCGGGGAAGCCCGCGGGGGTGACGGCCTCGGGGAAGAGCGCCACCACGGCCGGGATGGTAGAGAAGCCGTCGAGCGGGCGGAAGTCGGTGATGTCCGCGCTCGCGCCCGGGTCGGAGCTGCCGGCGTCCAGCGGCAGGCGGAGCTTCGCCGCGCCCGTGGTCTCGATCGCGTAGCCAGTCGGCGAGCCGGCGTCCGCGACGCGGAAGAAATCCGACGGATAGGGCAGAAAGCAGTCAGCCCCCGCGAGCAGCGGCTGGCAGCCCGCGGGGAGGCCGAGGGGCGGCAGCGTCCCCGCGTCGGCCTGCGTGGACCCGCCGGCCGGGGGCGGGCCGCCGGGCTTTCCGCAGGCGAGGGTGAGCGCGAGCATCGGCAGGACGGCTGTGGATGGGCGGGTCATGGGGCGGACATTAGCCGGGCGGGCGGACGCGGGGAAGGGATCCGGCCGTCACCGCTGGATGGTCTGCGTCTGGTGCTGGATCCAGAACTCGATGTCCGTGAGCTGCGAGACGTCGACGGCCGCGTTGGTGGGCTCGGCCTGCTGGTCGAAGATGAGCGTCCAGGAGGCGTCGTCCACCGGCCGGGAGTAGAGGTCCGAGTTGCTGGGCAGCGGGAGAGGGTCGTCCACGGGATCGAAGTTGATGCCCGCGGGGACCGAGGCGGTCTTCGAGCCGAGCGCGTATGTCTGGATCGAGCCGTCGGTCGCGCGCAGGCGGCCGCGCCCGGACTGGAGGAGGGTCACGTACGCGGTGCGGCCGGAGATCGCGCTGCCGACGAGACTGGCCTGGAGGCCGGTGATCACGTCCACGGCCACGTCGGTCGCGAAGACGCCGTTGCCGGGGAGGATGGAGGTCGAGAAGGGGAGCGCCACGTTGCCCTGCGCGTCGCGATTCCGGGGAAGCGCGAGCAGCCGCTGAAACTGTTGGGCCTCCGAGAGGCTCTGGCCAGTCACCGGATCGGTGATCTCGCCGTGGATGCCCAGGATGTCGTGGGCGAGCGAAATCTCATCCTCGCGCTGCTGGGCCCAGGAGGCCTCGTTGCCGAACCTGGCGGCGTCGTAGTCGGTCGCGACGTCGTCGAGGATGGCCTGGAGGTCCTCCGCGGTCTCGGCCGCGAGGACCTCGGCCTCACGGGGGCCGCCGAGGTTTTCGGCCGCGAGGTACTCGTAAGCGCGCACGACCCCGAAGACGGCCCGCCGCGCGGCGCGCATGTCCTGCGCCCACTGGAAGGCGGCTGCGTCCCGGTAGAGCCGGAACGTCAGGTCCTTCTCGGCCATTGGCTGCTCATCGACCGACAACTGCTCCTGGTAGTCGTTGCTGACTTGCGAGAGCTGCTCCTGGTCGTTCGCGATCTGCGCCTCCGCCGCCGCGAAGAGCTCGCCCTGCTGGCCATTGACGTTGATGGCTTCCTGGGCGTCGGCCAGCACGTCAACGATGGCCCGCTCAACCGCCTGGTCCTGGACGAGGTTCTGTCCGACCTGCAGCGTGTAGGCCTCCTGCGCCTGATCCTCGGCGAGCAGTTCCTGGTTCTGGGCGCTGCTGGATACGAGCGCCGTGATGATCGAGCTGCAACTCGCGAGGCCGGAACCGCCGCTGATGGAGGGTCCTGCCGCACTGACGCTTGCCGAGCCCCCCATCACCCCCTCCAGGCACGCCGCGCCCTCGCCGGCGAGCTGCGACCAACTGTTCTTTGCCGTCGTGAGGTCCGCCTGCTGGCCGGTCGTCAAGATCGCGAACAGATCCTTCTGCTGGGCAGAGTAGAGCGCGTCGAGCTGTTGCTGGAGCATCGCCAGCTCCTGGCCGTCGTTGTTGAGTCGGGTGGTGGATTCGGTATAGGCATCCTGCGCCGCCTTCATTGCATCCACATCGCGGCCGAGAATCCCGGACGCGCAGCAGTCGTTGAGAGCCGTGGAGCTGCACTGCGGTGTGCAGTGCTCCCCGCCGAGGGCGATGATCTGGTCGAGCTCCTTCTCCTCCAGAGCGATCAAGGCAGAGTGCATGTCGCCGGTCGCGGAAACCGTCGCGGCTACGCTCGACTTGAGGCCTGCCTCGTCGCTGAACGCGGTGGCCATCAGGGTTCCGACCGCGGTGGCGTTCCCCGCGCTCTCGCACGCCTGCTTGTAGATGTCTTCCTCGGGGTTGGACGGGTTGTAGCCGAACGGAACATAGGAGTCAGAGTAGCCCAGCGCGTTCATCCCATGGACCGCGTTCGAGAACGTTCCCGCGAGGGCGCCGAACGAGCTTCCGAGGGAGGGGATCATCGTGTTGGTTTCGCCGGCGACCGTCTCGCCGTCCCCGCCGCCCCCCGTTCCTTGCTGCGCGGCGGACGACATGGCCTCGTTGGACGACAGCAGGGCGCCGAGCACGCCGAGGTCGGGGAACGCACTGCCAACGAGCGCCTGCAGGGTGGAGGCCACGTCGTTGGACGACAGAAGGGCGCCGAGCGCGCCGAGATCGAGGAGCGCGCCGCCGGCGAGCGCCTGCGCGGTGAAGGCCACGTCGCCGTCACCCTGACGCGCCTTGCGGTCCAGCTCCTCCTCCCCCGCGAAGATCCGTGCGGCCACCGCCCCGCCGAAGCGGTGGACATCGTCGAGCCGGCGGTTGACGACATCGTCGCGACTGGAGAGCTTCGAGAACGCGGGCGAGCCCCAGAGGCTCGCGGCGACACCGGAAATGAATAACGCGATCGGCGCCCGTTCGCCGCCGTGCAGCCCCTGCGTCAGGCGCGTGAGGGCGCGGCTCAGGTAGCCGATCTCTCCATCAAGCCCGATCGCCTCACCCGGCGCGGTCACCGGCATCAGCGCCTTGGCAATGTCGTCGTTCCCGGACAGGAGGCCATAGGTCGCGGCGGCTCGCGCGACGTCCAGCGCACCGCCGCCCTCCCTGTCGTCGCGCGAAAAAGCCGCGAACGCGCAGGTCGCGTCCTTGGGCGAGACGCAGGGCAGGTCGCCGGTAGAGATCTGGCACATGCCGTTGTCGTACCCGTCCACGTCTCCCAGACTCTCGAAGGCGAAGGCATCCGAGAAGTACGAGTCGCCATCGGTGTTGCCGAACTTGGGATCGGCGCACCCGGCCAGGGCCTTCCCCGCGCTGAGCTGAAAGGGAGGCGCCGGTCGCGGGGTGACGCCCGTCACGCCCCCCTGGCGCCGGAGTTGGAAGGTGCCGGTGACGTGGAGGGTGACGTCCTGGAACCACTCGACCGCCTCCGTGTATGTCCCGGAGACCGAGAGCAGGAAGGTCGGGTCGTGCTGCCCCTGGAGGACGATCGTCCGGCGCACCGGGACGTCGAAGAGCGGGTCGACTGGATCGCCCGGCTGGCCGACCATCTGGAAGCTGGCGAAGAAGTTCTTGCCGTCGTCGGTCGCCTCCACCGGCGCGTTCACCGGCCAGAGGAGCGAGGCCTTCCCGTCCACCGCGCCGCGCAGACCGACGCCGCCGTCCGCGGCGCCGCCCGTCTCGGAGAGCTCGATCGCGAAAGGGGCCGCGCCGAGCCAGAAGGGCGCCTGCACCGTGACCGAACCTTCCATCCGCCCGGCGAACGAGTCGTAGTAGGCCAGCGGCAAATCTACCTTACCGCCGGTCGAGAGGACATGGAGCATCGTTCCGTGGCCGTTGAGCGAATGGACGGTCACCTGGATGGGGACGCTCGCCCCGGCCGGCAACGTCCCCTCCGAGGGGCTGACCTCGACGCCCGGATCGTCGGTGAGCACGTGGTATCGCTCGATGGCCTCCCGCCCGTCGTTGCGGAGGGTAAGGCTCCCCTGGGGTGATCGGGGCGACAGCTCCAGCCGCGTCCGGTTCGCGTTCAGGCGGCCGGCAAAGCGCGGCGGCGGCGCGACCCGCCCCGGGGAGACGCACCGCCCTCGCGGATCGCAGCCCTGGCCGGAGGGACAGTCGTTGTCCAGAGTGCAGTCCGAATCACATACGCCGGCCGAACAGTAGCTGCCCGCGGGACAGTGATAGTCGAGCTGGCAGTACCCTCCGCCGCCCTGCGCCGTCCCGCCGCTCCCCCGGCAGGCGAGGGTACCGAGAAGGGAGAAGGAAGCCGCCAGGACCCGGGTCGTCGTCTTCGCCATCTGCCGTGCACCTCCGAAGCGCTCCATGCGCTCTTGGCAGACAGAGCAATTCATCCTTCGTGCCAGGGCTAACCATTCGGAATCACGAGGGCTCCCGAGGCGACGGCGGTTTGAAGTCTAGACCCAGGTCCGGATCGGAGACCGATCCACCCGACCTCAGCCTACCGGGTGCCCCAGCGCTCGTCGCGGATGGTGACGATCGCCCACGGCATGATCCACTGGAGCAGCAGCGACCAGTAGAAGGTATACAAGACGCCGTAGAAGAACCGGAGAGAGCGGTCGCTGCGCAGATAGTAGAAGGCGGTGAAGAGCCCCCCGATGAAGGTGGAGACGCCGATCGGGACGAGGATCCGCGGGTGCGCGACGGCGAGCGCGGGCAGCGCGGCGAGGCCCAGGTAGAGCAGGACGAGCCGGAGGTTGCCGATCACGAAGTGAACCGCGGGCTCGAACCGCCGCTCCGCGCGCCACGGCTTGAACATGAACTTCGCGAACGAGAAGCCCTCGACGATGAAGCTGCGGTCCCAGCGCAGGAACATCCGATAGAGCTGGCGGTAGGTCGACGGGGCGAGGGTCCGGACGATGGCCGTCCGCTGATACACCGTGTCGAACCCCGCGCACAGGACGATGTTGGTGAGCGCCTGGTCTTCTCCGTGGTTCACGGGCCGGCCGAGGAAGCGCTGGTTCAGCCATCCGTCGAGCCCGGGCCGGATCACCTCGAGGCGCAAGGCGGAGAGCGCCCCCGGGCAGCAGGCGACGGCGCGGAAGCCGGACTGCGCGGCGCGCCCGAAATCGAAGGTGAGCGCGTAGTTCACGTCCAACATGGCGCCGATGAGCTTGTCGCGGTTGAGCACCGTGACCCGGCCCGCGACCGCTCCGATCTTCGGGTCGCACTGGAAGGGCGCGGCCATGGCCCGCAGGGTGTCGGGCTCCATCTCGCAGTCGGAGTCGATGGTGATCGCGATCTCCCCCGTGGCCGCGGCAAAACCCGCGTGCAGCGCCGATCGCTTCCCGCGGTTGCCGCGGAAGCGGATGAGGCGGACGAGGCTCGGGAACTCGCGGCGGAGCTGCTCCATGTGGAAGAACGTGTCGTCGCGCGAGCCGTCGTCGACGACCAGGATCTCGAACCGATCCTGAGGATAGTCGGCTCGGGCGACCGACCGGATCGATCGGGCGACCATCGGCCCCTCGTTGAAGGCAGGGATGATGACCGAAAGCCTCGGCAGCGGCGCGTCGTCCGGGGCGATGAAGGGCCGGTACCGGAGCCATAGGTAGGTCTCGAAAATGAAGTAGAGCGCCTGGATGGACAGCAGGGCCGGGATGGGGTGGGTCAGGAGGGCCGCGAGGAGCGCCGGCAGGCTGGACGCCCGGACGATCAGCTCGCGCATCCCGAGGAAGATCGGCACCGAGCAGAGGAGCATGCCGATCATCGGCTGGAGGCCCAGCACGGCATCGAACAGGTCTCCTGCCGTTCGTCGGAGCGATCCCTTCACGGTGGCGGCCATTCTAGCGCAGTCGCCGCGGATGGCAGTCGGCGACTCCACCGGTCCAGAATGGAGCCTCCCGCTCCGGTCCGGCATTCTCTCTCCGCCCGCCGGCTTCTGCCGTACAATCGGCGCCGTGACGCGCCGGTTCGCCGCCGCTTTCCTCCTCGCCTCGACGCTGGCCGCCTGCCCTGCCCGGGACGAGCCTCCGTCGCTGCGGCGGTTCGAGGACCTGCCGCCGGCGACGGCGCCCAAGAAAAGCTTCACGCCGCCGCCGTTGCGAGAGTTCAATCCGCAGGGGGTGACCGCGAGCCCGTCGCCGCCCCCTTGGCTGGCGGCCTCGCGGCTGGCTCCGGCCCCCTCCGGCGTGGAGCCGCCCGGCCCCCGCTCCCGGCGCGAGCCGTCCCCCTGGACGGCGGCAACCCCGGGCGACTGGGTCGAGTACGAGATGCAGTCGGACGGCTCGACGCCGCGGACGGTGCGCGCCGAGGTGACGGAGGTCCGTGAGGGGACGATCTGGGTCCGCGCCTCCTGCCGCTCGGCCGGCGGCGGACTGCCCGGCCTGCCCGGCGATGGCGGGGCCGGGCTGCTCGTGCCGTTCTCGAGCGACCTCGGCTCCTGGCGTCCGATGCTCGCCCGCGGCAACGTCCGCGTCCCCACGCGCGACCCGCTCGACGAGGACGCCGTCGTGTACGGCGAGCTCGGGCCCATCGACGGCGGCGTCGACGTCGAAGCTGCTGGGCGCCGCTTCGACGCCGTGAAGGAGATCGGCGACCACCGTGCCCGGAAGGGGCCCCGGATCGAGATCATCCGGACGGCTCCCACGGGGCCGCTCTATCTCTCCCGCGGCATCCTCTCCTGGGACGCGTCGGGAGGCGGGGCGCACCCTTTCCATGAGAGGCTCACCCTGGTGGCCTTCGGTCGCGGGGCGCCGGCCGGCGATCGGGGCCGGGACCGGCGCTACGCGGCGGCGCCACGGGTCCTCGTCCGCCGCATCGGCGCGTCCCGGCCGGGGGCGCCCGCGTGGCAGAGCGTCTCGGTGACGGCTCTCGGCGAAGGTCTGGTTACCCGCTGGCAATGCAACCCCGTCGTGGCCGGCGAGCGTGCACAGCCGCGGGTGGACCACTGCCTGCCCCAGCCGCGGGTCGAGGATCTTCTCGGCCTCTTCCGCGAGCTTCTGGGCAAGGGCGCGGCCGGCCATTGGATCGGCCTCGCGGCGGGCACGGCGCCGCCCGGCCCCGTGCTGCAAATCGGGCCGGGCCGGCATCACGCCGTGAGGACGCTCGTGAGCGGGAATCTGCTCTTCGCGGCCGATCCCTGGGCTCCCGCCCTCGCCGGGGCGCCCTGGTACCTACGCTTTGGGCCGCTCGCGCGGACCGACGCGCAGGCCGGCCGCGTGCTCGACTGGTCCTCCTTCTAAGGAACGCGACCCCATCGCCTCCGCGCGAAAGACGAGGTTGAAGTCGATCCGAACGCGGTCGCCGATGGGGACGAAGAGCAGCGCGGGCCGCCGGACGTGATGGGCCGTGAGGCTCACGTCGAACGCTCCCGTCACCCGCGCCTGGTCGGGGGATTGCCACTCGATCGTCAACGGGACCCGCCGTGAGTGGGTGACGCCGTGGAACGCGACCTCGAGATCGGCTTGGGCGGTCACCGTCCCGGGATAGCTCTTCGGCGGCGGCGCCTTCACGACCGCCTTGACCAGGATGTCCGGAAACCGGTCGGTCTCCAGGGTCGCCCGCGCGTTAGCGTCACGGTTCTCGTTGCCGGTGGCGAAGGCGGAAAAGGGGACGCGAACCTCTCCCTCGATCGAACCGTCGGGCAATAGGCGGGCCTCTCCCTGGACCTTGTGGGCGACGCCGGTCACGTCATGGAACGGGTGGGTGATGTGGTACTCGACGGTTTGCCGGGCGGTGGGATCGAGACGAGCGGAGCGCGGGACCGCGATGAGCGATAGAGCGGCGATGAGCGCGATCACCAGGGCACCCCCCTTGCCGGGCATACGAACCGTGCGGCCCAACTCTGGGGACGGCCGCCTCGGCCCGCAACCCGACCGTCAGGAGACGGGCGCGACGGCGACGGGGTTCCCGGCCCCCGCCGAAAACCGCCGGCTCGCGCTGCCGTCCCGCACGGCCAGCTCGAGCAGGCCGCTGCCGCCGGCGAGCGCCAGCGCGCGGCCGCGCGGGACCGCCTGGTAGCTCGACCTGGGGCCGGCAATCCGGCGCGCGCCGATCTCGACCACGAAGGAGGGCGGAAGCTCGCTCGCGGGCAGGTTGGTCACGAGGTTGCCGTACCCGTCCACATGCAGGACCTCTCCCACGATCCGGCGGCCCTCCCGGCGATACGGCGGGAGCTCGATTCGCACGTCCAGACGCGCGCACGGGGGGCCGAGGCCCGCCAGCCGCCCGCCCCGGGCGAGGTGGCCAGCCGCCGGGGCGAAGATGTCCCGCCCGTGGAAGGTCCGCGACACGTCTCCCCGGCGTCCCGGCGTCCGGACGATCTCGACGGCGGCTTCGATCCCCCCGAGTCGAGCGAGGGCCGGCGAGAGCAGCCCGTTGTCGGGTCCGACGAGGAAATCGCCGCGCCGGACCCGGGCGGCGATCGCGCGCCGCCTCGTACCGACGCCCGGATCGACGACCGCCAGGTGCACCGTGCCGGGGGGAAAAGCCTCGACCGCCGCCCACAGGTGGAAGGCGGCGCCCCGCACGTCCTGCGGCGCGATGGCGTGAGTGAGATCGACGAGGACCGCGTCCGGGGCCACCGACAGCAGGGCGCCCTTCATCTGTCCCACGTAGGTGTCGGCGGAGCCGAAGTCGGAGAGCAGGGTGACGATCGTCATGCGCCGTCGCCGCGGGCCTAGGAGGCTGGTGTCCAATGGCGGCCTACTGCGAAAGTCGATCCCTTCGCTGCGACGGGCGGCCTCATCGCTTCGCTGCTCAACGTACTGGTACTGCAAAAAATACGTTTCCGCTGCTCACTCCTCGGACGCCCGTCTCGCTTCGGTCTCGGCTTCCTCGCGACGGCACCCATTGGACACCAGCCTCCTAGCGGCAGGTGGCGGCGTCAGCGCAAGTCTCGCCGATCGGGCAGTCCGTGTCGACCTCGCAGGTGAACGTGCACTCCCCGCCCGTACACGTCTGGCCCGTCCCGCACTGGTCGCAGGTCGTGCAGCTCGTGGGGGGGGCCGCCTGGCAATGCTGCCCGGCGCAGACCTCGCCCACGCCGCAGTCGGCGTCCTCCCGGCAGGGGGGAGCGCAGGCGCCGTCGTCGCAGACGAGATCGGGCCCGCAGTCGCAGTCGCAGGAGCAATCGGGCAGGCAGGCGAAGACGGCCTGAGACGCCGAGCCGCAGCGGTAGCCCGGCCGGCGGCAGGAGTCGGTGCCGCAATCGGCGAGGCAGAGGCTGTAAAGCTCGGGCGTTCCACCGGCCGGCAGGAAGAAGCACTCCGCGCCGGCCGGGCAGGGAGCCTCGGCGTCGCAGTTGATCGCGGTACAGTAACCGGAGGTCCATTGCGTCGCGTTCGGGCCGCTCGCGAGGGAGATCGGCGGCTGGCAGACGCCGTTCGGACCGCAGTCTGCGTCGGCGACGCAGGCCGCGCCGATCCGCACGTGCGCGAAGTCCTTGCTCGGGCATCCCGACCCGGGCCCGCCGTCCGCGGCGCGGCACGGATCCACTTCGTTGCCGGCGTCCGCGGCCGGCGGATCGGCCGGATCGACCTTCGAGATGAGGCCCGCGTCCGCCGGCCCCCCGTCCGTCCCACCCGAGCTACCGCTCCCGGAGTCCAGCGCGGAGCCCGCGTCGGTCGTTCCCCCGGACGAGGAGCCCCCGCCCGCGTCCACCATCCCCACGCCGCCGCCCGAGCTGCTACTGCTCGAGCCGCCCGGCGTGCTGCCCCCGTCAGCGCCTGCGCCGGCCTGCAGCGGCGGGCAGTGGACGGCGACCCCGTCGCCCACGCAGACGCCGACCGCCTGGTCGCAGTGCTGGCCCGGATCGCAGTCGCAGTCGGCGTTGCAGCTCGTCAGGCAGTAGCCGTCCATACAGGTCTGATTCGGCGGGCAGTCGGACGGCTGCCCGCAGCTCCCGGGCGAAGACGGCGTCGAGGGCTGGCACCAGCCCTGCCAGCAGCACGCCTCCGAACCACAATCCGAACCCTGGCCGCACGGGCCGCCCCAACTGCCGTACAGGAAGCAGCCGGAGAGGGCCAGGAGGCCGAGGAACGAGGGGAGAACGAGCATGCGCCGCATAATGCCTCCAGAGGGGCTCCCGCTGGCCCGTCGGGCCGCCCGCCGATTCGCCGAATAGACGAGGTGGGGGAGCGGTGCATTCACTCTGGCCACTCGAGCCGGCGCCCGCCCGGCCATTTGGGGTCCCCGCCCCAGAGGCCATCGCGGGCGTCCGCTCCCCCTTCCCCAGGCTCGCCCGGACGGCTACCCTGCCGGGGCGATGGAGATCCTGCGCGTCGACGACCCGTTCACGGGCGAGATCGCCTGCGAGGTCCCCATGGACAGCGGCGAGACTGCGCTCTCCGCGGTCGAGCGTTGCGCCGCGGCGCAGAGGACCTGGGCCGACTCGACGGTCGCCGACCGGGCCGCGCTCGTCCTTCGCTTCGCGGACGCGTTCGTCGCGGACAAGGACCGGGTGGCCCTTGAGATCACGCGCATGATGGGAAAACCTCTCGCCCAGGCGCGCGCCGAGGTGGACACCCTCGCCGATCGCGCCCGAACGCTCGCCGCGCTCGCCCCGGAGGCGCTCTCCGAGACGGCGCTGCCCGAGAAGCGCCGCTTCCTGCGCAGCGTCGCCCGCGAGCCGGTGGGCGTCGTGCTCGACATCGCGCCCTGGAACTACCCGCTGCTCACCGCGGTCAACGTCGTCGCGGGCGCGGTCCTCGCGGGCAACGGCGTCCTCGTGAAGCACTCGAGCCGGACGCCGCTGTGCGGCCCCCAGTTCGAGCGGGCGTTCCGCCTGGCGGGCGCGCCGGAGAGGCTCGTGACGAGCCTCACCCTCGGCCACGAGGACACCCGCGCGCTCCTCTCGCGCCGCGAGATCGGCTACGTCGCCTTCACGGGGTCGGTCGCCGGCGGCCTCGAGGTCCAGGCCGCGGCGGCAGGCCGCTTCATCGGCGTCGGGCTGGAGCTCGGCGGCAAGGACGCGGCCTACGTGGCCGAGGACGCCGACCTCGCCGACGCGGCCGAGCAGCTCGCCGACGGGGCGTTCTACAACGCCGGCCAGAGCTGCTGTGGAGTCAAGCGCATCTTCGTCCACGAGCGTCACTTCAGCGCCTTCACCGATTCGCTCGTCGCGCTCGCCCGCGGATACCTCCTGGGCCCTCCAGAGGCCCCGGCGACGACCCTGGGACCGCTGGCGCTCCCCGGCGCTCCCCAGGAGCTCGTGGCCCAGGTCGAGGCGAGCCGCCGCGCGGGCGCGCGGGTCCTGTGCGGGGGGGGGGCGGCGGTCGCGGGCGGCCGCGGGCGGTTCCTCCCCCCGACCGTGGTCGTGGACGAGGAGGGCGCAACGCCGGTGATGCGGGAAGAGAGCTTCGGCCCCGTTGTCGCCCTCGCGCCCGTCGCTTCCGACGCAAGCGCCATCGAACGGATCAACGACTGCCGCTTCGGCCTGACCGCCTCGATCTGGACGGCGGATCCCGCGCGGGCGAAGGAGATCGGCCGGCGCCTCGCGGTCGGAACGGTCTACATGAACCGGTGCGACTACCTCGATCCGATGCTCCCCTGGCTCGGCATCAAGGACTCGGGGCGAGGGCTGTCGCTGTCGCGCTGGGGCCTGCAGGAGCTGACCCGCGCGAAGAGCTACCACTTCCGCCTGCGCGGGCCGGGCGGAGAAGGGGAGACCTAGGAGGCTGGTGTGAAACGAGCATGGCGTGCGTGCGGCGTGGCCAGGAGCCGATGAGGAGAGCGGGATAGCGCGGGCGGGGGTCTGACCGCAGGTGGGAGAGTCTCGCGGAGTCGTCGGGGGAGGATCCGCTCCGGGCCGCCGCTTCCCCTCGCCACCTCATGGGGCGTTGCTGCGCGCGCCGCTCGCTTTCTGTTCCTCGCCCGCGGGGTCTGCTAACCTAACCCGCCGATGGGCGACGGCGCCATGGAGACCGTCCGCGCACGACTCCCGTTCGAGACCGAGCGGGAATTGGCCGAGAACCTCGGCGCGCGGCTCTCGCGCGCGGGCATGGACCTGCCGACGGACCGGGAGTGGCTCCCCGGTACGCTCCTCGTGTTCGAGCTTTCCCTCGCCTCCGGCCGGGTCGTCCTTCGCGGCGAGGCCGTCGTCTCCGGGCGCAGCCCCCCGGACGGCCCGCCGGGCGCGCGGCTCCGCTTCCTCCACTTGGACGAGGAGAGCCACCGGCTGCTTGATCGGATTGGCCCGCCCCCCGACAACGCCTCCCGCGACTGGGTGTTGGGCATCGACCTCGGGACGGAGGGCGTCCGGGTGGCGATCCTCCGTCACGCCGAGCCGGAGCCGGTCCGGATAGGGGAGGAAGCGGTCCTCCCCTCGTGGACCGCGCTGGACGCGAGCGGTCGCCTCCTCGCGGGCGGGGCAGCGCGGGCGCTCGCCGCCACGGACCCTTCCGCCTGCGTCCCCTCGGTGAAGCGCTGGCTCGGGCGCCGCTTCGAGCCGGCTACCGTGCGCCGGGCGCCGTTTCGCGCCGTCGAGGGCGAGCGGAGTGAGATCGCCGCCGTCCTTCGCGGGGAGGCCGTCCCGCTCGATCGGCTCTGTGGCGAGCTGCTCCGGACCGCCCGCCTCCTCGCCGAGGCGAGCCTGCGCGTCCCCGTCGCCCGTGCGGTCATTGCCGTCCCGGCGCACTTCGACGAGCGGCAGCGGGCGGCGGTCGCCCGTGCGGCGGCCCTCTCCGGTCTCGATCTGGAGCGGCTCGTGAGCGAGACCGCCGCGACGGCGCGCGCCTACGCCGCGGGACGGCAGCTCCCCCGGCGGCGACTCGCGGTCATCGACCTCGGCGCGGGGACGTTCAGCGCCGGGATCGTCGAGGTGGAGGGCGACTCGCTCGAGGTCGTCGCCGCCGGGGGGGACAGCTTCCTCGGGGGGAGCGAGTTCGACCTCCGGATCGCCGAGTTGCTCGCCCAGCGGTTCGAGGAGGAGGAGGGGGTGACCCTCGACGAGGCGGCCCGCAAGCGGATCCGCGACGCCTCCGAGAACGCGAAGCTCTCGCTCTCGTCGGTCCGCGAGACCGAGATCGTGGTCCCGGCCGTCACGGTTCGCGGGGGCGTGCGGGTGGAGCTGCGCACCGTGCTCACGCTCCCGGAGGCCGAGGCGGCGTTCGCGGACCTCGTCGGGCGGATCGCGGAGGACACCGTAAGGCTCCTCGCCGCCCGGCGGCTCGCCCCCCGCGACGTGGACGAGGTCCTGCTCGCGGGCGCGGCGATCCGGATGCCGGCCGTCCGGCGGCGGCTGGAGATGCTCTTCCCCCGCGCGCCGATCGACATGTCGGCGTCCTCCTCCGTCGCGGCGGGCGCTGCGTTCGCGGGCCTGCCCGGCAGCGCGGTCGACTGGCACGACGTGTTCGACGCCGCCTCTCCCCGCGCACGGGCGGTCCCGTGAGCGTCGCCCGCGCTCCGCAGCGGACGCGCCGCGACTTCACCTTCGCCCTGGTCACCGATCTGCTCGTCGGCGCGCGCCTGCTCACCCCCGCCGAGCGGCGCGACCTGCTCGCCCGCGAGGCCACCCAGCGCGTCCGGTCCACGTCCGAAGGCGAGCGGCGGGATGTCGGTCCGATCGAGCTGCTCGCCTCCTTCGACCTACCGTTTGCCGGCGGCAAGACGGGAGAGAAGCTCGACGAGGATCGGATCGTCGAGGCCGTCGCCGCCGCCCTCGGGCTGCCTTACTGGAAGATCGATCCGCTCAAGCTCGATCCCGCGTTGATCACCCAGCTCCTCTCGCGCCCGTTCGCGAGGAAGCACGTCGTCCTGCCCCGGCGCCGGATCGACGATCCACCCGCCCTCGAAGTCCTCGTCGGCAACCCGTTCGACATCGAGCTGTTCGAGAGCCTGCGGCAGCTCGCGGGCGTCGAGATCCGGCCGGTGCTTACCGCCACGGCCGACATCCTCCGCTCCGTCGCCGAAATCTACGGCTTCCGCCACAGCGTCACGGCGGCCGAGCGAGAAGTGGGCGGGATGGCCGTCGACGTGGGCAACCTGGAACAGCTCATCAACCTCTCCGGGACCGAGGAGCTGGAGGCGACCGACAAGCCGGTCGTGACCGCGGTCGAGTACTTGCTCGCCTACGCCTTCGGGCAGCGGGCGAGCGACATCCACATCGAGCCGCGGCGCGAGCAGTCGGTGATCCGCATGCGCATCGACGGCGTCCTCCACCAAGTCTACACGATCCCCAAGGCCGTCCACGCGCCGATCGTCTCGCGTCTGAAGATGCTCGCCCGGATCGACATCGCCGAGAAGCGGCGCCCCCAGGATGGGCGGATCAAGACACAGAAGGACGGCAAGGAGGTCGAGCTGCGCGTCTCGACCGTCCCGGTGGCCTTCGGCGAGAAGATGGTCATCCGGATCTTCGAGGGGGCGCTCCAGGACCTCTCCGCGGTGGGGTTCTCCGGCGACGAGTTGGAGGCGTTCGAGGGGTGGATCCGGCAGCCGCACGGCCTCATCCTCGTGACCGGCCCCACGGGGAGCGGCAAGACGACGACGCTCTACGGCGCGCTCGCCGCCATCGCGACCGCGGAGATCAACATCACGACCATCGAGGACCCGGTGGAGATGGTCGTGGACGGTCTCTCGCAGATCAGCGTCCTGCCGAAGATCGACCTGACCTTCGCGACGGCGTTGCGCCACGTGCTGCGGCAGGACCCGGACGTGATCATGGTCGGCGAGATCCGCGACCCGGAGACGGCGCAGAACGCTGTGCAGGCGGCGCTCACCGGCCACCTGGTCTTCTCGACCCTCCACACGAACGACGCCGCGGGCGCGGTGAGCCGGCTGCGCGACCTCGGCGTCCCGAGCTTCCTCGTCTCCGGAACGCTGATCGGGGCGATGGCCCAGCGCCTCCTGCGGACGATCTGCTCCCGGTGCAGCAAGCCGACGACGCTCGCGATCGACGAGATCGCCGCGCTCGGCCTGGGCCGGCCCGAGGACCTCGCGGGCCGGCTCCAGGTGGCGTACGGGGAAGGCTGCCCCCGCTGCCGCGGCACCGGCTACTACGGGCGGACGGGCATCTTCGAGCTGCTCCCGGTGACGCCGAAGATCCGCTCCCTGATCGCCGCGGGTGAGACGGTCGAGGAGATCGCCAAGGCGGCGCGCCTGGATGGAATGCGGACGCTGCGCGAGAACGCGGTGCGCAAGCTCGCGGCCGGCGTGACGACCTTCGAGGAGGTCTGGTCCGCGACCCGCGACATCGAGGCGGGCTGAATGTCCGGGATCGCCGGGGACCGCTCGCCCGTGCCCTCCGCCGCGAGGAGACCGGGGAGCTTCTCCCGCGGCCCCTCCCTCACCTCTTCCCGACGGCGGCAGCCGGGTCCCTGCGCTCGCCCGGGAGGCTTCTAGATGGCGGTCGCCGACGTCGCCACCGAGATCTGCCGCCTCTTCGACGCGGGGTACGGCCTCGTCGTGCTCGCCTCCTTCGAGGAAGGGAGGGCCAGGGAGGTCGCCGCGACGGCGGCCGGACGGCTCGCGGTGCCGCTCTCGACCTGGTCGCTCGCCGGCGCCGACCGTCCTCTACCAGAGCTCCTCGCGTCGCTGCGGTCCACGCGGCAGGCGGGCCTGACGGTCTTCCTCGATCTCCACCCCCAGCTCCTCGGCCTCCTCGAACGACGCCTGCTGCGGGAGGTCGCCGCGCAGGGGCCGCTCTTTCACCAGTACCTGCTCGCGGTCACGCCGATCGGCGCGGCGCCGGACGAATTGCAACGCGAGTCGGCGGTGGTCGCGCTCCCTCCGCCCGACGACGGCGAGCTGTCGATCGCGCTCGAGGAGACCACGCAGGGGCTCGATCTCCAGATTCACGCGGGCGTGGCCGCCGCGGCGGTGACGGCGGCGCGCGGCCTGGGGCTGGAGGAGGCGCGCCGTGCGTTCCGCCTCGCACTGCGCGCCGGGGGCGACCCGACCGCTGCGGTCCTCGCCGAGAAGCGGCGGCTGCTCCGGCGCAGCGCGGCGCTCGACTGCGTGGAGCTTCCCCCCGAGGAGGCCGCCGGGCTCGTCGCGGTCGGCGGGCTCGACGCGCTCAAGCAGTGGCTCACCGAGCGGCAGCGGTCGCTCCTGCCCGAGGCGCGCGCCTTCGGCCTTCCCCCGCCGCGCGGGCTCCTGCTCATCGGCGTGCAGGGCTGCGGCAAGTCGCTGTGCGCGAAGGCGGTCTCGGCCCAGTGGCGCCTGCCGCTCGCGCGGCTCGATCTCGCCGGCCTCTTCGCGGGAGAGGCGGCGCCCGAGGCCTCCTTGCGCCAGGCGGTCGCCGCGGCCGAGGCGATGGCCCCGGCGGTGCTCTGGGTGGACGAGATCGAGAAGGGGTTCGCGGGCGTCGAGTCCGGGCGCGACTCCGGTCTCTCGCGGCTGTTCGGCTGGTTCATCACCTGGCTCGCCGAGCGCAAGAGCATGGTCTTCGTGGTCGCCACCGCCAACGAGGTCGCGAACCTCCCGCCGGAGCTCTTGCGCAAGGGGCGCTTCGACGAGACGTTCTTCGTGGACCTGCCCGACGCGCGGGCGCGGGCCGAGATCCTCGCGATCCACCTGCGCAGGCGCGGCCGCGACCCGGCGGCGTTCCCGGTCGTCGCGCTCGCCGCCAAGGCTGAGCACTTCTCCGGCTCCGAGCTCGAGCAGGCGGTCGTCTCCGCGCTCCACACGGCCTTCGCCCGCGGGCGCGACCTCGCGCCGGAGGACCTCGACCGGGCGGTCGGCGAAGCGGTGCCTCTGTTTCGGACTTATGAAGAGCGGATCAAGGCGCTGCGCGACTGGGCCGCGGGGAGGGCCCGCCCCGCGGCGGCCGACGCGAAGCTCGTCGATTACTTCCGGCAGTCGTGACGCCCCGAACGCCGCTCGGATTGGCTCTCTTCGGATTGGCTCTCTATGGAAAGGCAGAAATGCAAGATCAGGAGAACGGCCTCGGGCGCGACCCTTCACTCCACGCGACGTCCCGGCGTGGGGCGGGGCCGGGCACCCGCCGCCACGAAGTGACGCGCGATTCGATCCCCTCGGACGCCGGATGGGGGCTAACAGCTTGTGAATTAATCCCCGGGCCGAGCCAGGCCATCGAGGCGGTCCTAAGATGCGAGGCGCGGCAACGAGGCATACTCACCCCGTCTTATTCACGGTCCGGCTGCTGCGGCGTCCGATCCCGCACCTGCGAACGGGGGGCTTGCCACCCCTACAACGACATGGGGGGTGTGCTCGCTCCGTACCTCCTCGCGGGGGGCTTTACGCACGCCTCGTCGGTCGTCGCTCTCGCTTGCCCATCTCGGACCCTCGTCGGGTGACCAACAATGCCTCTTCCTCCCTGCGGTCTCTACCGGACGCTCGTTTCCATCGGCGGTGCACCCGCCGGAAGCCTGGTCTTCTTCCACAACCACGGAGATCCCGGCCCCGGCATCTACCTGCCGGCCGGCTGGGAGGGTAACCGCGCCCGGTTCGCCGAGCAGGGGATCCCGCTCCCGGACCTCGACCTCGCCGAGAAGCTCGAGCCGCTCCCCGCCGAGGGGCTCTACCGCGTGACGCGCGAGTTCTGGTGCTGCGAGAAGCACTGCCGCCGCTTCGAGCCGGACCTGCTCGTGCAGCTCGGCTACAACGGCGCGGGCGAGGCGATCGTCTTCGTCCCCGAGTGGTGGGACGGCACCCTCGCCTTCCCCGAGCGCGGCTTCCCCGTCGATCGCGCGACTAGGAGCGCTCTCGCTCCGCTGAAGGTGGCCCCCGTTTCGCGCCCGCCGGAAGGCCAGCTCCACTGAGCCCGTCTTATTCACGGTCCGGCTGCTGCGGCGTCCGATCCCGCGCCTGCGTGGGGGGGCTTGCCACCCTCCAAACGACTTGGGGGGAGGTGCTTTACGCCCGCCTCGTCGGTCGTCGCTCTCGCTTGCCCTTCTCGGCTGCGGTCTCGAACGCCTCGCTACGCCGGACCGTGAATAAGACGGGCTGAGCACCGGCGCGGGCCCGCGCGAACAATCGGGGCGAGAGCCCCGGCCCCCACGTCGCGAACGGTCACTCCGCCGCGAAGTCGAGGTAGCCGTGCTCCACGTCCACCGAGACGAGCTTCACGGATAGGCGCCGGCCGACTCCGGGCCCATCGTGGCCGTGGACGAGGCGGCCCTCGACAGGCGGGTGGAAGACGCGGACCCAGGTGCCCTTGGGGTTCGCGCCGGTGACGATGGCCTCGAAGCGCGCGCCGATCCGGTTCGAGAGGAGCAGCGCGCCCGCGGACTTGCGCAGGTGGCGCTCGACCTTGTCGGCGGCGTCCTCCTGAACGGTGCAGTGGGCGGCCAGCTCGACCAGCTCGGGCGCGCTGTAGGCGGGCGGGGCGCCGGCGAGGACCGACTTGACGAGCCGCCCGGTGAGGAGGTCGGGGAAACGGCGGTTGGGCGCGGTCGAATGCGTGTAGTCGCGCACCGCGAGGCCGAAGTGGCCGGGCCCCGGCGCCCCATGCAGCGCGACGACATACTCGCCGCGGCCCATCAGCTTGACGATGGTGAGCGAGATGTCCGGGAAGCGGAGCGGGTCGAGACGGCGGCGGTCCGCGAGGAAACGCTCCAGCGCGGCCGAGTCGGGCTGAGCAGGCAACTGGCCGCCGAACGTCGCCGCGTAGGCGACGATCCGCGCCCAGCGCTCGGGCGAGCGGACGACGCGGCGCATCGATGGGACGCCCCGGGCGGAGAGGAAGCGGGCCGAGACGCCGTTCGCGGCGACCATCAGCTCCTCGATGAGCTCGCGGGCGCGGTTGCGTGGGTCGGGTTCCAGGCCGACGAGGACGCCGTCCTTCACCACCGCGCGGGGCTGCAGGGTCTCGAACTCCAGTGCGCCGGCCGCGAAGCGCCGCGCCCGGAGCCGCTGGGCGACCTCGTCCTGTACGCGGAGCTGGCGGTCCATGCCCGGAACGCGCGCGGCGGGGGCGGGGAGCGGACCTTCGCCCTCGAGCCACGCCGCGACCGAAGGGTACGCGAGCTTCGCCCGGTTCGTGACGCGCGCCCCATGGACGGTCTCGGCGGACAGGGCGCCGTCGGGGCCGACGAGGAAGTCGTAGACGAGCGCCTCGCGTTCCTCCCCTTCGGAGAGCGAGGTCATGTCGGTCGAGAGGGGCTCGGGAAGCATCGGGAAGATGCCGCCCGCGGTGTAGACGGAGGTCGTGTTGAGGCGGGCGTGATCGTCGAGCGGCGTGCCCTTCGCGACGACCGCGTCGACGTCGGCGATGGCGACGAGGATTCGGACGGCGCCGCCGGGCCGCTCTTCGCAGGCGGTGATCTGATCGAGGTCGCGCGAGTCGTCGTTGTCGATGGAGCACCAGGGCAGGCCGGTGAGGTCGGAGAGGGCGGCGGCGCCGAGCCGCGCGGGGCCGGCGATCCGCGCGAGCTGCGCGAGGGCCTCGGGTGGATAGTCCGGAGCGAGACCGCGATCGAGCATGACCCGGCGGGCGATGTCGGCCAGCCTCTGGTGGTGGGAGGGGTGCGCGGGGACTCGGGAGGGCTTGACCGGGTGGTCGCTCATGGTGTGGAGTATTTCGCACCCGATGCCGGCCAAAAGCAAGACCACGCGAGCGGCGCCGAAGAGGACCGGTGGCCGGAAGACGCCCGCCCCGCGGAACGTCGCGGTCGCGGAGCCGCCCTCCGACCTGAACCTCGTGGTGCGCGGTGAGCGGGCCTACGACCCGCTCCGGCGCGCGCTGTACACCCCCGCCGAGCTGATGGCGGGCTACGATCCGGCGATCCCGGGGTCGAGCCTGGACGACCGCATCTTCGCCCATATCCGGCGCCACGGCGCGAACCGCGGTCGCCGCCCCCACCTGCGCGAGGCGCTCGCCCAGCGGGTCCATGACTTTTCCATCGACGCCGCGCTCGGCGAGCTGCTCGACTATGGTCCCGACGGGCTCGCGCGGGCGAAGAAGGTCGTCGGGATCATGGGGGGGCACGAGACGCGGCGCGGCTCGCGGGACTACCGCAAGGCGGCGACCCTCGGGCGGCTGCTCGCGCGGGAGGGCTACTTCGTCGCCACCGGCGGCGGTCCGGGCATCATGGAAGCGGGCAACCTCGGCGCCTACCTCGCTGGCGAGGACGACGCGGCCCTCGACTGGGCCATCGACCGACTGGAGGAGGCCGCCGCGGACGGCTATTCCACGCCCGAGGCCGCGGCGCGCTACGTCGCGGGCGCACAGGCGGTGGTCGCGCGCTACCCGAAGGCGACCGAGAACCTCGCCATTCCCACCTGGTTCTACGGCCACGAGCCGACCAACCTGTTCGCGACCGTGATCGCGAAGTACTTCTCGAACTCCATTCGCGAGGACGGGCTGCTCGCCATCGCGAGCCACGGGGTCGTCTTCGCGCCGGGCAGCGCGGCCACCCGCCAGGAGATCTTCCTGAACGCCGCCCAGAACCACTACGCCGAGTTCGAGTGGTGCTCGCCGATGGCCTTCCTGGGGACGGAGGCGTACCTGCTGCTCACGCGCGTCTTCCCAGTCGTCCAGGAGACGGCGAACGAGAACTACCGCGACCTGCTCTTGCTCTCCGACGATCCAGCGGAGATCGTCCGGTTCCTGAAGGCCCACCCGCCGCGCCGGCCGCGCACAGGCACGGGCTAGCGGGTCGAGGGGCTCCACCGAGCGGTAAGCTTGGAGCGCGCAACCCTTCGAGCCCCGGCCGGGCTGGTTTCCTGGCTTCCATGATCCCGTCTTATTCACGGTCCGGCTGCTGCGGCGTCCGATCCCGCGCCTCCCAAAGGGGGGGCTTGCCACCCCTACAACGACATGGGGGGGTGTGCTCGCTCCTTCCTCCTGCGGGGGGCTTGCCACCCTCCAAACGACTTGGGGGGAGGTGCTTTACGCACGCCTCGTCGGTCGTCGCTCTCGCTTGCCCTTCTCGGCTCGCGGTCTCGAACGCCTCGCTACGCCGTACCGTGAATAAGACGGGATGATAGACAGTTGCCGCGGGAAATAGCCGATTCGAGGGGTGAACCGTCACCAGAGATTCACCCGGACAGCCTGGAACGACTTCGTAGGCCCTCGGCCCCGCTCCCCCGGGGGTCAGCAGCCCTGGTCGGTGGCGCTGTTCCTGGGGATGCCGCAGCAGTCGCTGTCGTAGGTGCACCCATGGGAATCCGGAACGCTCCCCCCGTCGGGATACTTGCAGTCGCTTTCGCAGTGGAGCAGGCAGCAGTTGCCGAGTGCGTCGCAGATGCCGCTGGCACCGCCGCGGGTGCAACTGTTGCAAACGACGTTGGGGGTCCAGGCCGACGCGGTCAGGGATGGATCGCAGACCTGACAGGGGTTCTCCGGGTTCAGGTCGCCCCCGTCGAAGACCCCTGCGTCGGGGATCGTGCAACTCTCCGCCGTGCCGACGCCGGAGGCGCCGCCGCTGCTGGTGGTGCTCGTGCCGCCTCCCGAGCTGGCCGAGGACGAGACGGCGCCGCTCGACGTCGAGCTGTCGCTTCCCGAGCCCGCGCCGCCGGCGGAGCCGCCCGAGCAGGCGAACGCCCCTACGATCAGAACGGCAACCAGCGCGGTGGTCTTCGGGCCCATGGTCCCTCCTTCGCGAGGGCGGGACCGTAGACGGTCGGCCCGCGGAGAGTCAATCCCGGGCCACGAGCCGGGTCGCGAGCCATGTTGCGCAGGCGATTCTCAATCGGCGAGTGGCCCCGGTGATAGGCGAGCAATCGCGGGGTCAAGGCCCTTGGGAAGGCACCCCTCCCGCGGAACGTCGTCCCCGCGCGCGTTTAAGGACGGCGTGGAGGTCTCCGCGCGCGCTCTCGACGCTTTCGAGCGGGCGATCGACGTCTCCGGCTTGCCGGAACAGCTTCTTACGGACGGATTGGGGACTCCAGTGAGCAGGCCTCGTTGCCGTGCCTGTTCGCGGGCACGACGAGCGATGGCTGCGGATCGGTCCTGGGCGTTCGCGGCCGCGTACGGGCGCCCAGGATCTGCGGAGGGCAATCGAACCGCGGCCGCTAAGCCCGTCTTATTCACGGTACGGCGTAGCGAGGCGTTCGAGACCGCAGCCGAGAAGGGCAAGCGCAGCGACGACCGACGAGGCGTGCGTAAAGCACGCCGCAGGAGGAAGGAGCGAGCAGGCCCTTCGCAGGCGCGGGATCGGACGCCGCAGCAGCCGGACCGTGAATAAGACGGGCTCATAGGTTGTACCTTTACGAGCATCAAGCGGCCCAGGCGAATCCGAGTACGCGATGAGGGCGGCGCGCATCGCGCCGTGGATGAGCGCGGCGAGCATTGTGGGCCAGAAAGGC